>NZ_JAVRID010000015.1:0-27324 GCF_031846205.1 Alteromonas sp. W364 | reverse complement strand
ATTCATTAGACAGAATCCACGATAAGTACCAAAGGTCCGTAGATCATGTCTTTCTTAAAATATAATATCCTTGGTTATACAACGCTTGAGCTTAGTTTGTCTAATCAATTTTCAAAAGTATCTGCGGTTTTATCCATACTTTGAAGAATAGTAGGTTTTCCTTTTATTTCTTTTGGTTATTAATTTTTGTTCGAAAAATCAGTTTGTTGAGTAGAACAAAACAGCAATAGAAGACATCTTACCTGTTAGTGCGTCTAGGTTTGGAACAAAAGAAATGGAGTTTTTTGTGTCAAAGTTTATTGGTGAAGTTAGGCAGTTTATGCGTACTAAGCGCTATAGTCTAAAAACAGAAAAGGCTTATATTTATTGGATAAAAAGTTTTATTCGGTTTCATAGTTATAAACACCCTTCATCACTAGATAGTAAAGAGATATCTATGTACTTAACACATTTGGCAAATATCGAAAAGGTTAGTGCCTCTACACAAAACCAAGCGTTATGTGCCCTTGTCTTTTTATATAAGAAGTTCTTGAATATCGACCTTGGAGAATTAGATTTTGGATATAGCAAAAAACCTAAAAGCTTGCCCAGCGTAATGTCAACAAACGAAGTAATTAAGGTTTTAGGGCACTTAAAAGGGGTGCATTTATTAATAGCTGGGATTTTATATGGGGCTGGTTTAAGAATAAATGAAGCATTAAGTTTGCGAGTGAAAGATATCGATTTTGATAACAACAGTATTTTTATATTTAGGGGAAAAGGTCAAAAAGACAGAATATCAATTTTACCTAAGAGTTTAATTGAGCCTCTCAAAACCCAAATAGCTAGAGTTGAGAAGATACATCAGAAAGACTTGGCTGAGAATTATGGAGATACATCGCTTCCACCGAGTCTGCATAAGAAGTACAGCCAATCACTCCGAGACCTCAAATGGCAATATGTTTTTGTATCAACTACTCGTTGCATCCACCCTTACGATGGGTATGTATGTCGACATCATTTACACGCTACTTCATTTAGCAAACAATTAAGGAAAGCAGTCATTGCCTCGAAAGTGAATAAAAAAGTCAGCGCGCACACCTTTCGTCACTCTTTTGCTACTGAAATGTTGAGAGCTGGCGCCGATATCAGAACCTTGCAGGAATTAATGGGGCACAGTGATATCAGAACGACTGAGATGTACACACATGTGATTGGCGAGCGATTCGCGAGTGACACAAGTCCATTCGATAGACTTAAGATGTAAAATAAGCACACGCTTGCTAGCATGTGCCGAACATTTGTTCTCTTCTCTATTTTTTATTCGGGCTCAAGCTTTAACAGTCTGATAGAGAAATGCATACTAGCTATTTATGGCGCTTACTTTATCTTAAAAACAAAACGCCCCTGCTCGTCTACTGTTCTTGAAAATTCATCTGCAAAGTACAAATAATTCAGATGTGATAAAGCTTCCGCGATTGCGAAAAATAGATTGTGGGGATTGAGTTCACGTTTGAATAATACAGGAAGACACTCTTCCACTGTTTTTTCATCACGGCAAAATTGCCTTAAATTCTGTAAGTGCACCTGATGATGCACTAACAGTTCCTCTACTCTAGTATGCAAGCCATGAAAGGGTTGTTTGTGTGACGGTAAAACCAAGGTGTTTTCTGCTAAGTTCAAAAACTGCGGTAAAGTAGTGAGGTATTGCAACAATGAGTTTGCGTTTGGCTCTGTGCTGTAAACCCCAATATTAGGGGATATACCCGGTAAAACGTGGTCGCCCGATATCAATATTTCACGCTTTTCATTATATAAGCAAACGTGTTCAGGTGAATGGCCTCGCCCAATAATGACTTGCCAATTGTCATCACCTAGTCTCAACACATCACCTTCCTGCAAGCGTTCAAACTGCAGTGGTATTGGACGGATGACCTGACCTACCCCTTTATTCTTTTTACGATTCTCACTGGCAGTCGAAATGTACTCCGAAGACATGCCACAACGCCTTAGATACTCGTCGTCTTGCCAATCAGATGCTCCTCGACTTCCTGCAGAAAGCGCCCTACCGACAAAGTACTCTGAGTGACTCATGTATAAAGGTACTCGAAATTTTTCGACTAAATAACCAGCCATACCAATATGGTCGGGGTGCATATGAGTCACAATAACTTTACTAATCCCTTTATCTAGCTTCGCTAAGAGCGTTTCCCAGAGTTCCTCAACTCGCGTTGTGCCAATGCCTGTATCAATAAGCGCGTAGTGATCACCATCATCCAGCAGGTAAAGGTTAATATGATCTAAGTCGAATGGGAGTGGCATTCGCAACCAATATATCCCCTCGGCTACCGACTGTAAGTTACCGTCATCGGGAATAGGCGCATCAATAAAACTGACAGACATGAAAACTCCACAAAAGAACAAATGATCAGAAATACTATTAAAGAGAATTTTCAAAGATAACACCAAGCACCATTATTAATTGAGAAGTATTAGAGGGCTTGATGTTGGTTTATTTTTTGTTTTTCAGCTTCCACTTTTGGCAAAATTTACAATAAAAAAACCAGCGCAAGCGCTGGTTTTTGATAGTAAAAGTTTTGGGGAAACTTTTATTCTACGGCAGTTACCGTCACTTTTGGTGCTGTTGCATCAGGGCCTTCAACTTTAAATTGATAGGTACCTGCAGCTGGTGCACTCAGCGTTAAGTTAGCGCTATTTCCATCTTGGAATAGTACTTTTGCTTCGCCTAGCGTCACCGCTGCTTCTTCATCAGAAGTCGCTCCCAAGTTAACAGTAGACCAGTCTGATGTCGCAACCTTGAAGTTAACATCGTTCCCATCTAGGTCGATATTCACTGTGTATACGCCATCTCCTTCGTAAACCAAGGCATTATCTTCACTCCAGCCATTCATGCTGCCGCGAACAAATACGGTATTTGCTCCGAAGAAATTCTCAGCGAAAACGCGAATTTTAGGTGCATCTAAGTCTGTGCTATCAAAGATAAACACATAATCACCCGCTTCTTCGACGTTAATGAACACATTGGAACCATTCTCGGTCAAGAAAGTGTTTTGACCCAAAATCACAGTGTCATCAAGATCATCTTCACTAAATGCACCTAGGTTTGGACCGGCCCAGCCTTCGTTAGCAACTTTAAACTGATACTCTTCAGCACCCAAGTTCACAGCAACAGAGTACAAACGACCACCATCGTAGTTGAACTCATCGTCTAAGCCCCAACCGTTCATACCACCACGAAGGTATATTGGGTTACCAACATAAGGCTCTTCGTTAACGATAGTCAGTACAGGTGCATCTGTATCACTTGCATCAACGCTAAATACGTAAGTTGCATCAACACTTGGCGTAAAGCTCAGGTTATCACCACCTGGAACTAAGGTTTTCGCTTCGCCTTCAACAACAACTGGCTCATCTGTATTACCTAAGTTTATAGCACTCCAGTCTGCATCAGCTATTTTGAATGCATAGCTTGTATCACCCACCAACTCAAATGCGACTTCGTAAACGCCATCACCTTTGTAATCGAAGGCAGTAGTATCGCCCCAGCCATTCATAGAACCACGCAGCAACACCGTTGTATCGCCGTAAGGCACCACATCAGGCGCACCTGACGTTGCAAACGCTGATAAACCGTAACCACGCTCCATTCCTTGATTCTTAACGAATACTGCCATGCTTAAAGCCGGCACTGTGAACGTACCATTGCCTGATTCATCAGCACCTTCAGTAAACGAGGCGCCACGAATAGTTGGGTCAACAGAGTTAGCTAGAATAGTGTGAAGTTCAAAACCAGTAGCCGTTAAGACTTCAATTGATTTTTCTTCATACCCTGTATTGATAACAACCGCGATTGCATCGTACATCGGATCTAAGTCTTCCAACATAACATCACTGTCGGGCGTAATACCGTCATCTAGGCTCATGACAATCAAGCCTTGTTGCTGACGCGCACCAATGTTATGGAAACCAAGGCGTTGCTTAATGTCTTCAGCTGTTGTTAAGCGAAATAACTTACTGTCGGTACGAATACTCAAGTATTCTTGGAAAACCTGAGCAGCAAACTCGATGTCTGTCATTGTTGCAGCGCGCTCAGGAGAGAACATGAATGTAGAAATAGTATCCCACATGCTTTCATTATCCTCTGCCAACGGCAGACCTACATTCCAGTTGTTTGTTGCGTATGTGAAATCGATACGGCTAAACCAATCACCAGAATCATACGTGTTTCTGTCCATTGATTTAGAACGCAAGAAGTCACCACCCATTTGCAAGAATGGTAGACCTTGCGACAGCATTGGAATACCAATACCAATGTTTTGTGCACGGATACGTTCTTCAAGGGTTAAGTCACGAGGTAAGTTGTAGCTATATTGATCCCAAAGTGATTCATTATCATGTTTTGACACATAGTTAACGATATCTGCTGGATCTAAAGCATATCCACCTAACGAACTCGTTTCAGTGGCATTGCCTCCAGACGTTTCAAGAACAAAGTCAGTCAATGTGCCCGCCATCGACATTTTCACGATGTCTTGGTCACTCATAGCAGCAGCTAGGCTCATCTCGCCATCAGCGCCTAAACGGCTATTGTTAGTGCCATTGTAGAAAATGTTAGCGCGACGAATACCTTCGCGAGTTCTGTCATTGAACGTGCCAATTTCAGTGCCGGCCATGTTAATTTGATTTGCTTGCTCATAGCCACGGTCTTGACGCGTCCAACCTTCTCCGTAGAAATAGTTATCTTCATCTAACTCACGAACTTTTGCATACAAGTCAACCATGGTTTGTTTGGTCGCTTGACTCATAATGTCGAAACGGAAACCATCAAACTTATAATGTTCAGTCCAAAGTAGAAGTGAATCTTCCATGAACTTTTCCATCATACGGTTGCGTGGTTCCGTATCGTCACAGCAAGTCTCACGAACGATCGCGCCTGAATCAACTTCATAACGATGGTAATAACCAGGGACAACTTTATCGAAGACTGAGTTTTCAAACAAACCTGATGCGTTTGTATGGTTATAAACCACATCAAGTACTACTCGCAAACCAATCTCATGTAGTGACTGATTCATTGCTCTCATTTCAATAATACGCGCTACACCATCTGGATTAGAAGAGTAGCTTCCTTCTGGCGTATTGAAATGCTTAGGATCATAACCCCAGTTAAACTGGTCAATGTCACGCAATTGTTGAGCTAATGCTTGTGCAGCACCTGGCTCTGATAACACGCTAAAGCTGTTATACAATTCACCAATTGTGATATCGCGAGGCGTATTGTCTTGGCATACTTCTGCAGTTGGTTTAATAGCACACACGTCTTGGACCGTGCTAGAGAAATCAACAACCTTAGTTTCATCTTCGTTAATTGTTGCAATATCATTCGCAGGCAACATGTGGAAGTGAGTTAAGCCTTTCTCTGCCAAGGTAGCTAAATGCTGCATAGGTGCAGAGTCTTTTTCTGTAAACGCCATATACTTACCGCGATTTACTTCACTTGTAGACTCATCCAATGCACTGAAGTCGCGTATATGGCCTTCATATAAAACCGCATCTTCAGGATCCTGAATTGATGGAATAGTATGTGTATCCCAACCTTCCGGTTTCAGATCTTCATCCAACAAATTAACAAACTGTGAGAAGCGACCATTCATAGCCAAACTCACTGAGTAAGGGTCAGTCACGTCTAACACTTCAATTTCTTCGCTTTCAGGATGATAAACAGTCACTTCGTAACGGTATAGTTGTCTGTCTATATCCATCGAACCAGCATAAGTCCAAATACCGTTAGTATCGTCATATGCCATTGCATTCGTTGAAATCAAACGTTTGTCTTCGCCATAAAGTTTCAATGCAACATTTGACGCAGTCGGTGCCCACACTCGAGCTTCAATACCAGAGTCGGTATAAACCGGTCCAAGGACAGCCTCATCGGCATCGTTCTCACCGACAGTGTATAGTTGGTCTAACACATTCGGAATTTGGATGCGTGTCGCTGCAACTAATTTACCTTCGTCATTATAAGCACCTAAAACAGCCTGAGTTTTCAAGACGGCTTTTGCGTCATCGACAGTCCACTCACCTGCAAAAGCCGGTAAGCTTGAAAGATGCGGAGCAATCGCCTGTTGTTCATCTGTTAAATCGACTTCGGTCAAATCAGCTACTGTGCCATTCAAGCCATCTTCTAAAGTCACTTCTAAGCTAGCGTCAGCTGAATAGTGAAGCTTCACAGAGTCAACTACCGCAAAATCGACATCCCAAAGTAATGTGGACGCATCAAGCCAGTGCGCTTGCACACCATCTATCGATACGGGTTGCTCACCTAGTGAATCAATAGGGAATTCATAGATAGTGGGTACACCAGAGAACGTAAAGTTCATACGAGCAAAACGCTCATCATCTGGTTGTTGCAATGGACCTTTAAAGTCGCCACCACCCAATTCTTTACCAGCATCGTCAGTACCGATGTGAATAATGAAGTTATGACATGCGCCTGGTGTTGCAGCGTAACCGGGTTTTAAATCTAATACCCAGTAAGCACCATAGGTCGGATCGATACCGTCATGTATACGGCCATCTTCCCATGCAGTATCTGCATCCGCATATGCATCACACGCATCGTTGCTCCAAGTATGCAAGCGATAGCCTTCATAAGCGGGATCGCCAGCACTGTTGTCAGCATCAACCGCTATACGGTTGTAATACAATACTGCTTGGTCAACACCTGGGAACACGACCGGATCCGGCAAGCTTGAATTGAAACCAACCACACAGGCATCGTTTGTGTCATTTGGCACAGTAGGTGCTGGACAACTGATAGGTGGTGGCGGAACGCAGGCTGTTGCATCCGAATTGGGAATATTGGGAACTGAACAAGTTAGTGCAACCTGCCCCGACTCCACTTCTGAACCGCCACATCCTGACAATACAAAGATTGAAAGTAATATAGCAGAGTAGCTAATGATACTTTTACGACTAAACATAGCTTTACGCTCCAATGTCATATTTGTGTTGCGGCCTTTGTTGCGTAACAACAAAGACATAAAGTTAATTAATCTCATAGTGAATACGTTAGCCCCAAGAAGTATTGTGTACCGAAGTACTGAATGGTTCCTGTGCGAGCTTCACTGCCAAAGTAACTCTTGGTTGGCGCATCTGTGAGGTTATTAACTTGGAATAAAACACCTAAATTGTCGGTTACTTCATAACTCGCTTGGTAGTCAATAACCAATTCCGAATCGAAGTTAACCACTTCATCATTTACCGACACTTGCTTGGACACAAACGGGTCTCTATAACGAGCACTAACTCGTGTTTCGAAACCTTCATTTTCCCAGAACACAGTTCCTGCCAATACCTGCTTACTTAATCCTGGTAATTCTGCTGTATAGATGCCATCGCTAGCACTTGCTCTGCGAACAATTTCAGTTTCAGTGTAAGAGTAACTTGCGCTGACACCTAAACCAGACCAAAGACCCGGTAAGTTGCTATAAATTTCAGTGTATGAGAGTTCAATACCGCGAATATAACCACCTCGCGCATTATTCTCGAAGGTCGTGTACGAACCATTTACGGTAGGAACGGTAACAGTCAGTTGCTCACCTAGTTCATCAAGAACAGGCTGTGAATCTTCCTCATCTGTAAAGACAGGTACTTCAATTTCTGTAGGTACAACAAAACCATTGCCAGCAAAGTCGTAAGGGTCTATTGTGCTGCGGTCAACAAAAGACTGAATGTCTTTGTAATAAAGAGCCGCAACAAATGCGCCATCTGTGTCGTTGAAGTAATGCTCGTAAGATATGTCGTACTGATTTGCATAGAACGGACGTAAATACGGGCTGTTATCACTTTGGCCATTTAATCTTGCTTCACCAATAACTGTGATTTCGCCTGTATCAATATTTTGGCTCGCGAACGGTTCAGATATTGTTGCACCCGCGTTAGCGAACATTTCATTGATTGGGGCTCTCCCCATCACCTTCGCAGCAGCAAAACGCACTTGTTGGTTACTGCTCAGTCTAAAGGTCAAGTTAAGTGACGGAAGGTAATCAGTGTATGTATCTTCTAGGATAACTGGACGGAAAGTATCAACTGCAAAACCCACATCATCAACAATGATTTGCGCGCCAGCGGTAGGATCTCCCCCAACATTCTGTAGGAAAGTAGATGCCTGTTTAGTATCAACCATGCGCACACCCACATTACCTGTAACTGGGATGCCTGCTAGTTCCATATCCAAATTCGCCATCACATAAGCTGACGTGACTTCTTCGAATACTTTACCGCTTTGCAGTACTGACCATGAGGTATCACCAATTGGGTCGCCTTCTGGTGGATTAAGTACCCCAGAGAATCCGCCCCAACTTTGCACAGGCTGTGGTACGCCACCTGGGAACCATGCATCGAGTGCTTTATCTAAATCAATTGCTAAGTAGCTTGGGAAATATGAAAATTCGCCTTCCCAATTAACTACCGTCACCATATCTTCAGTTAAGCGCAATGGTGGCTGGCTTCTTGAAAAGCCTGAATCTGAACCGTACTCAAATACTGAGCGGTCATTACTGTATTCACGGTCAGAATAACGTGCACCAAATTCAATACTGCGTACCCAGTCATTATCTAGGACATATTGAAAATCAAGACGGTATGCATCTAGCTCATCTGAGTTTTGGAATGGATAGATGCCATATTTAGAGACCAATACTTTATTCAAATCAATAAAGTCGTCTGCTTGGTTAAAGCCTAAATCAGGTAGGTCCAAACCATTCAACAAATAACTAATCGAAATATTTTCGTCTAAGTTTGGCAGTGCAGCGTTAGCATCCTCAGCAACAAGCGACCAAAGTAGACCGTTTCTGAAATCACTTTCGGCAGATGAATGCGCAATATCAAAGCTCATTGACCAATCATCTGATATTTCCCACGCTGCATTAATACCAAGGCTTTTGACTCTGTCGAAATCTTGGTTATCGTCGTTTACCAACTCAACTCGTGTGTTTTGATCAGGTACACGTTGGAAAGTCCCACCGATGACATCGTTGTCCACCACTGTCGGGTTAGCGATAGTGACATTCGGCGCTTCTAATTTGACACGAAATCCGCGAGCAAATTCTTCTGAATCAAATTTTGATAAGAACGCGTCGGCTTTTAATACAAAATTATCGGTTGGTGCCCATTCAAGCGCCGCCATATAACCATTTCGCGTTTCGCCACCACCTTTGTGTTGTAGCTCGAAACCTTCACTGATCCTTTCACATTCCCCACATTGGCCTTCTGGCGCTAAATCTGGGTTGAGATTTTCAACGTCACCATCAAGAAAATCGACGTCTTTTTCACGACTATATGACAAACCAATAAATTGAGTTGAAACACTTGGCTGATACAAGCGAGCATAACCTAAGGCTACACCTAATGTATCTTCTAAGAATTTACCTTGATAAGAGAAGCTAATCCGCGAGCCAAACTCATCTGCATCTGCTACTTCACTCGCTCGGTCATTATACATGCCGCGAATATTTGCATTAAAGGTATGCGTTTCGCTATTTGACAGAGGGCTTGCCGTAGTGAGTTCTACTGTTCCAGCAACGCCGCCTTCAATCAAAGACGCCTTTGGCGACTTATAAACAGCTGCGCTACTAATTAATTCTGAAGGGTATTGGTCAAACTCAATGGAACGACTACCGCTCGTTGATACTTGCTCTCTGCCATTTAAGGTAGAGAAAACAAAATCGCCGGCCAAACCACGAATGTTAATTTCCGCAGCTTGCCCCCCGGTTCTTACTGCTGAAATACCGGGTAGACGTGTTAATGCATCCGCCATAGAAACATCCGGTAAGCCGCCTAGATCATCTGCCGAGATTTGTTCTGATACCGTATCACTGAACCGTTTTTGATTCAGAGACTTTATCAAACTAGTACTGTAACCACGTACCTCAATCTTCTCTATTGTATCTTGCGCTTCTTGACTAGAAGATTGCTCTTCACTGTCTTCTTGCGCATACAATGGCAAACTACCAAACATCATTCCGCTGGCAACAAGTGCCGCAGTAATCAAGCTGGGTTTGAATTTATTCATAGTTGTGTCCCATTGGTGTTGTAGTTGGCGTTTTTGTTTGCAACTCACACGATTGTTCAAACAGAGCATGCAAGAACGCCTATTTATACTCGAGACAAATGTTACATTTTTGCTACTCTATTTGACATTTTGTGCATACGTATTCATAACATTCACTTAACATTTAATACCTAAATGAGATAATTTTTTTATCAACACGAACCTAAATTAAATATTTTATACATAAAATTCAGTTGGTTAATTAAGATTCAGCGATATCTACACTTTACGTTTCGTTAACCTTACTTTTGTTAACACTTCGTGCATTTATGCAGGGAACACCTAATGAAAGGGCTTACACGCTTCACTCATGTACTTTATTCATTACAAAAATGAAGCGTTTTTCTGTGATTTACGGCTTGAATGCCGAAAGGAAATCATTGTGACTAGGCAGTTTTGCGGCTGTTCCTTGCATGATTGCACTCAAGTTTTGCAGAAGCTCTGAGGCTTGTTCATCACTTAGAGAATCAGCTAAGGTGTGATAAGACTTCGGCTCGATACCTTGGCCAATCATAACTTGTTGCCATGCGGCTTCGGTAAATAATTCATCTTGTTCTCGGAAAATACTCCCAGTCTCTTTAAAAAGTGTCATTTTTTGTTGCAGAGTATCTGGTATTTCCATGGCTTTCATTCGTTGCCAAAATGGCTCTGTGCGGTTATTAAGCTTGTAATGAAGAATAATAAAATCGCGAATGCGCTCGAACTCGATTTGCGATTGGCGATTGTATTCGTCAACGTTAGCTTGATTAATTTCCTGTTGCGGGAACAACTTAACCAAACGCACGATAGCGCTTTGAACTAAATGTAAGCTAGTCGATTCCAATGGCTCTAAAAAGCCAGAAGAGAGGCCAATTGCGACACAGTTTTTATGCCACTGTTTAACTCGGCGACCAGTAGTGAACTTTATCGGACGCGGCTCACCCAATGCTCGACCATCAACATTATTCATCAAATGGGCCGACGCCTCATCGCCACTCATGAATTCACTTGAATAGACTACCCCATTGCCGGTGCGGTGCTGTAATGGAATTCTCCACTGCCAACCTGCTCTGTGAGCAATAGATTTGGTATACGGTTTGATGGGGGTTACAGACTCGCATGGCATCGCCATCGCGCTATCGCAAGGAAGCCAATGTCGCCAATCTTCATATCCCGTTTTTAGAGCACCCTCAATCAGCAATGCCTTAAAACCACTACAATCAATGAAGAAATCGCCTTCAATCACCTCGCCTGACTTCAAGCTGAGGCTAAGGATATGACCACTAATAGGCTCGAGGTTTACCTTATCAATAAACCCTTCAACCCTAATACAACCCATCTTTTCACTGAGCTGTCGCAAGTAAGCTGCATAAAGGCCTGCGTCGAAATGATAGGCGTGCACTAAACCGGGTAATTGCGTATTTGGAATTTTCTGTAAAAAGCCAAATTTGTTGTTCTTTGCAGCCTGATAATTCAGCGAATAATCCCAGAAATCGGTGTTAAGTCCAAGAGACTTCCCTCGCAACCAAGTGTGGTGGAAGCCCGCCATTCCCATGTCTTTGCCAACGCGTCCAAACGCGTGCATGTACGAATGTTCGGCATCGCGCCAGCCGTCAAATTCAATACCTAGTTTGAATGTGCCTTTTGTTGCATTAACAAATTCAGCTTCATTAATTCCCAGCACCTTATTAAAGTAAGCAATGGGTGGTATAGTAGCCTCGCCCACTCCTACTGTGCCAACTTCTTCAGACTCAACTAGAGTAATCTCATGCTGTTTACCGATTAGACGGGATAACATGCTCGCTGTCATCCACCCTGAGGAACCGCCGCCAACGACTACTATTTTCATGAATTTACTTCTCTATTGCTAATGACTTATCTGATGCTTAAACAAAGAACCACTTCCGAAGAAGTGGTTCTTATCATAGCATTGAATGCTTCAGTGTATATCTCTGTAAACTACAGATTGATTAGAACTTATAGCTCAAACCAAGCAAGTAGTTACGACCAAAGCGTTGCACATCTCTGATATCTAATGAAGTGTCATCTGAGGCACTGTGCTCAGTGACAAACTCTTCATCAGTTAAGTTCTGTGCTTGTAGGCTGATAGTTAAACCATCAAGGCTTTCGATGCCAGATTCGCTAAAATCATATGAGATTTGAGCATCGACCAGATCGCTTCCTTGAACATTCACTGGCTGTCTAACCAAGCTCAAGCCTGCTACTTCGCCTAAGAAATCAGAGCGACTTCTCCAGCTAACACGTGCTTGGAAGCCTGATTTTTCATAATACACAGTTGCATTAAACACTTCTTCAGACAAACCTGGTACTGGGTCACTAAACTCTAGCGTTGTCACATCGCCATCCAAATTTGCGGGCACTTCAACTGTATAATCAAGCTCACTATCTAAGAACGTTGCAGAGAAAATACCACCAAAGCCTTCTAAGCTTTCGCTAAACATTGCGCCGCTAAGTGAAAGGCTCAACTCAAGACCAGAAACGTGGCCTTCACCAAGGTTATTCCACGAGTTTAATACGCCAAATGGTGCCACAGGCTGTCCGTCAGGCGGTGTTAAATCTGATGTATCAACCAATTTCCCTGCTTGTTGCTGCCAGTCAGACAAATTTTTGTAGAAGTAAGCAACTGCAACATAACCTTCATCATGGAAATAGTTCTCATAGGTAATATCAAACTGGTCTGCCATGATTGGTCTAAGTTGTGGGTTTGCTACACTTCCCGACCAAATATTCGTTTGCTCACTGTAAGATAAGTCACCAGAACTTGCGTTCATGCGGTCCATACGTGAGCGAGACATCGTTCTTGCAATACCCACACGAACCAATTGATCGTCAGCGACATCGGCGATCAGGTTAATACTTGGCAATACTTCAGTGTACTTGTCACCGCCAGTCGTTGGTTGAATATCTAAGGTTCTATCAGCTAAACGTCGAGATGAACTACCCGTCGAACTTTGGTCAAGTTGAACAACCTGAACACCCACATTACCACGAACAGGAATGTTACCAATTTCCATATCTAAGTTAGCTTTTACAAAGAATGTTAATGCTTCTTCGTTAACAACCCATGTGTTCTGGGCACGACCTGGATCAGTAATCGCTGAATCAAACTCTAAGTAGTTTCCATCTTGCCAGAAGCGGAAAGAATCAAAAGCAACCTGCTCGCCGAAACCGATAAAGTCTAAAGAAACATTTGGTAAACGATATTCGTCAGGGATAGGCAAACGATAACCTGGAATAACGTTACCAAGGGCGTCAATTGCACCTGGTAATGTTAAGAATACGCCAGTATCAACACGTTCTTTTGTGCGATCGCTGAAATTCATACCGAAGTCGATACTTGAAACGATACCCTCGTCGAAGACATACTTCGCTGCCGCTTTTAATGTAGTCAGCTCATCTTCCACTGTTGGTGTGTTGATGAAACCATCTTGGTCATTGTCACTATTAGGATCGATGAGGTTACCCCATCCCCAACCTTGCGGGTTACCTAATTGAATAACACTTGCATCGCCGTAGTTTAAGTCAGGATCAAAATCGACATTAGTATTGCCATCAAACAATGTAAAGTCGATGGTTTCAGGCTGACGATCGTTTGGACCGCGACCAGAGCCAGCATACGTTTCTAAAGACCATGTTTGACGGTCAACTTTTGAGTAAGACGCGTCTAGTTCAAGCACCAGATTATCACTAAGTGCGTATTCTATGTTTGCACCTAGTGCGAAAAGATCGGCTTCACGAACCGTAACGTCGTTACGAATAACAGCGCCCACTGGAGAACCATCAGAACCAATAGTGCCTGTTCTGGCAAAACCATCAACAGTATCGGTTACGGTAATCCCTGCATCACCCCATGCAGCTGGAATTTCTGGACCACGAAGCACTTGATCGTCTTTAAAATCGATATATAAGGCATCGATGTTAATCTGTAGATCATCACTTGGCGCAATCTCTAACACGCCCATAAGGGTGTCACGAGTCAATTCAGCAGAACGAACGAAAGGTTTAAACCCGCCTACTACCCCGTCTGGATAGCCCCAAGTATTAAAACGCTCTTCGTTATTTGGAGAGCTCATATGGGCATAAGCTAAGGCAATACCCACAGTGTCATCAGCAAACTGATTGATATATGAAACACTGCCACGTACGCCAGTATCTTCGCCATCTGGGTTAAGCGCACCGATATCGTTTTGTTCACCACGCAAGGTAAACGATAAACTTTCTTTACCAAACGCGAGAGGCTTAACAGTACGCATATCAATCGTGCCGCCAATACCTTGTGTGATGAGTGTCGATTCTGGTGTCTTGTAAACAACAACTTCGCTCATAATTTCTGATGGATAAACATCAAATTCCACACCGCGGTTATCACCCAAAGATACTTGCTCACGACCATTAAACGTTGCAGAACTAAAGTTTTCACCCAAGCCACGAATTGAAATAGAGCTAGCACGACCATCTAGTCGCTGCGCCGCAATACCCGGTAAGCGTGCAATTGATTCAGCAATACTGGAATCCGGTAGCTTACCGATATCTTCTGCTGTCACAACTTCAACAATTGAAGACTCAGTCATTTTGATAGACTGTGCTTTCTGCAAGCTAGCACGGATACCGGTTATTTCGATAACTTCGACAAGCTCTTCTTCATCTGCAACAGGTGCTTCTTGCGCTGCAATTGAAGAAAGACTGAAAGCCATGCCGCTGCTGATAAGCGCGAGCTTAATTAGGCTGGGTTTAAACGTTCTCATTAGTGTGTCCCTATGTGTGTTTGTATTTTAAATGTAAATATTCCATTACACTTTTGTTTATTCAGACGCGTGAATAGTAATCTGAGCGCCAACATAAAGACAAATAACTGCATACGTATTCAACGCATATCAAAAACATTCCATTAACATTTCAGTGTCGAAAAGCCACTCTAAATTAAGCTTAAATACATGAATATATTGTACTTTATCTAATTAGCAAGTTTGAAATTGAGAGTATTAAATATGAGAAGATAAAAGGATAAAGCAGTGAAAATGATTAACAAAATTGAAAAACAATTAGGTTTATGAAGGTTTAGATCACTCAAACACAAAAAAACCGACAAGACTTTCATCTTATCGGTTTCAATTGACTGTATCTGAGTGCACCGAAGCGCTAGCTCATTACCAACCAGTAATTTCGCGTAAGCCTTTACCGATGTCAGCAAGAGAACGAACAGTTTTAACACCCGCCGCTTCTAATGCTTTAAATTTCTCATCAGCTGTACCTTTACCGCCAGCGATAATCGCACCAGCATGACCCATACGCTTACCAGCAGGAGCAGTAACACCAGCAATGTAAGAAACAACCGGCTTAGTTACGTTTTCTTTGATAAACGCAGCCGCTTCTTCTTCTGCGGTTCCACCGATTTCACCAATCATCACGATTGCTTCTGTCTCTGGATCTTCTTGGAACAACTTAAGAATATCGATGAAGTTAGAACCAGGGATCGGGTCACCACCAATACCAACACAAGAAGACTGACCGAAACCTTCGTCAGTAGTTTGCTTAACGGCTTCATAAGTCAAAGTACCTGAACGAGATACGATGCCTACTTTGCCTGGCTTATGAATGTGACCTGGCATGATGCCAATTTTACATTCGCCTGGAGTGATAACACCTGGGCAGTTAGGACCGATCATACGAGCGCCCTTCTGATTTACGTATTCTTTCACGTAAAGCATATCGATCGTAGGGATACCTTCGGTAATACAAACTACCAATTCGATACCTGCATCAACCGCTTCAACGATAGAATCTTTACAGAAAGCAGCTGGTACGTAGATCACTGATGCTGTTGCACCAGTTGCTTCTACCGCTTCTCTTACAGTGTTAAACACTGGAAGACCTAAATGCTCTGTGCCGCCTTTGCCTGGTGTAACACCACCAACCATTTTTGTGCCATATGCAATTGCTTGCTCAGAATGGAACGTACCTTGACCGCCAGTGAAACCTTGGCAGATAACTTTGGTGTCTTTATTAATTAATACTGACATTATTTGCCCTCCGCAGCAGCAACAACTTTTTGAGCAGCATCTGTAAGTGATTCTGCAGCGATAATATCTAAACCAGAACCAGCAAGTACTTCGCGGCCTAATTCAGCATTCGTACCTTCTAAACGAACAACGACTGGTACATTTACACCGACTTCTTTAACCGCACCAATGATACCTTCAGCAATCATGTCACAACGTACAATTCCACCAAAGATGTTCACTAGCACTGCTTTAACATTGCTGTCAGAAAGAATGATCTTAAACGCTTCTGCTACACGCTCTTTAGTTGCACCGCCACCAACGTCTAGGAAGTTAGCTGGGCTACCACCGTGTAAGTTTACGATGTCCATAGTACCCATTGCTAAGCCAGCGCCGTTAACCATACAACCTACGTTACCGTCTAGTGCAACATAGTTTAATTCAAATTTCGCAGCATGAGCTTCACGAGCGTCTTCTTGTGACGGATCGTTCATCTCTGCAACTTTCTTTTGACGATATAACGCGTTGCTATCTACGCCCAACTTAGCGTCAAGACAGTGCAAGTCACCATCTTCTTTAATCACTAGAGGGTTGATTTCAATTAGCGCTAGGTCTAAATCTTCAAACATCTTGGCTAAGCCCATAAAGATGTTTGTGAACTGACGAACCTGAACACCTGTCAAACCAAGCTTGAATGCGATTTCGCGAGCTTGAAAAGGTTGAGCACCTACAAGTGGATCAACTTCTGCTTTAAGAATCTTTTCTGGTGTCTCTTCAGCAACCGTTTCAATTTCAACACCACCTTCGGTAGATGCCATGAATACGATACGGCGAGATGTTCTATCAACTACAGCGCCAAGATATAGCTCTTGTGCGATGTCAGTGCATGACTCAACCAAGATACGACTAACTGGCTGACCATTTTCATCTGTTTGGTAAGTAACTAGATTTTTACCAAGCCAGTTTTCAGCAAATGCTTTTATCTCTGACTTTTCTTTTACTAGTTTAACGCCGCCCGCTTTACCGCGACCGCCTGCGTGTACTTGACACTTAACTACCCACTCAGTTCCGCCAATGCGGTCTGCAGCTTCAACAGCAGCTTCTGGAGTATCAGCAGCGTATCCTTCAGATACTGGCAAACCGTATTCTTTGAATAACTGTTTGCCTTGGTATTCATGCAAATTCATGTTGATTTATCCGATTTTATTTAATAGAAAAGCCGCCTTTGTTAACTTCTATAGTTGCTTACCAATTTAAGCAAAAAAGTAGCTCGGGCGACTTGATTTAACCTTGCTGAATTTTATCACAAACTCAGCAATATGACAGATGATAACAGAGCTATCGCCTGTCTTTTTCTCTTTAGACCAAAGTATTAACTCTCTGTTTACACATCAAGTAACAATCTTGTTGGATCTTCTAACATTTCTTTAACAGTTACCAAGAAACCAACAGACTCTTTGCCGTCAATAATTCGGTGGTCGTAAGACAATGCTAAATACATCATCGGTAAAATTTCAACTTTACCGTTTACCGCCATTGGACGATCTTGGATTTTATGCATTCCCAAAATAGCGCTTTGAGGCGGGTTAATGATAGGGGTAGACATGAGTGAACCAAATACACCACCGTTGGTGATGGTAAAGTTACCACCCTGCAAATCAGACATTGCTAATTTACCGTCTCTGCCTTTCAATGCGAGTTCTTTGATGCCTTTTTCAACACCGGCCATACCTAAGGTATCTGTATCTCTTAGTATAGGTGTCACCAAGCCACGAGGGGTTGATACCGCAATCGAAATATCGAAATAGTTATGATAACAAATATCATCGCCGTCAAGTGACGCGTTAACTTCAGGGAAACGCTTAAGCGCCTCGGTAACAGCTTTCACGTAGAAAGACATAAAACCTAAGCGAATACCATGACGTTTCTCAAAACTGTCCTGATACTGCTTACGTAAGTCCATGATAGGTTTCATGTTCACTTCGTTGAACGTCGTTAACATTGCTGTTGAGTTTTTAGCTTCCAACAAGCGATTTGCGATTGTTTTACGCAAACGCGTCATTGGAACACGTTTCTCTGTTCGCTCACCTGCAGCCACTGCTGGCGCTTCAGTGCTTGATTTTGCAGAACTAGCAGCTGGTGCCGCTGGTGCTTTAAGATGCTTTTCAACGTCTTCTTTTGTAATTCTGCCGCCTTTGCCTGTTCCTGCAATTTTTGCTGGATCAACACCTTTTTCTGCAAGCAAACGTCTTACTGATGGGCTTAATGCATCATTGTCAGAATCACTTGACGCTGGTGCCTCGGCTTCTGCAGCCTTGGCAGCTGGTGCTGCAGCGCTCGCACCTTCAACGAATACGGCAATATCAGCTTCAGCTAACACTGTCTCACCCTCTTGGGCTAATATTTCGCTGATTGAACCGTCTGCTGGCGCAACAACTTCAAGTACCACTTTGTCCGTTTCAATATCGACTAAGTTTTGATCTCGAGTGACTGCTTCACCTGCCTGAACATGCCATGTCGCGATTGTTGCATCAGCAACAGACTCAGGAAGCACAGGTACTTTAATCTTTGACTCTTTACCACCACCTGAAGGTGCTGACTCTGCTGCCGGCGCAGGACTTGAAGAAGTCTCATTGCTAGCCGTTGTAGTTGCCGTTGACGCACTCGCGCCTTCGTCTACTTTACCTATGACTTGTTCACCTAACACAGTATCACCGTCGTTGTGAATAATTTCAGCCAATACACCGTCGGCTGGTGCCACAACTTCCAGTACTACTTTGTCTGTCTCAATATCAACAAGGTTTTGATCGCGTGTGACTGCTTCACCCGCTTTTACATGCCACGTTGCGATAGTCGCATCTGCTACTGATTCAGGTAATACGGGAACTTTTATTTCAATTGTCATCTTGGTTCCTTAGTTTAGTGTAAGTGCGTCTTCGACTAACGCTTTTTGTTGTTGATTGTGTACAGAAACATAGCCTACTGCAGGAGAAGCAGAAGCCTTACGACCTGCGTAAGTTAATTTAGAGCCTTGTGGAATCGACTGCCAGAAATGATGTTGGCTACAATACCATGCTCCCTGATTTTGTGGCTCTTCTTGACACCATACCCAATCAGTTACATGTTCATACTTCTTCATCATCGATGCAAATTCGGCCTGCGGGAATGGATAAAGTTGCTCCAAACGCACAATAGCCACATCTGTTTGTTCGTTTTTGCGTCTTTGGTCGAGTAAGTCGTAATAGACCTTACCCGAACACATGACCACGCGCTTCACATTTGCTGGATCAATATCATCAATCTCATCAATAACATTGTGGAAAACACCAGCCGCTAGCTCTTCCATACTCGATACCGCGAGTGGATGACGCAATAATGATTTAGGAGACATCACAATCAATGGGCGTCGCATAGGACGCACAGATTGTCTGCGCAACATGTTGTAAACTTGGGCAGGTGTAGATGGTATACACACCTGCCAGTTGTGGTCAGCACACATCTGCAAGAATCTCTCGAGTCGAGCCGAGCTATGCTCTGGACCTTGGCCTTCATAACCATGAGGTAAAAGCATCGTTAGACCGCACAAGCGACCCCATTTTGCTTCACCCGATGATAAGAATTGGTCAAATACCACTTGAGCGCCGTTGGCGAAGTCACCGAACTGAGCTTCCCAAATAGTTAAACAAGAAGGTTCTGCTGTTGCAAAGCCATATTCAAAGGCCATAACTGCCTCCTCTGATAATACCGAGTCATATATTTCAATACGGCCTTGGTCAGAAGATATGTTTTGCAAAGGCATGTACGAACTGCCATCTGTTTGATTGTGCAGTACTGCATGTCTGTGGAAGAAAGTACCACGACCTGAGTCTTGCCCTGTCATTCTAATGTCTGTTTTCTCAGCAAGAATACTGGCGTAAGCTAAGTTTTCAGCCATGCCCCAGTCTAATTGCTTTTCGCCGTCGACCATTGCTTTACGATCTAGGTATAGTTTGTTCACTCTCGACTGCAAACGATGCTCTTCAGGGAAGCTAATTAAGGCCTGCCCTAATGATTTAATTGTTTCAACAGGCAAGCTACCATCATATTCCACATCCCAATCGTGGCCGATGTACGGAGACCAATCTACTGAATGTTCAGTCATTGGACGCCACTCTTCTACCACACATGCGCCATGATCAAGTGCTGCTCTGTACTCAGCGGCAAGCTTATCAACTTCATGCTTCTCGATGGTACCTTCAGCAATCAACTGATCAGCATAAATTTGCTTAGGCACAGGGTGCTTTTTAATCTTTTGATACATTAATGGCTGAGTTGCATTTGGCTCATCGGCTTCGTTGTGACCGTGACGGCGATAGCAAACTAAGTCAATAACAACATCGCGTTTAAACTTGTTGCGATAATCCAAAGCCAGTTTAGTGACAAACATGACCGCTTCAGGGTCGTCTGCGTTAACATGGAAGATTGGTGCTTGGACCATTTTCGCAATATCAGTACAGTACTGAGTTGAGCGAGTGTCTTCTGTGTTTGAAGTTGTAAAACCGACTTGATTGTTTATAACAATACGCACAGTACCGCCGACTTTAAAGCCGCGAGTTTGTGACATATTAAAGGTTTCTTGCACAACGCCTTGGCCTGCAATTGCAGAGTCACCGTGAATGGTGATAGGCAACACTGCTGAACCGTCTTCACAGTTGCGTCTCGCCAATCTTGCTCGTACAGAGCCCATAACAACTGGGTTAACGATTTCTAAGTGTGATGGGTTAAAAGCCAAAGCTAAGTGTACATTTCCGCCTGGCGTGGCAAAATCTGAAGAAAAACCTGCGTGGTATTTTACGTCACCAGCACCTAAGCTGTCGTCATGTTTACCGGCAAATTCATCGAACAGAACCGATGGATTTTTACCTAAAACATTCACTAATACGTTTAGACGACCTCGGTGAGCCATACCAACGACAACTTCTTTGGTTCCAGCAGCACCCGCCTCTGTGATGAGACCTTTAAGCATTGGAATAAGTGAATCACCACCTTCCAAAGAGAAACGCTTCGCGCCTGTAAACTTCGAGCCAAGGTATTTTTCCATACCGTCAGCTGCGATTAGGCCTTTTAAAATTTTGACTTTTTCTTCACGGCCAATCACTGGCTTAGCTTCTACAGATTCAATTCGTTGTTGCAACCAACGCTTTTGCTCTGTATCAGTGATATGCATGTATTCTGAGCCGATAGAGCCGCAATAGGTACGATTAAGTGACTTGAATAAATCGCCAAGACCCATTTTTTCTGCATCGACAGCATAGGAGCCTAAATTGAACATCGCATCAAAATCGCTCTCAGACAGATTATGATGAGATAGCTCTAAATCTCTTACTCGCTCTTGCTTCCATAAACCGAGTGGATCGATATTAGCTTGTTGGTGACCACGAAAACGATAAGCGTTGATTAACTGCAACACTTTTACTTGGCGTTCATCGCTTTGAACACTACCCGAACTTGCCGCACCAGAACTAAATCTTGCCGCTGGGCCAAGTGAGGCCATGTGTTTAAAATCGGCCTTAATTTGCGTGTGGTTGGTTTCGACTTCTACACCATCTACCTTGGGTAAACCGTCAAATGTGACTTTCCAGTTTTCTGGGACACTTTGTGGATCTTCAAGATAAGCCTCGTACATCTCCTCGACGTAAGCGGCATTACCTCCCGCCATGTGGGATGATTCCCACCATGCTTTCATCACGCTATCTTGCATTCTTAAGCCTTGATTTAAAAAGTTAAGTGTATTGTATTCTATGTATATTCTTCTTGTAAATTGTCATTTACGCCTTTCACCGCATACATACGACTATAAACGTATATAAATGCATAAATTTCGACTGTGCAATAAATTTTATATAAAAAAATAGCCATCCTTCTCAGGACAGCTATTTAGTAATCAACTCTATCTACACAGTAGACAAAACGGCACTAAACAGCCCGTTGTAGCAGCATGGACTTAATTTGTCCAATCGCCTTCGTTGGATTCAAGCCCTTCGGACATACGCTAACACAGTTCATGATGCCATGACATCTGAAAACGCTAAAAGCGTCGTCAAGATCATTAAGCCGTTCTTCAGTCGCTGTATCTCTTGAATCAATCAAGAAACGGTATGCATGAAGTAAGCCAGCTGGGCCAATGAATTTATCAGGGTTCCACCAGAATGATGGGCATGAAGTTGAACAACATGCACATAAGATACATTCATATAAGCCATCTAACTTAGCTCTGTCTTCTTGTGACTGCAAATGCTCACGCGCTGGTGGCTGCTTGTCATCATTGATTAAGAAAGGCTTAATCTTTTCGTACTGAGTATAGAACTGTGTCATATCGACCACTAAGTCACGCACTACTGGTAGACCTGGTAGAGGACGAACCACAATTTTACCTTTACCCAAAGCGGACAATGGCGTGATACATGCAAGGCCATTCTTACCGTTCATGTTCATACCATCAGAGCCACAAACACCTTCTCGGCACGAGCGACGGAAAGACAATGTTGGATCTTCTTCTTTCAATGCAATCAAAGCGTCAAGAACCATCATGTCTTGGCCTTCTTCGACCTCAAGCTGATAATCTTGCATCTTAGGTGCATCATCTACATCTGGGTTATATCGATAAATCGAAAATTCTAACTTCATAATGATTACTCCTATTAATATGAACGTACTTTAGGCGGGAAAGCTTCACGAAGCTTAGGTGCCATGTTTACGTCACGTTTGCGCATTGATTCACTCTCTGGAAGGTACAAGCTGTGGCACAACCAGTTATCATCATCACGCTCAGGGAAGTCAAAGCGGCTATGTGCGCCACGACTTTCCGTTCTGAAATTCGCTGCGACAGCTGTACTGTATGCAGTTTCCATCAGGTTATCTAGTTCCAAGCACTCAATACGTTGAGTGTTGAAATCTGAACTCTTGTCATCCAAACGTGCATTCTGCAAACGTTCACGGATTTCTTTAAGCTCTTTAAGACCTTCTGCCATAGCATCGCCTTCACGGAAAACAGAGAAATTAAGTTGCATACACTTCTGCATGTCTTTCTTAATTTGAACAGGGTCTTCGCCCTTACCTTTCTCAGAATTTTCCCAACGATTGAAGCGAGCCATCGTTGCGTCTAAATCTGAAGCTGAAGCATCACTCTTCACTTCAATTTCGTCAATATTCTTGCCTAAGTGCAAGCCTGTTGCACGACCGAATACAACTAAGTCTAAGAGTGAGTTACCGCCAAGACGGTTTGCACCGTGTACAGATACACATGCAATCTCGCCACAAGCGAATAAGCCATCGACTTTGCTTTCGTTTCCGTCAACGTCTACAGTAATCACTTGACCATCTACGTTGGTTGGAATACCACCCATCATGTAGTGGCAAGTCGGAATAACAGGAATAGGTTCTTTCACTGGATCCACGTGCGCAAACGTTCTTGAAAGCTCAAGAATGCCAGGTAGTCTTGATTCTAGAACGTCTTTACCTAAGTGATCTAGTTTCAATTTGATGTGAGTTCCCCAAGGACCTTCACAACCACGACCTTCACGAATCTCAGTCATCATTGAACGTGCAACTACGTCACGACCAGCTAAGTCTTTCGCATTTGGCGCATAACGTTCCATGAAGCGTTCACCGTCTTTATTAAGAAGGTAACCACCTTCACCACGACAACCTTCAGTAACTAGCGTACCAGCACCTGCAATACCTGTCGGGTGGAACTGCCACATTTCCATATCTTGCAACGGCACACCAGCACGTAAAGCCATGCCAACGCCATCACCAGTGTTAATGTGAGCATTTGTAGTCGATGCATATATTCTACCTGCACCGCCTGTCGCAAGCACAACAGCTTTGGACTTGAAATAAACAACTTCGCCAGTCTCGATGTCGATTGCAGTACAACCCACCACTTGGCCTTGTTGGTTTTTCACTAAGTCCAGTGCGTACCACTCACTGAAGACTTTAGTACGATTTTTAACATTTTGTTGATACAGAAGGTGAAGCAAAGCGTGACCTGTACGGTCAGCTGCGGCTGCAGTTCTAGCAGCCTGCTCGCCACCAAAGTTCATCGACTGCCCACCGAATGGACGCTGATAAACCTTGCCTTCTTCCGTTCTTGAGAATGGTAAACCCATGTTTTCCATCTCAATAATAGCTTCGGGACCAGTTTTGCACATATACTCGATAGCTTCTTGGTCACCAATGTAATCCGACCCCTTTACGGTATCGTACATGTGCCATTCCCAGTTATCTTCGTGAGAATTTCCTAGCGCTACAGTGATACCGCCTTGAGCAGAAACTGTGTGAGAGCGCGTTGGGAATACTTTTGATAGCAAAGCGCAAGACTTGCCTGATTCTGAAATTTGTAATGCTGCGCGCATACCTGCACCGCCAGCACCAATTACTACCGCGTCGAACTCATGAACGGGTAAACTCATTTTAAACACCCCACAAAACGAATAGACCTACTGCAACATACGCGAATGCAATTAGGTTAAGAACATATTGAAGACCGGCGCGTAGACCAGCTGGCTTGATATAGTCTGTTAAGACCTGCCACAATCCTATACGCACATGAATCATGATTGAGATCAACGCAGCAAGAGTAAATGCTTTCATGTAGATATTGGCAAACAAACCTTGCCAAACTTCAAATGAAACTACTGGTGTAGTTACGAAGAAGTAAACCATAAATAAAGTAAATGCTGTGATGATTGCCGCTGTGGCACGCAAAGAAACGTAGTCTTGGACACCGTTTCGTTTGATTGATGCTTGATTCGTTACCATAATACTACTCCCAAACCGATTGAAGCTAATACCCAAATGGCAATCGCGATTTTCGCACTGTTGTTACCAGAGTCTAGTTCTTCCCAGAATCCCATGTCCATGATCACATGGCGTACACCACCAATAATGTGATAGGTCAATGCAGATGCTGTCCCAATTGTTATAATCTTACCGTACCAAGCATCCATCATGCCTAATACAGTGTTATAACCCTCAAGAGACGCTACTGATGTTGCCCACGCATAAATAACGAATAACAATGCAAAAAACATTGCTACGCCTGTTACGCGGTGAAGGATAGATGCAATAGCGGTTGGCGGAAAGGTGATCGTATTAAGATCTAAATTTACCGGTCTTTGTTTCTTCACAATAATATGCCTGTAGTCGTTCGTAGATAAAAGAAGGCGCTGCCTAACTGATATCTGAGTTGTGTGTTTTACTAAGTGGAGCGAATTAACGCCCTTATTTTGTTAACAATTTGTGAATAGAATATTGCCAAAATGGAACAAAACTCATTCCTTGTATTTAGCGGGCTTGAATATAACAATCTGCCTGAAGAATTACAATTTTTTGTTGCTTATTAAGCCTTTAGTCGTAAACAATTCTTGCTACCCTATATACTAACGGTAAATGGAGAATATTTATTAATCTAATGTGCATTTAAATTGACTTATTACTACAATACCAGTACAAATAGCGCCACTTTTCGTAACGATGTGAACAAAATTACGGTTTACAACGTTATATTAGAAAATTAATGAGGAGAGCATTACATGGCAGAAGATAAAGCCATTTTAAAAGCAGGTGATACCGAAGTTGAACTTCCAATTCTGACGGGCACAGCGGGTCATCCTGTAATTGATATCAGAGCATTGGGTGCCAATGGTTATTTCACATTTGACCCAGGCTTCATGGCTACAGGTTCATGTGAATCTTCAATTACTTTCATCGATGGTGCGAAAGGTGTGCTATTACACCGTGGTTTCCCTATCGACGAACTCGCGCGTGATTCTGACTATTTAGAAGTATGTCACATGTTATTGCACGGCGATGCACCGAACACTGAACAATATAAAACGTTCAAAGAAACTATCACTCGTCACACGATGGTTCACGAACAAATCAACATGTTCTTCCACGGTTTTAGAAACGACGCCCACCCAATGGCTATGCTTTGCGGCACCGTTGGCGCAATGAGCTCGTTCTACCACAGCGACTTAGATGTAAACAGTGAAGAACAACGTTTACGCAGCGCACACCGCCTTATCGCGAAAATGCCAACGCTAGTCGCAATGTGTTACAAGTACAACGTAGGCCAGCCATTTGTTTACCCGAAGAATGACCTTAGCTACGCTGCAAACTTCCTTAACATGATGTTCTCTGTTCCTGCTGAAGACTACAAAGTGAGCCCAGCAGTAGAACGCGCAATGGATAGAATTTTCATCCTTCACGCTGACCACGAACAAAACGCTTCGACGTCAACTGTTCGTTTAGCAGGTTCTTCAGGTGCAAACCCTTATGCGTGTATCGCAGCTGGTGTAGCGTCTTTATGGGGCCCTGCTCACGGCGGCGCGAATGAAGCTTGTTTGCAAATGCTTGAAGAAATCGGTTCAGTTGACCGCATTCCAGAGTTCATCGACAGAGCGAAAGATAAGTCTGACCCGTTCCGTCTAATGGGCTTCGGTCACCGTGTTTACAAAAACCACGATCCTCGCGCAACAGTGATGCGTGAAAGCTGTCACGAAGTATTAGCAGAGCTACAACTTGACGATCCACTACTTGAAGTAGCAATGGAGCTAGAGCGTATTGCTCTAAGCGACCCATACTTTGCAGAGAAGAAACTGTTCCCTAACGTAGATTTCTACTCAGGTATCGTACTTAAAGCAATCGGCATCCCTACCAATATGTTTACGTGTATTTTCGCACTATCAAGAACCGTTGGTTGGATTTCACACTGGCATGAAATGCTTAGTCAACCGGGACAGAAAATTGGCCGTCCACGCCAACTTTACACTGGTGAAGCTCAGCGCAAGTACACGCCAATCGACAAGTAAATGTTGTAATCTAAAAAAGCGCTCGTTGAGCGCTTTTTTTTCGTCACAATCAAAGTGTGTTTGGATAAACAAAGGCGTCCGTCTTGATTGGCTTGTAAAATGCCTGAAAAGGCGAGTAAGGCGAATGTCTTTGTTTATACAAACCGTCAAAGGCCACGGATGGCCTTTGAGAGCGGACAGGATGTCGTAAAGCGTGTTTGAATAAACAAAGACGTACTCTTGATTGGCTTGTAAATATGCCTAAAAAGACGAGTAAGGCGAATGTCTTTGTTTATACAAACCGTCAAAGGCCATGGATGGCCTTTGAGAGCGGACAGGATGTCGTAAAGCGTGTTTGAATAAACAAAGGCGTTCG
>NZ_JAVRID010000014.1:0-60959 GCF_031846205.1 Alteromonas sp. W364 | reverse complement strand
TAGTAAATCGAAGCCAAATTGTAATATTGCTCGCCACTCCAACAATGTCTCTAAACTTTTGTTTGGATGTCTCCGTTGAAGAGGCGCGCATTTTACAGATATAAGATTAGGGATCAAGCGTCTTTTTGAAAAAAATACAGGTTTTATTACTGACTGATGGTTTTTGCATCGAAAGGGATAAAAAAGGAGCTTTTTGTAACAAATGATCAACAGAATCTTATCTTTTACTTCATAAATTAGGTTCAATAGGCATGGACAATGCTTGGTATTTATTAATAATGGCGGCTATAGTCAAAATATATATAGATAATTTGTGACCTTATGCCTGATTTTGCCGTTTTAGCGATATTTATTCCTACTTTCCTATTCATATCAATCACTCCAGGTATGTGTATGACCCTAGCTATGACATTGGGCATGAAAGTGGGCTTAAGAAGAACGACTTGGATGATGCTCGGCGAAGTAACCGGTGTTGCACTAGTTGCCGTTTCAGCTGTGCTTGGTATCGCCAGTATGATGCTGAACTATCCTGTTGTATTTGATTGGTTAAAATGGATAGGCGGTGCGTACCTCATTTACTTAGGCATAAAAATGGGACTCGATCGCACTACCATAGATACTTCAATAAACCGACAGGTAGATATTTCCCGAAGCTCCCTTATTAGCCAAGGCTTTATTACCGCCATCGCAAACCCAAAAGGGTGGGCTTTTATGATTTCGATACTTCCGCCCTTTATCGACGCCGAAAAAAGCATAAGCTTACAATTAACCGTTTTGGTAAGTATCATTATGTTAAGTGAACTGCTTTGTATGTTTATTTATGCAAGTGGCGGGAAGAGTTTAAAAATAGCGTTGAGCAAGGGTGATCGTATCATCTGGCTTAATAGAATAGCCGGCGGACTGTTAGCATTGGTTGGCGTCTGGCTGGCATTGTCCTAATAGAATAGGTAAACAACATGTCAATTCGTTCATACAAAAGAATTACACCTACTATAGATAGTAGCGTATATGTTGACGACAGTTCTGTGCTTGTCGGCGATATAGAAATAGGCGAACAAAGTAGCATCTGGCCTTTGGTTGCAGCTAGAGGTGACGTTAATGTCATTCGCATAGGTCAACGCACCAACGTGCAAGACGGCAGCGTTCTACACGTCACCCGAAAATCAGCCAATCAGCCAGAAGGTTTTCCCTTAATCATTGGTGATGACGTAACAGTTGGACATAAATGCATGCTACACGGCTGTACTTTAGGTAATCGTATACTTGTTGGTATGGGCGCAATCATAATGGATGGCGCTGTTGTACAAGATGATGTGTTTATTGCTGCTGGCGCGCTTGTTGCACCAAACAAAATATTAGAAAGTGGCTTTCTATATGTCGGCAACCCAGCTATTAAGAAACGACCATTGAAAGAGAGTGAGCAAGCGTTCTTAAAACAAAGTGCATTGAACTACGTAAAATTAGGTGCAGAGTATTTAGAAGAGCAAGCATAGTTTAAGCATAAATTAGAGGCACAATAAAATAACTGAATGGCTCGCTAAGGTAGTGAGCCATCAATAGACGGATTAACTGCCCGACAACTCTTTGCGCAACATCGCTAGCACAGGCTCAGGATTGGGTCTCAAGCCAAACCATAAATAGAAACTTTCTGCCGCCTGCCCTACTAACATACCCAAACCGTCTATTGCATTATTACAACCTAAGGATTTTGCTTTTCGCACGAAACTTGTATCTTCACTTTGATAAACCATGTCGTATACGTTCGGCTGAGTGTTGAACACAGCATCTGGAATATTAGGTACATTACCCTGCAAGCTTAACGACGTTGCATTAATGATTAAGTCGAACGTTTGCTTTGCACAGTCACCTTCCGAAATTGAGCTTACTCTCTTATCATTGGCAATATCAACAAGCCGTTGCGCGTTTGCAGGACTGCGATTCGTGATGTAAATGTGTTTTGGGTTTTCATCAAGGAGTGCAGAAATAGCACCTCGCGCGGCACCACCAGCCCCAATAAGCAATAGCGTTTTGCCATTAATGTGCATATTATTACGCAGTAGATCAGAAACCAAACCTTTCCCATCTGTCGTTTCAGCAATAATTCCGCTACTTGTCTTTATTAGTGTATTGGCTGCACTAGCCTGCTCAACAGAGATAGAACGAGTATCGGCCCATGCAGCTGCTTGCTCCTTGAACGGCATAGTCACATTGACACCCATCGCGTCTTCATGCCTGAAAAACTCCGCTAGTTGGTCAGTAAAGGAATCTACTTCGCCCTTTATTTTCTGGTAAGTGATTTGCACACCGGTCTGCTCGGCAAACATTTGATGAATTTGAGGTGATTTGCTCTGCTCAATTGGATCTCCAAAAACAGCTAAACGGAAGGTTACCGGACTATCTTCTATATGTTGTGACATGGATAACAAACTACTTGAAAGCGTGAATACCGAAAATGATACCTCAAATGAAGTGAAACGGTCGACGAAAAATAATCGAAAACGTCATTAATGCCGGTCAATTTGCTTACGTTTTTTCGCCATTTACTTTTGCGAATCCTGGTCCAGAATTAGATTCAACGGGCAGTATGATACTATCGGAAGTGGAAGCTCTACAGAGTGCTTAGGACCATGTTATGTATTAGGAGGGAAACGTGAAATTAAAGGGTTTTATTCTGTTGTTTATCGGTTTGTTATCCGTGGGGATTTTCACGTTTTATAGTTATCACGAATCAGTGCCCCTTCCTAAAGCAGAAAGTGAGCCGGATCTAGGCAGACTCGAAAGCTCAAAAAAGGATAATCTCGAACCTGAAAACTCTGTCAACGATAAAGCAAAGACTGCCCATGTGACTCATGAAGAAAAAATCCCATATGACGGTGAATGGTGCATGATATCTGTAGACTTAACAGAAAAAGATCAACAATTTGCTATGAATGAGTTGAGCGAATGGAATGTAATTCGAGGGAACTTGATTCTTTCTGGCGGCGAAGCAATGAGAGCCTACTCAGAAGCCAACGGTGCGCATTACCTTGAACCCTATCGGGAAATGAGCCTCGACAATCTTCGACATGCAGTCAAAAACGATGACAGGTTTGCTATGATTTCAGCATTGCAAAGGTTTGACGTCAGTTTAGTTGAAAAAGATGCAATTGCGGATCGATTACTCATTAATGACAGCAACAAATTCTCCTTACTCCATAAGGTAAACAGGGAAATAGGACGAGCAGTCAGTCTTTATGAAAATAACGAAAGCAATAAAATCTTAATTAAAGATTCTATAAAAAATGCGCTAGTTTATTCTCAATACGGATTAAAAAGTTATGATATCAGCCCAATGCGGATGCTGCTTACAATGATTAAAGAGGAACTCCCTAGAGATTATCTACCTTCCACTATTTTATCCTCGAAAGATATAGTAGATATAAATAGACGAGTTGACGTACTGTCTGAACAACTTGACGACGAGCGCACGAAAGAAGGCTTTCAGGTTCTTTCCAATATTGATATCCCGAAAATCGCTAAACATTGGTTCAATATGGAGCTTGGCGTCCTGTATATTGAGCATGAGCAAGAGTTGAAATATCTTAGCGCACTAGATACTGATGGAAGAGCCAGTTTAAAACCTAATGAGTGCACGGAACAATACGTAGGGTCTTATCGATGAACTCAAGCTTTTCAAAGAGAAAAGCATTGAGTCCGCGAATGATTGAGGTTAAAGGCAGAGTTTTCTGCCTTAACACACGTAAGGTGAAGGTTATTTAGAAAGTATAACCGATAGAAAGTGTGACAACGGTAGGATCAATTTGAATATCGTTTACTGCACCGTCTGCCTCGCCAACTTTGAAACTAGCTTCGGTGTCGATGTCAATCCAACGAACAGATGCGTTTACATGCCACTTGTCGTCTATGTGATAATCCGCGCCCACCTGTGCAGTCAGACCAAAAGAGTTATCTAAATCTAAATCAGTTAAACCAGCACCATCGTTTGCTGCAGTGAATTCTTCATCAAAGAAGATAGTGAAGTTTACGCCAGCACCAACATAAGGCTGGAACTTAGAAGATGCGTCTAGTAAATAGTAGTTTGCAGTAACTGAAGGCGGTAAGTGAGTCACTTCACCCAATTTGTTACCGGTACCTAATGGATCTGCAACGCTGAAATTTACGTCATGTGTAAAAGGCGTCGCTGCCAACACTTCGATATTGATGTTATCAGTGACAAAGTATGCAACGTTTAACCCCAATTGCGTATTGCCATCAACTGCAACACCTACTGGTAACTCAGCACCACCGGCAATGATATTTGAAGAATCATCGTTTGGAGAAACGTTAGTGAAACCACCACGTACGACGATATCGCCTTTTTCATAAGCCATTGCGTTGCCAGAAATAGCTAAACCGGCAAGTACTGCAGTAGTTAGAAGTGTTTTAGTCATTTTGTTGATCATGTGTGTTCTCGCTTAATTAATAAATAGAAAATATTGGGCATTGGCCTCGAATGACGCTAATGCTATTACGAGAAATGAGGTAAAAACTTGATCTGGATTAAGTTTCTAAAATAATTGGAGTTTTTGAGGTGAATAGCTTGATCCACCTCAATGGAATTGGCTGTTTTTAGGCGGGTAACCAATCTCTTGGTTTGAGAAAAGCTTGAATTTTACCCTCGGGTGAGTCTGCTTGAGGTTGATAATTATATTCCCAACGCGCAAGCGGCGGCATAGACATCAATATTGATTCCGTGCGTCCACCTGTTTGTAAGCCAAACAAAGTGCCTCTGTCATAAACTAAATTGAATTCGACGTAGCGCCCTCTTCTATATAACTGAAAATCTCTCTCTCGTTGTGTGAAAGGCGTGTTTTTTCTGCTTTCAACAATGGGGACGTAGGCGTCAAGAAACCCATTACCCACATCTTTCATAAAACTAAAGCTGGAATCAAAACCTGCTTCATTTAGATCATCAAAGAACAATCCACCAATACCTCTGGTTTCATCACGATGTTTTAAATAGAAATAATCGTCACACCACTTTTTGTAACGAGGGTAAACATCATCTCCATAGGGGTCACATAAATCTTTGGCTACCTGATGCCAATGCACACAGTCTTCTTTGAACGCAAAAGATGGCGTTAAGTCAAAACCACCACCAAACCACCAAATAGGCTCGGCACCTTCTTTTTCAGCAATAAAGAATCTAACGTTTGCGTGCGATGTTGGGATAAAAGGATTATGTGGATGAATCACCAAAGACACTCCCATCGCTTGAAAGCGCCTTCCCGCCAATTCTGGACGAGAAGCTGTGGCAGAAGCCGGCATCTGGTCGCCATAAACATGAGAAAAGTTCACCCCCCCTTGCTCGATAACGCCACCATTGGTGAGCACTCTAGAGCGACCACCGCCGCCTTCAGCGCGCACCCACTCATCTTGATGGAAAGTACCTTTACCATCTGCAAGTTCGAGGGTTTGACAAATATTATCTTGTAGCGCAAGTAAAAAGGTTTTTACTTCATCTATCTGTTGCTGGCTGACCATATACTTAAGTTCGCTCTATTTTTGATTGAGTAGAATGTGCTGTGGGAATCACTATGCTCGCAGAGTTTCGAGGGTGAGCCCATTGATTATTGTACTCGGAGTTTGCTGTTCACCCAAACTACCCTCGACAATGAGTAAATCGTCGCCAAAATACCGTCTCACTTCTTTGCTTGTTCTGGCGGGTTCAAGTCCTGCAGGATTAGCACTCGTTGAGACCATCGGGCTATTTACCGCCTCACACATTTGTTTCACCAAAGAGTGGTTGCTTACCCTTACGGCAACGAGATCGGAGTCGCCACTTATCCAATCCGGTGTCTTAGTTGATTTTGGCAGTAGCCAGGTAAATGGGCCTGGCCATGACGCAAAGGCTTTTTGCTGATGGTCATCTGGCAAACTATCTATGAGAACGTAGGGGCGTAACTGTTCGAAATCTGCCGCAATTAAAATAACCCCTTTTTCAACGGGTCGTGATTTCAACGACAAGATCTCTAACATGGCAGATTCGGCGAGGGGATCGCAACCTAAGCCGAAAACAGCTTCGGTCGGGTACGCAAAACATTGTTGTTGACGAAAAGCATCAATAAAAGCCTGCATCAAAATTCCTTCAGGATAAAATAAAATCTAAGCTTATAGTGTTTGTTTGTGCTGACAGTTCACTTGCGGGCAAACGAGACCTTTTTCAGGTGCTTTTGGCTCTATATAGATGAGCACTGGCCACGCACAAACCTGACAAGCTGTATCGATGGGCGGAGAATTTAGCATATATTTGCATTTAGGATAGTTGTCACAGGCAAAAAAGTGTTTGCCGAATTTATTTTGTCTTTTGACAAATTTACCCGTCTTACATTTAGGACAAGCTATGGAAGGCTCATCGTCTTTGGTTTTTTCAGCTTGATCTTTAGTTGCGATATAATGACATTCAGGAAAGCCTGTACACCCAATAAACATGCCGTAACGGCCTTTTTTCACGGCTAATTCTTTGTTGCACTGGGGGCACTCTGAGCCAGCCATGACCTTGAGAACACTGACGTCATTTTTATGTAATTGCTGTGTATGCTTACAACTTGGGTAATTTTGGCAAGCCAGAAAAGAAGACTTGTTGGCGTGTTTTAACACCAGTTGCCCTTCACACTCAGGGCAAAGTCCATAAACTTCTTCTAAGGCATGTTGGTCTGCTGAGAATAATGAATGATCAATTTTCGCCATAGGGACTCAAGAAAGCAGATGCGTCATTTGCTGGATGCACTTAATGCAAAGGACCATCATGCTCCTCGAACAATAAGTCTTCCATTTGTTCATAAGCCCACTCTTTTCCTGGCACATTGAACAAGACCATGAGGATGACCCACTTCAAGTCCTCTAAACAAAACTCATTGGATTCAATTTCCATGGTGCGGTCGATAACCATTTCACGAGTACTGATATCGAGCACTTTGACTTGCTCAAGAAAAACAATAAAACCGCGGCATTGTGTATCAAGGCGCATTTGCTCTTCGTGGGTATAGATACGTGTACTGTCAGGAACAGTCACTTTTGACAAATAAGGTTTAGCTTCTGTCTCTTGCAGCGCCGCCAATTTTTCGACCCACGCTAAGGCTTTATATATTTCGTCGTGATGAAAACCGGCTCGAATTAACTCATCGGTAAGTTCATCATGATCGACTCGAAACTCACTCTCACTGTGTACTAAGTTTTCAAACAAGTACATGAGGATATCAAACATAGCTAAGCCCTCAATTTAAGGTAGCCTTCTGAGGTAGAGGCCACTAATCCACGCAACTCATATTCTAATAATTCGGTCAGCAAAATCGAAATCGGTTTGCCGCTGCGCTTAGCAATCACATCAATGGGCGTTACATCAAAATCAATCGCCGCTAACACCTGATTATGAGTGCAAGCTTCGCTTGATATTGCCATTTCATCGCTTGATGCATTACTCGCATCGCAAGTGGATGCAGTCTTTACACTATCTAACAATGAAGGGCTTGCCAAGCATTGATTTGCATTTTTTTTAGTCCCTTGTTTTTGTTCAAGCTTTGCTGGGTAAAGATTAAGCTCATCGAAGATGTCTTGCGCGTCTTCAACTAGCTTAGCGCCTTGCTTTAACAAGTGATGACAACCTTTTGCCAAGGGATTTTCTATATTGCCAGGAATAGCAAATACCTCTCTGCCTTGCTCCATCGCGTATTTAGCGCTGACCAAAGAGCCACTTTTAATACGAGCTTCGGCGACTAATGTGCCCAGGCTCAGGCCACTGATAATGCGATTACGACGAGGGAAAAGTTTAGGGTTTGGGAGAACACTGGGTGGAAACTCGCTAACCAGCAGCCCTTTTTCAATCATTTCCTTATAAAGTGAGGCATGTCGCTTGGGATAAACCACATCAATCCCGTTACCTAAGACAGCGATTGACGGTGCACCTGACGCTAGTGCTACCTTATGACTTTGAGCATCAATACCCAGGGCTAAACCGCTGGTGATCGCCAAACTCGAACGCCTGCTCACTTGTTCTACGATCTTCTGAGTACTATTCAAGCCACTTACACTAGGATGACGACTTCCGACAACAGCAAGCTGGGGAGCTTTTAACAATGTGTAATCGCCGTGAACGTATAAGATGAGGGGTGCCTGCGAGATCGCTTTAAGCTGTTCAGGATAAGCATCGCATTCGTAGGTGATGATATATCTATTGGCTTCGGTATTGAGCCACCTTTCACATAACTCAGTGAAAGGATGTGGTTCGCTAAGACAGGCTATTTGCTCACTTGACCAACCCAGATCAAGCAATTGCTCTCTGTGCAGACTCGTTATAGCGTTTAACGATGTGTTAAGTAAAGATGCGGTTTCTAGCAAACCCACAATACCTATATTCGGAATCGAGCTGAGCGCCAACCAGTGACGAATTTCTTCAGTTTTGTAAATCATTTGGCCTTCCTTGGACAAATATCATAATCAAATAAGCAAAGTGAGGTCTGCTGACCTGCTACTTTCTACCCCAGAAACAAAACAAGTAGCCGAAGCTACTTGTTGATGTATGTTGAGATTGGCTTAGTGTTTATGGCTTACCAACAAACTCTCCACCATTCATATGTTTGCTTGATTTAGTCACCCAAGCATAACTGGTGTTTTCGAAAGTTTTAAACACAACGAGCTCACCAATCTTAAAGGCTGGCTGCTCTACTCTCTCTTCCAAATTCAATAGCTCTTTTAAGGCATTTTGAGATGCTTCATATTTTGGTTGCTCGCCATCGATGATGGTAGGACCTTGTTTATAAATGCCCATAATCATGCCTGGCACAACATCGTTCTCGCCTAAGTCAATGACAACAACATCACGCTGACCAATCAAAGAACGATTCTCGATATTCGCAATCAAAATTCCAACTTGATCAGTTGCTGCGCTAAGAATTAAATCGTCATATGCCTTTTCCACATATGGACGTAACTTGTCACCGCGACGCGCTTCTTGCGTGCTCTTGGTTAAACGAACGACTTGCTGTTGTGCACTACTTCCGTTCATTAACTCGACTTGGCCTACACTGCGAACTTGATAGCCCAACACTTCTCCGTTTGCATTTCTTAGTTCTTTCTCTTTGCGCACAATTTCATAGTCGATAGACGGGTCTGGCAGTCTATGGCTAATCACATAGTCACGTTCAACAAAAGCAGTTGCACCTTCACTGTCACCCAACAAGCGTGGCAATGCTTCGTATTCTTCAGCAGACATCACGCTATCATTTCTGATATACGGTGCTAAGACCTTCCACGGTAGAACACCAATTGGCGATGGCTTAGTCATTGTTTTTGATTCTGGCGTTAGCGAAATTGCTTTTTTATCTCTGACCAACTCCATCACAGGCTGACCATCAACGTAACGCAAACGAAGCACATCACCCGGATAGATTAAATGCGGGTTTTCAATTTGCGTATTGTTTCTCCACAATTCGGGCCATAGCCATGGTTGGTCCAAAAATAAGTTGGAAATATCCCAAAGCGTATCGCCTTTCTTCACCACGTAAGTTTGCGGGGCGTCTGTTTTTATATTGATAATATCTGCCAATGCTAGTTTCACATTCAGGAATAATGAGCTACATAAAATGATAGCCAGCATTGATAGTTTCTTAATCATAGTCATTCTCATACTACTCTTGATAATCTCGTCAGTCGCCTGTACTTCGGGCTAGAAATGCCACAGACCGTTAATATTGATGTCCATTTAGTTAGTTATCGGTTTAATTTTCAGAAAATTAACCCATATCTAGTCCACAGACTTTGCCTTATGCGTTAGAATAGAGCAAATATGCAAGCTTTAAATAACTATTCTGCATGAATAGTATATTTTTCAATACTGACTAGAAGAGTGGTTTTAGCAATGGCAGTAAGAACTGTATTAACATTTCCAGACGAGAGATTACGCACTGTAGCAAGCCCCGTTACTGAAGTTAACGATGAAATTCGCAGCTTAGTAGACGACATGTTTGATACCATGAAAGACGAGAAAGGTATCGGTTTGGCAGCCTCGCAGATTGATGTGCATCAGCGCGTCGTTGTGATGGATGTATCTGAAGAACAGAACGAACCAAGAGTATTTATCAATCCTGAGATTACTCACATGGAAGGCTCTACGGTGAGTGAAGAAGGATGTTTATCTGTACCCAATAACTACGCAAAAGTTGACCGTGCAGAAAAAGTAAAGGTCACAGCGCTTGACCGTGACGGACAACCTTTTGAGCTTGAAGCAGAGGGTTTGTTAGCGATATGCATTCAGCATGAACTTGATCATTTGAAAGGGAAGCTATTTGTTGACTATCTTTCTCCACTAAAGCGTAATCGCATTAAGAAGAAATTAGAGAAAGAAGCGAAATTGGCAGCAAGAGCTTAACAGCATACTGAGCACGTTAATTACTATTGGGATAATACTTTGGCTACTTCACTGAATATCATTTTCGCCGGCACGCCAGATTTTGCAGCCAAACATTTGGCAGCCTTGTACGCATCAGAGCACAATGTCGTTGCCGTATACTCTCAACCCGACCGCCCCGCTGGGCGGGGAAAAAAGCTGAGCCCAAGTGCGGTAAAGTCTTTGGCGCTTGAGCACGGTACGCCCGTTTTTCAGCCTGAAAGCTTAAAGCAAACCGACGCACAAGAAGAACTTGCAGCGATTCAAGCCGATATCATGATTGTGGTTGCCTATGGTTTAATTTTGCCAAAAGCAGTATTGGAAACACCTAGACTCGGTTGTTTAAATGTCCATGGCTCTCTTTTACCAAAGTGGCGAGGGGCAGCGCCAATTCAGCGCGCTATTTGGGCAGGTGACAAGTTTACCGGCATTAGCATTATGCAGATGGATGAAGGCCTCGACACCGGGGATGTGTTACTCGAAAAAAGTATGGCTATTCCAGGCCTAGCCACCAGCGCCACATTATACGAAGACTTAGCAGAGCTTGGTCCAGAAGCCTTGATCGAAGCGCTCGATAATCTTGAAAACTTAGAACCAACACCTCAAGAAGAGGACGAGGTAAGTTATGCACATAAGTTGTCGAAGGAAGAAGCACAGATAGATTGGCGCTTAAGTGCGGCGCAATTAGCAAGGAATGTTCGTGCGTTTAATCCATGGCCTGTTGTGTGGTTTCAACACAATGACCAAGCTATTAAAGTGTGGCAAGCCGAGGTGCTTGAAGCCCTCGATGAGCATGATGCAGGCACAATTATCAAGGTAGACAAAGATGGTATTGAGGTGGCGTGTGGCGAACACAACCTGCTGTTAGGTCAATTACAAATACCGGGCAAAAAGCCACAAAGCGTCGGCGATATTATTAATGGGAAGCCGGATCTTTTCATTGTTGGTCAAAAATTGGGGTAAAGCCTCACAACATTAACAAGCTAAGGCTTACCCACTATGCCATCAAAACATGCCAAGGCGTCACGAGCGCCAAATGCAAACAAACCAAGTCCTTATCAATTAAGACATCGCCCACAGCTACGAGCAGATGCAAGCTGGGTACTATTCCAAATATTGGAACATGGAAAGTCTTCAAGAGAAGTCATGCCCAAAGTATTTGCAAGACATGAGGGAAGTGATAACGCTTGGTTACAAGAAATGGTTTTTGGTTGTTTACGTGAGCTTCCTAAGCTGCAATATTGGTTACGCCAATTATTAGATAAGCCACTCAAGGGCGAACAAAAAATCGTTGAGCATGTGATCATGTTGGGTTTCTACCAGCTCGCGTTTAGTCGCACGTCTGAACATGCTGCAGTATCTGAAACCGTTGAGGCCTGCGCCGCGCTTAATCAACATCGTTTGAAAGGCTTAGTGAATGCAAATTTACGCAACTTCCAACGACAGGAATTGAGTACTCAAGACATTGATATTCCCCACATAAACTTAGGTTTGCCTAAGTGGTTTTATAAACAATTACTCAAACAGTACCCAGAGCATGTTGAGCGTATCGCCGCCAACATGAACGAACGACCACCTCTATGGCTGCGCGTCAATCAACTTGTTGGTTCTCGACTCAATTATTCCTCTCAACTAGATGCCGCTGGTATCGAGTTCGATTTACCAGAGATGCATAATGGCGCTAAGGCAGAATCTGCCATTAAATTGGCTAAGCGACAAGACATCACCAGTTTGCCTGGGTTTGAAACGGGCGCTTTCGCGGTGCAAGACTTAGCTGCGCAACTGGCAGCGGAGTACCTTGATGTTCAAGCGGGCGAAGATGTTCTCGATTGTTGTGCAGCCCCTGGTGGGAAAACTGCGCATATATTAGAGAGCCAAGAAGGTCTTGCTAGCTTAGATGCTATTGATAGTGACGGTGAACGACTTGAACGCATTGATGAAAACATGCAACGCTTGGGTCATACAGCTCACTTTGGCGAACGCTTAAACTTGTATGTTGTTGACGCATCTAATTCAGAGGTCATTAAAACCGTATTAGGCGACAAACAATATGACAAAATATTATTAGATGCGCCCTGCTCTGCCACCGGCGTTATTCGACGCCACCCAGATATTCGCTGGTTAAGAAAGTCAGCCGATATTGACGCAACGGTAAGTCTGCAGAAGGAAATACTCAAGCAAATTTGGCAACGTGTGAAACCGGGCGGTATGATGCTTTACGCTACTTGCTCTATATTGAAGCAAGAAAATGAAATTCAAATCGCTGAATTTTTACAAGACAATAGCGATGCGACATTGCTGCCGCTGCATGATAAAGATAATGAAACCACGCCTGGGCTACAAATATTACCGGGAGAATCACAAATGGATGGTTTCTATTATGCAAGACTGCTAAAGTCAAAGACATAGGCTTATAAAGCCATTCAACACGACCGTAAATAATAAATACAAAATGAACGTGGCTAAATGAAAATCATCATCATCGGGGCTGGACAAGTAGGCGGCACACTGGCTGAAAACTTAGTTGGCGAGAAAAACGAAATAACCATTATCGATTCCGATATGGACACCCTGCGTAATTTGCAAGACAGGCTTGATTTGCAAGTTGTGTGTGGCGTTGGCTCTCACCCTGATGTATTAAAAAAAGCCGGTGCTGAAGACGCCGATATGCTGATTGCCGTCACCAATAGCGATGAAAGCAACATGATGGCTTGCCAGGTGGCCTTTAGTTTGTACAAAACACCCACCAAAATTGCGCGGGTTCGCTCTGAACAATACATCATTTATCAAGAACACTTGTTTAAACACCAAGATATTCCAATTGACCATCTTATTGCACCTGAACAACTAGTCACCAAGGCCATCAAGCGTCTCATTGACTATCCGGGTGCACTACAAGTTGTTGAATTCGCCGATGGCAAAGCCAGCTTAGTCGCCGTAAAGGCTTATTATGGTGGTTTATTGGTAGGCCATGCCTTATCTGCGTTAAAAGAGCACATGCCAAATGTGGATACACGAGTTGCCGCAATTTATCGTCGAGGCAAACCCATTCGTCCACTCGGCTCTACCGTCATTGAAGCCGATGATGAAGTGTTCTTCATTGCCGATACCAAGCACATTCGAGCGGTCATGAGTGAGCTACAAAAATTAGAGTCGAGCTACAAGCGCATTATGATTGCAGGTGGCGGCTTGATTGGTGCAGGTTTAGCGAAACGGCTCGAGAATAAGCACAATGTAAAACTAATTGAATACAGTGCCGAGCGAGCCAAAGAACTCTCAGCAATGCTAAACAAAACAATCGTGTTCCATGGTGATGCCTCAGACTCAAGCCTGCTAAGTGAAGAGAATGTCGAGCAAGTTGATGCTTTTATCGCAGTAACGAATGACGATGAAGCAAATATCATGTCTGCGATGCTAGCCAAACGTATGGGCGCCGCAAAAGCAATGGTACTTATCCAACGCAGTGCGTATGTTGACCTCGTTCAAGGTGGCGAAATCGATATTGCTTTCTCTCCTCAACAAGCAACGATATCGGCCCTGTTAACCCATGTTCGCCGTGGCGATATCGTCAACGTTTATTCTCTCAGGAGAGGCGCAGCAGAAGCCATTGAAGCTATCGCACACGGTGATGAAAACACATCGAAGGTAGTGGGTAAGCAAATTCAAGATATTAAGCTACCGCCCGGAACCACAATCGGCGCGATTGTGCGCGAGGATGAAGTCATTATTGCGCACAGTGACACCGTAATTAAAGCCAATGACCATGTGGTATTGTTCTTGGTAGATAAGAAATTTATCGGCGATGTCGAAAAGCTATTCCAACCAAGCGCCCTGTTTTTCGGGTAGCCAAACCAAAAAAAGAGTCCTAAAAAGGGGTCAGAGTTAATTTTTTCGCGGTTTGTTCAGGTCCTTGACAATGTAAACCTTCAAACGGCATGGATGCCGTTTGGGAGCGGGCAGGATGCCGTAAAGCGTGTTTACATTGTCGAGGGCCTGTTCAAACCTGAAAGGAAAAATTAACTCTGACCCCTTTTTTTATTAACTCTGACCCCTTTTTTAGAAATATTGGTAGGCTGAAACGCCCCATATAACGAGCATAAACATGAGTGCCGTAAATACGCCTGCTGAACCCAAATCCTTGGCTCTGCCAATCAAGGTATTGTATTCAGGAATGGTGGCGTCGGCGATCGCTTCCACGGCCGAGTTGATGATTTCGGTAAATAACAAAAAGACTAAACTCCCCACCAGCGCAAACCAATGCGAGAGAGATTGCTGAAGCCAAAAACTGAATGGAAAGAGCAATGCTGATATTACAGCGTACTGCCGAAAGCCAGACTCATAACGCCAAGCAAAAACATAACCGCGCATGGAGCAGGCAATAGCGCGCGGCAGGCGCTTTAAACCCGAGTCATTTTTAGCGATATTGTGCTCTTCTTGCATACTGTCTACTGCTTTTAGTTGAATTGATTTAACTGCGCCAGAAGGTAGGCGAGAATAATACGAGTAATGAGAATATTTCCAAACGACCAAATAGCATGGCACTGACCAGCAGCCATTTACCAGGATCGGTTACATCAGCGTAAGTACCCGCAACTGAGCCCAAACCAGGCCCCAAGTTATTGAGTGTAGCCGCCGTCGCTGAGAAGGCCGTAATGTCGTCCATCCCGGTTGCAATCAATGCAACCATGATCACAACAAACACAATGGCGTACGCTGAAAAGAAGCCCCACACAGCTTCCACCACCCGCTCTGGCATGGCTCTATCGCCTAACTTAACAGCGTATACTGCTTTAGGGTGAATAAGACGGTCTACTTCACGCTTGCCTTGCAAGAACAATAAGAAGATACGAATTACTTTTAAACCACCACCCGTGGAGCCAGCACAGCCACCGATGAAGCTGGAGAATATGAGTATAATGGGCAAGAACGCAGGCCAAGAGCTAAAGTCAGTTGTTGCGAAACCCGCCGTGGTGCTGATGGATACCGCTTGGATCAATGCTTGGTCGAGTGCCATTTCAGCTGTGGAATAAACAGAGTGATAAATAAGTACCAGAAAGCACAGAGTTACTAAACTTAATTGGATTGTGAAAAAAGCCTTACATTCTGGATCTTTGAAGTAATTGCGAATGTTACGTCCCGACACTGCAGCGTAATGTAATGAAAAGTTGAGCGCAGCTATCCATAAAAAGATAACGCAAACGATATTCACCGCCACACTGTTAAAGTAGCCCAAGCTTGCATCATAAGTCGAGAAGCCACCAATCGCGATAGTCGAGAAGGCGTGACACACTGCGTCGAATAAACTCATACCCGCCACCCAGTATGCAAGCGTGCACGCGGTGGTCAGAGACAAATAGATATACCAAAGGTGCTTTGCGGTATCGGCAATACGCGGCGTCATTTTGGAGTCTTTTACTGGGCCAGGGGTTTCTGCCCGGTACAGCTGCATTCCCCCAACGCCTAATATCGGCAGAATGGCGACCGCGAGGACAATGATCCCCATGCCACCTAGCCATTGAAGCTGTTGACGATAGAACTGTACCGCTTTCGGCAAGTACTCAATGCCTTCAATAACCGTTGCGCCGGTGGTGGTTAAACCTGAAAACGATTCGAAAATAGCGTCTGTTATCGTCATTTGTGGTTGTTCTAATAGAGCAAAAGGCAGTGCACCAAACGTACCTAGTACCGTCCAAAATAAAACAACAATAAGAAAGCCCTCTTTTGCACGTAGGTCAGCGCGAGAGCGTCGATTGGGATACCAAAAAGCTAGACCGGTAAGAATAGATAGAAAAAAGGCAAGAACGAATGCCAAACCACTGCCGTCGCCATAGATAAGTGAAATCAATGCAGGAGGAATCATCGTGACACTAAAAAGTGCAACTAAGAGTCCTAAAATTCTAATAATGGCGCGGTATTGCATTTCCACTGATGCCTTTTGTTATTGTGAGCTTCTTTTATTCTGAATAGCGAGTTCGGCTCAGTCTGGCTAAATGGTAAATTGATTCACGCTGATATTCTATTCATTTCTCGAAAAACATAACTTATTGTTCCCATTACATAAATAAAATTGTTCAAAATAAAGCTTGGAAAAGCTGAATTTTGTGCTAAATTTTATGGGCTGTTTAGCACTCTTCGGTTCTTCGAAATGCCAACAGACAAGGGAAGAAAAAAGGCTTTATTGATAGTGATATTTCACTCCCAAAATAAGCTTAAAAAATAAAATAGGATTCTGCGTTTCCTCTACATTTTTTTAAACAAATCCCGTTCAGGCATGCTTTTCTTTGTATAAAGAAAGGTACGTTGATTAATGTTTGGAACAATTTAATCACATACTTATCCACAGGTTAACGACACGCTAATTGTGGTTACAAGCCAATAAATATGGCATTCTTAGCTCATTATTGTATTTATATGAGCAAATGATGGAAAAACAATCAACAAGCCCCCTAGTCCTAGTTGACGGCTCTTCTTATTTATTCCGAGCATTTCATGGCTTACCCCCATTAACCAACTCTAAAGGTCAAGATACTGGGGCCATTTATGGCGTGGTCAACATGCTGAGAAGCTTGATGGCAACTTATGAACCTAGCCATATTGCGGTTGTTTTCGATGCGAAAGGTAAAACCTTTCGTGATGATATTTATAAAGAGTACAAAGCTAATCGTCCACCGATGCCGGATGAGTTGCGTTCGCAAATAGAACCCTTACATAAAATTATCAAAGCAATGGGGTTTCCGATGATTGTCGAAGATGGCGTCGAAGCCGATGACGTGATTGGTACCTTGGCCCGACAAGCATCAGCTCAGGGGATCCCTTGCGTCATCAGTACTGGCGATAAAGATATGGCGCAACTGGTCGACGAGCATGTCACCCTCATTAATACCATGACAAACACTACGATGGATGTTGCTGGCGTAGTTGAAAAGTTTGGTGTGCCTGCTGAGCTTATTATCGATTACTTGGCGATGAAAGGCGACAAGGTTGATAACATTCCAGGTATTCCGGGCGTAGGAGATAAAAGCGCCGTCGCCTTGTTAAATGGCATCGGCGGTGTAAAAGAAATTTATGCCAACTTAGATAAGATAGCCTCTTTAGAATTTAGAGGTGCCAAAAACTTCGCCAACAAAATTGCGCCCTTTGAAGAACAAGCATTACTGTCATATGAACTCGCCACTATTGTGTGCGACTTAAAACTAGAATACGAACCAAACACACTGAACATGGGTGACATGGACAAAGAGGCGCTACGCGAGCTCTTCGCTGAATATGAATTCAAGCGCTGGCTTGCTGAAGTGAGTGACGGCAACCCTGTTAAAGCCAATAAGCCAATAGACGGCCAGCAAGAGGACACTACAGACGAACCCACTAGCAGTTCAGCCATACAAGTCGACCGCGACAAGTATGATGTGATCCTTAGCCAAGCCGCCCTCGATACTTGGATCGAAAAACTAAAAAACGCTAAGTATTACGCAATCGACACTGAAACCACTAGCATAGATTATATGCAAGCAGAGATCGTAGGCTTGTCATTCGCCGTGGCTGAAAATGAGGCATGCTACCTGCCGCTTGCGCATGATTATCCGGGTGCACCAGAGCAACTTGATCGGGATGACGTGCTCGCGCAATTGAAGCCTTTATTAGAAGACACTAGTGCGAAGAAAATCGGCCAGCATATAAAGTACGACAAGAACGTGTTGGCAAACTACGATATCCATCTAGCAGGCATACTGTCGGACACTATGTTAGCGTCGTATGTACTCAACAGTGTCGCAACAAAGCACAATATGGATAGTCTGTCGTTAAAATACCTCGGGCACAATACGATCCATTTCGAAGACATTGCCGGGAAAGGCGCAAAGCAGTTAACTTTCAACCAAATTGCGATGGATGAGGCCGCGCCCTATGCCGCTGAAGATGCCGATATTACATTACGCTTGCATGAAGCCTTAGATGCATTAATTCGCTTTAAAGGTGAACTTCCAAAAGTACTGAACAACATTGAAGTGCCACTGTCCTCCGTCTTAGCAAAAATGGAACAAAACGGCGTATTAATTGACAGCCAGTTATTGTCTCAGCAAAGTCAAACTCTAGCGGCTCGCATTTTAGAATTAGAAAATGAAGTACATGAGTTAGCTGAAGAATCATTCAATCTTGGTTCAACCAAGCAGCTTCAGCATATCTTATTTGAAAAAATGAACTTGCCGGTGGTGAAGAAGACCCCAAAAGGCGCGCCATCTACATCAGAAGAAGTCCTACAAGAGCTAGCTTTAGAATACGAATTACCCAAGAAGATAATGGCGTTTCGAGGCTTAACAAAACTCAAGAATACGTACACAGACAAACTACCTAAGATGATCCATCATCGCACTGGCCGCGTGCACACCTCCTATCATCAGGCAGTGACTGCAACCGGTCGATTATCGTCTACCGATCCTAACCTACAAAACATCCCAATTCGCACACCAGAAGGTCGCCAAGTTCGCCAAGCGTTTGTTGCTCGGCCGGGATATAAAGTGGTTGCCGCGGATTACAGTCAAATTGAGCTACGTATTATGGCTCATTTAAGCAAAGACGAAGGACTGGTAGAAGCCTTCTCCTCAGGGAAAGATATTCACAGTGCAACGGCTGCCGAAGTATTCGACGTGAGTTTAGATGAAGTATCCGTTAATGAGAGGCGCAGCGCGAAAGCGATCAACTTTGGTTTGATTTATGGCATGTCGGCGTTTGGCTTGTCGAAACAACTGAACATTCCGCGTTACGATGCCCAGAAATATATGGATTTGTATTTTGAACGCTATCCAGGTGTGTTGACCTATATGGAGTCCACTCGCGAAGGCGCGAAACAAACGGGCTATGTCAGCACGGTATTTGGCCGACGCTTGTATTTACCGGATATTAAAGCCAGCAATGCAATGCGTCGAAAAGGCGCTGAACGTGCCGCGATTAACGCGCCGATGCAAGGCACCGCTGCCGATATTATCAAGAAGGCGATGATCGATGTCGATGCGTGGATCAACGACATTAACGACGAAGACATTTTAATGATCATGCAAGTACACGATGAATTGGTATTTGAAATTAAAGAGGAACGCCTTGAAGAGTACGTAGCAAAAATCAAAGCGTTAATGGAAGATACCGTCAGCCTTGATGTGCCATTGGTCGTTGATGTCGGTATTGGCAACAACTGGGATGAAGCACACTAAATCTCTTATGCAAGCGCCTAAACAAACATCTGCATCCTTATGTTTGTCTTGTATGCCAAGTGCACGAACGGAGGCGTGGTGGCTAAGTCGCCACGCTGAAAAGCAGGCTGAAGTTGATAAGGCCACGGCAGATATTGTGTTTCTAGGCGATTCAATCACCCATGCGTGGGAGCTTGAAGGAGAGCAAGCTTGGGAACGTCACTTTGCCGCCATGAATTGCATAAATTTAGGTTACGCTGGCGATAGAACAGAACATGTTTTATGGCGAATTGAAAATGGAGAATTAGCATTCAAAAAAGTCGACTTTGTTTGCCTACTCATTGGTACCAATAATGCCGGACATCGAAGCGACCCAGCTGAAGAAATAAGTCAAGGTATAGCCAGTATTGTGGCACGAGTTCAAGGAGCCTTACCGACGGCAAAAATAATACTGAACGCTATCTTCCCAAGAAGTCGTAAACCAACTCAGCGTATGCGCCTTTTAGTCAATGAAACGAATACCCTTATACGCAGATTCTGCGACGGTGAACACGTGTATTGGCTAGACATTAGCGCACAGCTACTCACAAAAGACGGCTTCTTAGAAGCCAATGTGATGCCCGATTACTTGCACCCAAATGCTGAACAATACAAGATCTGGGCACAGGCTATTTGTGACAGAGTAGCGGCGATTAAGGAAGCCTTAGACTAAACGTGATGCGAGGCCTTGCAACAACTCTTTTAGCTTCGTTATCCGCTTTTGACTATTCAGATTGTTATTGTTGGTACGTAAAGCAGCCGCTAGTTTTTGTAAGCTAGTAGCAAGTTGTTTATCGCTCTTGTTTTCATCAAGCATGACTTGTACTTGCGACAACAATTCACGAGCAAGAGTTGAGTTGGCTTTATCCAGACCACCATCGCGGTCGAATTGATCAAGATAGGCTAAACCAATAACGGGCTCAACAGGCCAAGTCACTTCAAACTGCTGTTGTGGGTTAAACGTGTCGCCCATATCTGCGAGCTTAGCAGCGGCCAATTCATTTGCGCTTAAGTGCTCGCTTACTTGCAATTCCATCACATCAAGTCCACGCAGAATAGCGGTACCGTAAATCTTGCCGTTGTACCAATATGTAGACCAGAATCCCGCTATTACTTTGCGTTCAGCATGAATTGGGCCTCTGTCGAAGAATGCGATCTCCTTAGGATCCGCAGTCTCGGTAAAATCAATTACCGACAAACCACCTTGATACCATGCTTGTACAAAAATATCGCGACCTGGGACGGGTACCACAGAACCATTGTGAGCCACACAATTTTCAGTGTCTGATTGTGGCGCATCTATTTTATAGTAGCTTTGAAAACTCATTTTGCCTTCGATAACATCGTAAAATGCATTTGCACCCCAGGTTTTTGGATCTGAAGCTCTACAACGAGGTTGAGTACCACCACCCCATTCGTCAGTGAACAGTACTTTTGTGCCATCGTTGTTAAATGTTGCCGAATGCCAATAGGCGAAACCTGGATCGGAGACTTCATCAATTCTGACCGGATTCAGAGGCTCTGAAATATCTAGCAAGATACCGTTACCAGAACATGCTCCTGCTGCAATTTTTAAAGCAGGGAAAACCGTAATATCGTGGCATTGATCAGTCCACTCTGTATGCTGCGTTCCTTCGCCATGATCGCCACCACGCCACAGCCCTGACAAACGCCCTTCGTCGTCTGCGAATACTGCTGGACTGGAGGTAATGCGAGCATTCTGTGGCACCTTCACAGGGATCTCAATCACATCAATGCGAAACAGTGCGGTGCGATCGTCTCCAGGAATGTCCCCAATACAACCGGCTAGCTCTTTTTCATCACGCACACCAGCCGTTCCCGAGTTATAAACGACTATCGTGTCGTCATCAGAAGATACAATGGAGTGAGTATGCGAGCCTCTGCAGGTTTGTACTTGCCCTACTTGTATTGGACTAGTGATGTCTGAGATATCGAAAATACGTAAGCCTCTGAATCGCTCATTGCTAATATCTTCGCTGATCCCCTGAAGGCCACAATCAACTCGTCCTCGAGTTTGCTCTACTGACATGATCAGTAAATCTCCGACAATAGACACATCCCCCTGCCCGCCAGGACAAACAACTGAGCTTGCTAGAGACGGAAGACCTTCGTTATCCAACTTGTAAATATTAAAACCGTGGTAATTGCCCGCTATCATCAAATCCTTGGAAAAGGCCATGTCGGTATTCCAAAAGCTTAATAAAGGCCAACGTTCGCCCCACTCCGTTTTTGCATCTCCGCCAGTTTCATTTTCACGATTACTATCGGCCTCTTCAGCTTCGTCAGGCATGATGACAGGCGGCAGATTAGATGGATTTTCAGGGTCGAAGAAACCTGAAGGTCGAGGTAGAGAACGTACCAACTCTATGTTCGACATAGCGACGTCGGGATCATGAAAGCCTGCTTTCAAGCCTACACGCGGGTCGGAAGAAAGGTTTGCGAGTAATCCATTCATGCGAGTGATTTCGGCATTTTGATCGTTCACAATGTCATTTACGAAATCATAAAGAACAGGGTCATATGCGGATCCAGGTTGTGATAACAAGTCATCAACCATACGCACAGCCCCTTCGTGATGTGGGATCATCAGTTGCAAAAATAGGCGGTCGAAGTCAACACCTGAGGATTCGGCTAAGAGCTTCATTTGCGCACCCGTCGCCATGCCCATTAAACTATGGTCCATATGCATCGAGTGGTCGATATCTGTCGCTTCGCTTCGTTGCTCTAGCCAATCGCGCATAAAAGCGATTTCATCGGCTTGAGACTTTTCAATGCGACCGGATATATCAATAATCTCTTTGTTGTTGGTTCTATCGGCCACTAGTACCGCCATGTCGACGGCTTGGCCGTGATGCGGGATCATGTTCTGCATAAACAGTACGTCGTCGATAGTGTAGCTGGTAGAAGCGATCTTGGTGGCGTCTTGAGCACTTAATGTTTTGTTCGCTTTGCCCGGCGCGCCTGGTTGCACAATCACCACTTCATTTTCTTGAGCAATCCCCGCAGGCGCTTCTTGCTGAATATTGAGTGGTGAAGCACAAGCCGAGACAGAGACTGCCAACGCACTTAATTGGAACAAACCGAGAACAGTCATTCTTGTTGAGCAAGTTGCTCGGCATGAGATGGGTGAAGACGACTTTGACATAAGAGCTTCCTTTTTCAGATTCAACAATATTATCGATTAGGTAGTTGGTGATATATTGCAGTTTTACCTTAACAATATGCTGTAAGATCGAGTCAGTAAAGTGTTTAGTAGGATACTCATGGAAATACCGCACTCAGAAAGATTACACTATCGCCTGATGACGCTGGCAGATAAAGGCCTGATGCATGGAGTAAAAAGTGCAGTTCATCACGATCCACTAGGTGATATGTTACTTGAATATTATTCTGTGCAGATTGAAGATGAAGGTTAGGAACGATAAAGATAAAAGAAATAGAAATTAATCTGAACTAATCACACAGGGACCAGTCTGATTTTATGATTGTGTTGTTCTCCCCAAATATTGGCCCTGTCGTTTTGACGGGGCTTTTCTTTATCTGGGCTTTTATTAGATTGCGCTTCTCTTTGTCGGTCTTTTACTATGCGCTTTCTAGGCGTCTATACCGTGCAAGCGAACACTAAACGCCAGGTTCCTCTTCCGTGGCTGTAGGCTTTTCTAGTTCTAACCATTTGAACAAGACCTTTTCAAGTTCGGGAACGCCAAACCCCTTAAGTGATGAAAAGGCGTGAACCGTCACGTCGCCCATGAAGGCTAAAGACGCTTCTCTGACCATCAGCGTTTGCGCTTTTCGACGACCTGATTTTAACTTGTCAGCCTTGGTCAATAAAATAAGAACAGGCAAGTTCACCTCTACCGCCCAGTGAATTAACTCTTGGTCGAGGTCTTTCAATGGGTGACGAATATCCATCAATACGACTAAGCCTTTTAAGCATTCTCGCTTCTGAAGGTATTCCGCCAATGATTTTTGCCACTTTAACTTCATTTCTAAGGGGACTTTCGCATACCCATAACCCGGTAAATCAACTAAACGACGTTGCTCATCCAGTTCAAACATGTTGATCAGTTGTGTACGACCTGGCGTTTTACTTGTTCTGGCCAAGCTTTTTTGACGAGTGAGTCGATTCAACGCACTTGATTTACCTGCATTTGAACGTCCAGCAAAGGCCACTTCCATACCGTCAGTTGTGCTGAGGTGCTGAATACTAGGGGCACTAGTTAAAAATGAGGCTTTGGTAAAGTAAGACATGATTTCGCTTTTTGATAATGGGTAAAAGATAGAGTTAAGGTGTGCTAATAAACACACGCGCATTGTAACTAAAAACAAAGAGAAATGATGCACCTATCTTTAAATGTTTTTATAGCGTAGCGAGTAATAATACGCTTATGCCCAGGAGTTACGACCGGCTTTCTTTGCTCTAAAAAGCGCTTTGTCTGCCAAGTCGAATAGAGTTTCTGAGGTCATGTCTTGATTGGATGATAATGTGCCAATACCAAAGCTAGCAGTCAGTATCCTTTCTTTACCATCTTTTTCAAAGCTTAGTTGAAGCTGACTAATTGCCTCTTTATATCGATTATTTTCTGCTGAGCGGATTTCTTATTGCAATTTGGTAGCAACATCACGAACTCATCATCGCCAAACCTTGCAAAATAGCAATAGATACCTTATTGAAATGAAGTGACGGCCGATAAAAAGCGTAACGAATTGCCGTCGACAGCGTTAGTGTCACAAAATATTTGCGTAAAAACCTGAGCAATCATTGATTTAAATGCCTTAAAACGCTTGGAACAGTTTTTTTCAGCTAGTATTTGTGTACAATACGACGATCTCAATTATATTTGAGTTAACATTGCTAATCACACGCACAAAGAGATTATGTATGAAAAAACTAGGTTTGCTTGTTTGTTTAACTTTAGGATTATCCACCGCAGCATTCGCTCAAGGCGATGCAGAAGCGGGGAAAGCAAAATCCTTAACTTGTTCTGCCTGTCATGGTACTGACGGTAATAGCGCAATTGCTATGAATCCTAAAATTGCAGGACAGCATGAAGGTTATTTAGCAAAACAACTCACAGAATTTCGTTTAGCGTCGCGCACCGGCGGTAAAGAAGGTCGTAACAATGCTGTTATGAATGGCATGGCGGCAGGTTTATCGGATCAAGATATTGCTGACTTAGCAGCCTATTTTTCAAGCCAGGACTTAAAAGCAGGTACAACACCAGAAGACGTTATCGAAGCAGGTGAAAAACTGTATCGTGGTGGTGATGCTGAAAAAGGTTTAACAGCATGTATTGCTTGTCATGGTCCAGATGGTAAAGGAATGGGCTTAGCTGGTTTCCCAGTCATTAGTGGTCAGCATGCCGATTACACCGCGTCACAACTAAAAATGTTCAGAGACGGTAGTCGTGCTAACGATTTGAATGGAATGATGCGTGATATTGCTGCAAAATTGACCGATGAAGAGATTGATACTTTAGCTAAGTATCTGGGCGGCTTACACTAATTAAAAAAGTGGAAATAATATTTGTAAAAAAGTTGTAAATAATATTTTTTAGCGTATTATCTCCACATCTTCAATTAACAGCACAGCGCCCTAGGCACAGGCTGTTCGTTGATAAAAAGAATAAATGCTAAAAACAATAATAATAAAAGCACAATAATAATAAAGCGTCAGGAAGACCTAGAACAAAGTTCGTTACTATTTCGTGAACAACAATAAAAAGTGAAAAGTAACATTTAGAACAACAAAGCACATGATGTGCTGATACGGGAGAGGTGTCATTAGACACTCATTAAATTAAGGTGATAGCTTTGGCTATCACCTTTTTTCTTTCTAGACTCAGTATTCCCAAGGATAATAGAAATACTGAGCTTTGAAAGGACACACACTCAACTAGGATATAAAGTAAATTATCGCAACTAATCAACAATCTACACTTTAATAGACCGAGCAATTAGAAATAAATTCCCCACTTATAAAAAATTTTTCCAAATACTTTTATCAACCCACACTAGGGCTGAGTTATACTGCACCCAAATCGCGAGCAGTTTTCATGCTCAGCTGCACTAAGATAGACCAACAAAGAGAATCAAATGGCGAAGAAAAAATCCAGAAAAGTCGGACAAATTGGTATTCCAAAGTCCAGTATCCCAATCGTAAGGACGCCTTCGGATCGAGTGCGTAAGAAAAAAGGCAACAAGCCAGGGACACGCAACTCTGTGATTGAAACCAAGCAAGAAGCTGCAAGCAAAGAAAAGAAAGATAGTCGTATTGGTAGTAAAGAGCCTATTGACCTGTTACGTCATAAAAACCCGGGCATTGTTAAAACGACAGCGCCAAAAATAAAATATAAAACGCCGCAGCACGAATTAGATGCGATTGAAGCCGATGACAAACTACAAAGTCTCTTAGACAAGGCAGAAAATAAGGCCTTAACGAAGATGGAACAAAGCTACGTCGACACAAAATTAGCTCGACATAAAACACTTTGCGCGATGCTCGGCATTGATCTTGAAGACGAAAGTGAAGAAGAAACTGATCCACTTCAGGGTTTAGACGCAATTAGTATGGACGACTTCAAAGACTAAGTAGATTCATGATTGATATTATTTTAGGCGTGGTCGGCGCAGCAGTCATTGTTGTGCTTGGCCTGTATGCTGGTAAATTGCTGTTCTTATTGAAACGGCAGAATGAAAGACAAAAAGCGGCGCGTGACAAGCGCACAAAATCAATGGTGCAAAGTATTCAAACCATTGCGTTTGCGATGCAGCAACAGCAGTGTGATTATTCTGAGGGTGCAATTCGGGTTTGCCGCTTGCTAGAAAGCCTACCAATCGAAAATATTCCAGATTACTCTAAGGAATACCCAGCCATTCATAAGTTGTTTCATCAGGTGAATGTTTATCCTACGCACGAAGCAAGGAACGCTTTATCAAAACAAGAACGTCGTGCCCAAGATAAAGAGCGAGAGCAGTTTGAAAGTGAAGCCGAAAGCGGAATTCAAGAAGAGCTCGTTCGCCTCAGAGTATTTGACCCGAATAAAGCAGCCTAAAGATAGACAGGTCGCTTAATTCGCTTTTGCCTTAGCAGCTAAACAGCTAAGTTGCATCTTCACATGTTGAGAGGGGTGAGTAATTGCGGCATGGCAAGGGCATGACACTAAATGGTCATTGACCATGCCAACTGCTTGCATAAATGCGTAACAGATAGTGCTTCCTACAAAGCTAAATCCAGCGCTTTTCAGCGCCTTCGACATCGCATCTGATTGTTGACTTGTTGTGGGCACTTGCTTCCTGTCTTGCCACTTGTTCTGAACAATTTGAAACTGAGTAAATTGCCAAATGAATTGACTAAACGGCATCTCTTTCTCAATCTCTAAGAAGCCTTTGGCGTTTTTAATCACTGACTGGATTTTAAGTTTGTTACGTACAATTCCAGTGTTAAGCATTAAGCTATCAACATCATCCTGCGTAAAACGGCTTATAGTCTGCGGATTAAAATTTGCATAGGCCTGTTCATATGTGCGCTGCTTTTTCAGAATAGTTAACCAACTTAAGCCAGCCTGCTGACCGTCTAAACATAATTTAGCAAACAACTCTTGGCTATCTAGTACAGGCCTGCCCCAAGCATTATTATGGTATTCAACGTAAAGCGGATCTTCTGTTGTCCAAGCACAATTCACGCTGCTAGTGGAGACAGTATTGTTTAACGCATCCAATAATTTAGACATTTGACTTCCTTTTTACGCTTTTTTTAATGCTTATCGCCCATTTATCAAGGTACAGGGTTACCAATTACCTATGCTAGACGGTATACTATCGCACCTTTTTGGAAAGTTTTAATTATTTCAAAATTAGGCACTCGAGAGCAGGCAGCGCGCATTCACTTTTGGCGAAGCTCACTTACGAACTAACATACTGGGTAAAGAAGAACGTAGCAATTATGCAGAAATATGACAGCAAGACTTTTCAAGGTCTTATCCTTGCATTGCAAGATTACTGGGCATCACAAGGATGCGTTATTATTCAACCATTGGACATGGAAGTAGGCGCAGGCACATTCCACCCAATGACATTTCTTCGTTCATTAGGCCCAGAGCCAATTAGCAGTGCTTACGTTCAGCCTTGCCGACGTCCAACTGATGGTCGCTATGGTGAGAACCCAAATAGACTGCAACATTATTATCAGTTTCAGGTAATGCTAAAGCCCTCCCCTGACAACATTCAAGAGTTGTACTTAGGCTCTTTAGAAATGCTTGGCTTTGATCCGCTAGTGCATGATATCCGCTTTGTTGAAGATAACTGGGAATCACCCACATTAGGTGCATGGGGCTTAGGTTGGGAAGTGTGGCTAAACGGAATGGAAGTCACCCAGTTTACGTATTTCCAGCAAGTAGGTGGTTTAGAGTGCAAACCGGTTACCGGCGAAATCACTTACGGCCTAGAAAGGCTCGCGATGTATATCCAAGGCGTCGATAGCATTTATGACCTAGTGTGGACCGACGGACCGATGGGTAAAGTCACCTATGGTGATGTTTTCCTACAAAATGAAAAAGAACAATCAGCTTATAACTTTGAACATGCCGACGTAGACTTTTTATTTCAAACGTTCGATGAGTGCGAAAAAGCCAGTAACAAACTGATTGAAGCAGAACTACCATTGCCAGCTTATGAGCAAGTAATGAAGGCCTCACATGCCTTTAATTTGCTAGACGCACGACATGCTATTTCGGTTACCGAGCGTCAAAGATACATTCTTCGAGTCAGAACACTCGCAAAAGCCTGTGCGGAAATGTATTACGCTTCACGTGAAGCACTAGGTTTCCCCTTATGTCAAAATACCAAAGACAATAATACCAGCGCACAGAGCAAGGAGGCTTAATCATGACAACAAAACAAAACCTATTGATTGAATTAGGCACTGAAGAATTGCCACCGAAAGCGTTGAAGAACTTATCCGCTAGTTTTACACAAAATATCCAAGAAGAATTGAGCAAAGCGGGTTTTGAATTCGACAGCATTGAAGCTTTTGCCGCACCGCGCAGGCTGGCAGTCATTGTTAAGCAATGTGAAGGTCAGCAAGCTGATTCAGAAGTTGAAAAGCGTGGACCTGCTGTTTCTGCTGCATTTGATGCTGATGGTAATCCGACGAGAGCAGCACAAGGTTGGGCAAAAGGTAATGGTATTGACGTTGCTGATGCATCGCGCCTAAAAACAGACAAAGGCGAATGGCTACTGCATGTTGCTCAAGTTAAGGGCAAAGCGCTCGAAGCTGTATTACAAGATTTGCTGCAAAGTGTATTGAAGAAACTACCTATACCAAAGCCTATGCGTTGGGGCGATTCAAGCGCGGAGTTTATCCGCCCTGTTCACACCTTATGTGTCATGTTTGGCGACACCGTATTGCCGGTTCGTTTATTCGGTTTAGATGCAGCTAATGTACTTTCTGGTCACCGCTTCCACGGTGAACGTCGTTTTACTTTAGATCATGCTGATAACTATGCATCGGCTTTAAAGAAACAGTATGTCGTTGCTAATTATGACGAGCGTGTCAGCACTATCGAAAAAGGCTTATTAGCGAGAGCGAAAGAGTTAGGCCTAAGTCCAGACTACGATCAAAGTTTATTAGAAGAGATATCATCGCTAGTAGAATGGCCGGTGATCTTAGATGCGAAGTTTGGAGAAGAATTCTTAGACGTACCAAAAGAAGCACTTATATATACGATGAAGGATGATCAAAAGTATGTGCCTTTGCTTGATCACGACGGCCAGCTCTCATCAACCTTCTTATTTGTGTCGAATATCGAAAGCAAAGACCCTATTCAAGTTATCGAAGGAAACCAAAAGGTTATTCGTCCCCGTTTAGCCGATGCCAAGTTCTTCTTTGAAACAGACAAGAAAACCACACTCGCTAAAAAGGCAGAACGACTCTCTACCGTATTATTCCAAAAAGACTTAGGAACAGTTGCAGATAAAACAAATCGTCTAATCGCAATTAGCCAATCTATCGCCGCTAGTTTAGGTGTGAGCGATACTCATGTTTCTCGCGCAGCAGAGTTATCAAAAGCGGACTTGTTGTGTGAGATGGTCATGGAGTTTCCAAGTGTTCAAGGCATTATGGGTCACCACTACGCTATACATGATGGTGAGAGTGCTGAAACAGCCCTAGCAATTGAAGAGCAATACTTACCTCGCTTTGCTGGTGACAAGTTGCCAAGCTCAGAAGCAGGTTACATATTATCGCTAGCAGAGAAGCTTGATACCCTAGTGGGTATTTTTGGTATTGTAAAATTACCGAAAGGTGACAAGGACCCCTTTGCACTAAGACGCTCAGCTATTGGGATTTTGCGTATATTAGTAGAATACAAGTTGAATCTGAACCTAGTAGACCTAGTGAATGCGGTGGTCGTGATTTATGGCAACAAGTTGTCTAATAGAGACACAGCAGAACAAGTAAATACCTTCTTGCTTGATCGTTTTAAACCTTTTTATCAAGACCAAGGCATATCGGGTGATGTTGTGTCTGCGGTAATGACGCAGAAACCTGCTACCGCCGTTGATTTCAACTCTAGAGTGCACGCAGTGAATCAATTTAAAGCATTAGAAAGTGCATCAGATTTGGTTGCCGCGAATAAACGTGTGGGTAACATACTTAATAAAAATAATGTAGATATTAGCGCCCTTCCTGATATCAACACGAATTTATTTGAAGAGACAGCTGAAACAGCATTGTTCGAAGCATTAAAAGCCGCACAGAGCGATTCTGAGCGCTTAATTGCAAATCTTGATTATACTGAACTGCTTAGCGCGTTAAGTGTATTAAAAACACCATTAAACGCTTTTTTCGATGATGTCATGATTATGGCAGAAGACGAAAAAGTAAAAGCGAACAGAGTCGCATTAGTCGGTAAGGCTCGTCAGTTGTTTTTATCAGTTGCTGATGTGTCTTTGCTGTCAGTATAAGAAGAGGTAGGAGTTAAATGAAATTTCAAGCAAAAGCGCTGTTAGTATTGACATGCATAGCGGCACTTAGTGCATGCTCATCGCGCTCGGCAAGAGACTTGATCAGCTTCACGCCAGACAAGAATTATCAAGATATGTATCTGCGCGGTATCTTTAGCTGGTGGGAGGCTACCGAACAGTTTAAGTTGCAGCGCATTGACGATTACACCTACTCACTGACCATTGAACTGATCGCTGATGGTCAGCCCTACGACTTTAAAGTCGCTGATGGTAGTTGGACACCAGAATTCAATTGTGGCTTTGAATATGAACCAGAGCAAATTGAATTAAATGATGACGTAGAGCTAGTATGCGAAGAAACCAGTCAAAACATTCAGTTTGTGCCATCCGAAACCGGCTTTTTTGAATTTACGTTCGATATTTCCGATAACGATGGGCCAGAGTTGAGTGTTAGGCGCGTTGAGGTTTAGTCCGATTTCGTAAGTCTGAAAAGTGTTTAGCACTAGTACAAAAATTTGGATATAAAAAAGGCGCTAATTAGCGCCTTTTTTATTACTTATCAATAGCTTAGATTTTTGTGCAAAAACCAAATAGCAGTACGTTACCTGGTTTTTGCTCATTTGCCATTTTATGTTCTATACATCTAAGTTTTCAACATTCAATGCATTAGATTCGATAAAGTCACGACGGGGTTCAACATGGTCACCCATTAATGTCGTAAACAATTGATCTGCACTAATCGCATCTTCAATTTTCACTTGTAGCATACGTCTTGAGTCAGGATCCATTGTGGTCTCCCAAAGTTGCTCTGGGTTCATTTCGCCCAGACCTTTATAACGCTGTTTGTATTGGCCACGTTCAGCTTCTTTAACTAACCAAGCAAGTGCTTCTTCAAAGGTTTCAACCGCAAGTTCTTTCTCACCACGTTTGATATATGAACCCTCCTCCATCAAGCCATTGATTGTTTCATTCAATGTACGAATTTTTTGATACTCAGCACTTTCAACAAAGCTTTCACCTATTGTATAAGTGTAATCGATACCATGCATCTTCATTACAATTTCAAGCTCATTCAAGCCATTTTCAGTCGCGTTGATGTTGAAAGTAAAGCTTTGACCATCATCTTCTGATGTAGCCAATCGAGCAATTAATGCATCACCAACCGCCGACAATTTGGTTTTGTCAGCCAAGGTTTCCTTCGTCAATACATCAAGATAGATGAAGGTTTTTAGAATAGAAACCGGCATTCTGCGGTGCATTCTACTGATCATGACTTGGGTAGATTGATACAGCTTCACCATATTTTCTAAAGCAAGTTCTTTGATTGGTGGCGCTTCTGCGTTGATATGCAAACTCGCGCCATCAATTGCAATTGAAGTAATGAGATTGTTATATGCCTCATCATCTTTTAAGTATTGCTCTTGTTTACCCTTCTTGATTTTATAGAGAGGTGGCTGTGCAATATAAATGTGACCACGTTCGATCATCTCAGGCATTTGACGGAAGAAGAACGTTAATAGCAAGGTTCTGATGTGTGAACCATCGACGTCCGCATCGGTCATTATAATGATGCTGTGGTAACGAAGTTTTTCTGGGTCGTATTCATCTCGACCGATACCGCAGCCTAAGGCGGTGATCAGTGTTGCCACTTCTTGAGATGAAAGCATTTTATCAAATCGCGCTTTCTCTACGTTTAGAATCTTACCTTTCAAAGGAAGAATAGCTTGGTTCTTACGGTTTCTGCCTTGCTTAGCAGAACCGCCCGCAGAATCACCCTCCACTATATAGAGTTCAGATAACGCGGGATCTTTCTCTTGGCAATCAGCAAGCTTACCTGGAAGCCCAGCTAAATCTAAAGCCCCTTTACGACGTGTCATTTCACGTGCTTTTCGCGCAGCTTCACGTGCTCGGGCAGCATCAATGATTTTATTTACGATTATTTTAGCTTCATTTGGGTTTTCAGCTAAGTAGTCTGTCAGGTGTTCACCCATAGCACTTTCTACTGCAGACTTCACTTCACTTGAAACTAACTTATCTTTTGTTTGTGATGAAAACTTAGGGTCAGGTACTTTAACTGAAATAACCGCAGTTAAACCTTCACGTGCATCATCACCACTTGCGTTGGTTTTGTGCTTTTTAGCAAGGCCCTCTTTTTCCATGTAGTTATTCAAGGTTCTTGTTAATGCACCGCGGAAACCAGCTAAGTGCGTTCCGCCATCTCTTTGAGGAATGTTGTTGGTAAAACAAAAAATATTTTCTTGGAATCCATCGTTCCATTGCATTGCCACTTCGACTGAGATTCCATCTTCACGCTCCAGGTCAAAATAGAATGCCTTCTGGTGTACAACGCTTTTATTCGTGTTGAGGTATTCTACGAATGCTCTAATGCCACCTTCATAATGGAAGTGGTCTCTTCTGCCGTCACGCTCATCTTCCAGTATGATAGAAACACCTGAGTTCAAGAAAGATAGTTCACGAACACGCTTTGCCAATATGTCATAGTGGAATTCAACGTCACTGAACGTTTCCTCGCTTGGCCAGAAGCGAATAGTTGTTCCTGTTTGAGTCGTATCGCCAGTTTCAGACAGCGGTGCAACGGGAACACCCATGTCGTATTCCTGTTCGTGAACACGACCTTGTCTTCTGATATTGATAGTTAACTTTTTAGATAATGCGTTTACAACCGAAACACCAACGCCGTGTAAGCCACCTGACACTTTATAAGAATTGTCATCGAACTTACCGCCAGCATGAAGCACTGTCATAATAACTTCAGCAGCTGATACACCCTCTTCTTCGTGAATTTCAGTAGGAATACCACGGCCATCATCACTTACGGATACAGAGCCATCAGAATGAATTTTGATTACGATGTCTTTACAGTGTCCAGCCAATGCCTCATCAATTGAATTATCAACAACCTCAAACACCATGTGATGCAAACCAGTACCGTCATCGGTATCACCGATGTACATACCTGGACGTTTTCGAACGGCATCGAGTCCTTTTAGGACTTTAATACTGGAAGAATCGTAATTCTGTTCTGACATTTGTTACTCCTCGTTCACTTGGTCATGTTCCACGTGAAACACTTTTTTATCATTATATTTATTTGTGAATTTGAATTGCGAAGACTCAATAGCTGTTACAAAAACTTGCGTGTTTGTTTCAAGAATCAAATCTAAAAAATAGGCTCTCGTTTTTTCATCTAACTCAGCTGCAATATCATCCACTAAATAGATAGTGGATTTATTTACCAACGACGAGAACAACTTCATTTGTGCAATTTGCAATATCGACACTAATATTCTTAGCTGGCCTCTACTTAAGTTTTCAGCTGCACTATATCCATTTACTGAAAATTTGATATCGCCTTTGTGAGGTCCAACTGTTGTGTATCCATATTGCAAATCACGAGAGTATTTTTGCCTGAGAGAATCAGCAAGAGAACTCCCTTTTTCCCAACCGCTATTATACCTTACTTCTATCTTGAACTCAGGCATAAATTGACTATAAAGTGCAACTACTTCTGCATTTATAGCCTCCAAATAGCTTTCTCTTGCGATTGTAAGTCTATTTCCGTAGTTACACAGTGCTTCTGTCCAATAATCCATCTGCTGGGCATCTATGGCGATCCCATTGTTAGCATGCTTTCTTAGCATTGCGTTTCGATGAGAGAGCGTTTTTGTATATGCTGAACTTAAGTCGGAGAAACCATGTTCCACGTGAAACAGTGCCCAATCAACAAATCTGCGTCTTAACAAAGGTGAGCCAATTATCAGATCGCTACTTTGAGGCGTAAATATTTGCATTGGAATCTTTCGAACGATATCAGAAAGTTTCTTTGTTCTTTGTCCATTGAGACTAAACTCAAAGCCGCCGCTTTTGTGTCTAGTACAACCGATTTTGTTTTCTATACCTTCGTCGTCAACCAACCGACTAAATACAGTGGCACCACTCATACCTTGTTTAACAACTGAATTTTGTCGACTAGTTCTAAATGAACGTCCAAACCCTAGGAGGTGAATTGCTTCTAATAGAGAAGATTTGCCGGCACCATTAGCACCATGAATGATATTGAGAGATTGACAGGGAGTGAATGCAACTTGACCGAAATTTCTAAATTGATCAAGTTGCAAAAAGGATAGATGCATAAAAGGTCGATTGCGGCCTTAGTATCTTTTTAACTACAGACGCATTGGCATGATAACGTACAAAGCTGACTCATCGCCCTCGGCATGAATTAATGCACTGGCATTTGAATCAGACAAATTAAAGATTACATTTTCTGAATTCAACACATTCATTACGTCAATTAGATAAGCAACGTTGAAGCCGATTTCCAACTCCTCACCTTCGTAATTGACATCGACCACTTCTTCAGCCTGTTCTTGCTCAGGGTTGTTCGCCGTAATTTTTAGCTCACTTGACGCTAGATTTAAACGAACACCTTTGAACTTCTCGTTTGACAAGATCATTGCGCGAGAGAAAGCTGCTTTTAATAAATCTCTAGAAGACCAAACGGCTTTATCAGAATCTTTTGGTAAGACTCTTCTGTAGTCTGGGAAACGACCATCAACCAATTTACTCGTAAAGATAAACGCGCTTGAGAAAATACGAATATGGTTACTACCAATTTGCACTTTTACTAAGGTATCGTTGTCTTCAATCAAGCGAATGATTTCTAGTACGCCCTTGCGAGGAATGATGACTTGGCGAGCTGGCAACGATGCTGCTTCATAAGTTAATGTCGACAGAGCTAGACGATGTCCGTCTGTTGCCACCGTTCTCACTAAGTGCTCTTCAGTTTCTAAACTCATACCGTTCAGATAATAACGTACATCTTGCTGCGCCATCGAGAAATGCACACGTTCAATCAAGTTTTTCAGATCAGACTGCTGAACTTCAAATTCAACTTCACCTTCCCAATCTTCTAGGTTTGGATAATCGCTAGCAGACAAGGTTGATAATGTGTATTTACCACGACCTGATTTTATTATCGCTTTATTTTCTTCCACTTCGAAAATGATATTACTTTCGTCGTTCAAGCCGCGAATAATATCAACCAATTTTTTAGCCGGAACTGTAATTTCACCGTCAGTAAAAGAACCCGATAATTTCACACTAGAAATTAGCTCGACCTCTAAATCCGTACCCGTCAGCCAAAGTGTCCCCTCACTTACTTTTATGAGGACGTTAGATAGAATTGGCAAAGTATGACGACGTTCTACTGCGCCAGAAACTAATTGAAGTGGCTGTAAAAAGCCTTCCCGGCTAATGGTAAATTTCATTTTGTCTTCTCGTTAATATTATTATGAAGAAAGTGTACGAATTAAGTTTTTATAGTCTTCTTTTATATCATGACTTTCATTACGCAACTGATCAACTTTTCTTACAGCATGGATCACGGTTGTGTGGTCTCGCCCGCCAAACGCGTTTCCGATTTCAGGTAAGCTGTGGTTAGTTAACTCTTTTGCTAACGCCATTGCAACCTGCCTCGGTCTTGCCACACTTCTGCTACGTCTTTTAGATAATATATCAGCTACTTTTATTTTGTAATAATCAGCGACTGTTTTTTGTATGTTCTCAATAGTAACTAACTTGTCCTGTAAGGCAAGTAAATCACGCAAAGCATCTCGAACAAAATCGATAGTAATTGGTCTGCCAGAAAAATTCGCGTTGGCAATCACCCTATTTAACGCTCCTTCCAATTCACGAACATTAGACCGCAGTCTTTTAGCCATGAAGAATGCAACTTCGTTTGGCAGGTGAATATTAAACTCTAGCGCTTTTCGCATTAATATTGCCACACGTGTTTCTAGCTCGGGCGGTTCGATAACCACTGTCAGTCCCCAACCGAATCTAGACTTAAGCCTGTCTTCAACACCATCTATCTCTTTTGGATAGCGATCTGATGTTAGGATAATCTGTTGATTACCTTCTAACAACGCATTAAATGTGTGGAAAAATTCTTCTTGCGAACGGTCTTTGTTAGCAAAAAACTGAATATCATCTATTAGCAACGCATCGACTGAACGATAAAAGCGCTTAAATTCTTCTATCGCATTGTTTTGTAGCGCTTTTACCATATCTTGAACAAATCGTTCTGAATGCATGTATACAATCTTTGCATCTGGTTTATTGGCTAAAATGCCATTACCCACAGCTTGAGTTAAATGCGTTTTACCAAGGCCCGTTCCACCGTAAAGAAAGAGCGGGTTATAAGACTTTCCAGGATTATTTGCTACTTGAATTGCTGCAGCCCGAGCGTACTGATTCGATTTACCCTCAACAAAGTTGTCGAATGTATAGTCTGGATTTACATTACTTTTATGATCACTCTGCAATGGAATGGGCGCCTTCCCTGATTCTATTCCATTGGAATAATTTGACCCACCCTGATATTGCTCTTGTTGCAAATTGTGATTCACACCAGTGTGTATTTGACCCTGGGGATAATTCTGTTGTGGCTCATTCTGTTGCACGCTTCGCTGTTGGCCATTAGCCTGATGTGCGCCGGATTGCTCAGCCGCAGATTGTCCACTATTACTAGCACCTTGACCAACATTCTGATTCTGCTCGCTATTGTGTTTCGCTAAAAATGGATTTGGCGTTGAAGCTGATGAACTACCATTCTGCTGGTTTGGCTCTGACTGGTTATTCACATTAGCTTGTGAATTTTGCACGCTATTATTTGTTTGATTCGGTGCGCTATTTCCAGTTCTGTTATTCATCGAGCCGTTCTGCCCTGAATGAGCGCCAAACCCACCGCTTACTTGCCCAGGTGCTTTTACTGTAATTACAAGGTTTGGGGCATCTTGACCATAAAGCGTTCGGAGGCTTTCAGTAATCATGCCGTGATACTTGTCACGGACCCAATCTAGAACGAAATGGTTTGTTGCATATAAATGAAGGGATTCACCGGTAAACTCTGAAGCTAGTGGTTTCAACCACATATTGAACTGCTCTGATGGAAGTTCTTCCTTTAGCAGCTCCAAACAATGTTCCCAGTTAATACTCAACTTTCATTTCCTCGATGTGCAATGTCTGAATTCAACCCTTTCAAAAAAGGGCCGTAAGAATATGGGATTTCGAGGTATTTATCCACAGATAATTGCGATTTCTTCTAGTCTATTTCAATATAACCACACTAATATTATTAAATCATTGTTATATATAGTTTTTAACTGGGGATAAACTCCTGTATTTACTCATTTTATCGCCTATTAACTTAGATAAAACGCATATTTCATGCCAAAACCTGAAGCAAAATGCAATATTTTAATGAAGAAATGTGGATAAATATGGTGAATGATGTAATTTTATACACATCTGGTATGAACACTAAATAAAATAACGTTTTTAACGCGATAAACGTTGACAATACAGATAATGATCTCTATTATTCCGCGTCCATTTCAGAGCAAGGTTTCAGTAAAGTTGAAACTCATGCTTCAACGTTAATTTGAAACAAGTAGAGATTAGGTCATGAAAAGAACTTTTCAACCAAGTAATTTAAAGCGTAAACGCTCTCACGGATTTCGTGCTCGCATGGCCACTAAAAACGGTCGTAAAGTACTAGCTAACCGCAGAGCAAAAGGAAGAGCTAAGCTTTCTGCTTAATGTGTGAGCAATCAACATTAAACAGCTAAACTATGCTTTCCCCCGGGAGTCACGTCTGTTGACTCCCAAAAATTTTTCCTTCGTTTTCGAAGACGCTATTCCCGCAGTTTCTCCACACATCACTATTCTAGCTAGACACAATGAACTCGACACTGCTCGACTTGGTATTACTGTGCCTAAAAAGAAAGTCAAGAATGCTAGTGATCGCAATCAAATTAAAAGAATTGTGCGAGAAAGCTTCCGTTTACAAAGACATCAGCTACCAAATGTTGATATTATCGTCATTGCTAAACACGGCATTGGCAAAATGGATAATAAAGCCTTAGCGGAACAACTAGAAAAATTATGGCGAAAGATAAGCAAACGATGCGAACAACCAACAACATAAGCACTAAGCATGACAACTCGTCGACTGCTAATGCATATGCGACGGCGCCGTTTCGTTACTTGATAAAAGGTTATCAAGTCCTCATATCTCCAATGTTAGGGCAAAACTGTCGTTTTCACCCTACTTGTTCTTGTTATGCCCAACAGGCACTTGAGCAACATGGATTAGTAAAAGGGACTTGGCTTTCTATGAAGCGCATCTCTAAATGTCATCCTTTACACCCTGGCGGTTTTGACTACGTTCCCGAGCCGAATAAAAACAAACATGCAACACCTAAACACCAAACTTTAAAATGAGAAGAATATGGAATCCCAACGAAGTCTCTTAGTTATTGGCTTTCTTTTAGTTAGCTATTTATTGTGGGTTGAGTACCAAGATACTTATGGTCCAAAACCAGCAACTATGCCAGCAGCGCAAACTGTTGCTGACCAAGGTATCCCAAGCGTACCTTCTGCCAATACTGGAAGTGTCAATAGTTCCGTGCCTACTGGAAGTAACACAGCAAGTGCAACTGATATTCCGAGTTCGCCAAGCGTTGTACCACAAGTTACTGAAATGCAAACCACCAACACTGAGCGTTTCGTCACTGTAAATACTGATACTCTCAGTCTTACCATTGACCTCACTGGCGGTGACGTTGTGCGTGCCGACCTTGTTAAATATCCAGTCACACAAGACTCAGACGATTCATACGAATTACTTAAACCTGATCTGGCTCGTTTGCACATTGCGCAAAGTGGTTTGGTTGGTGCACAAGGTCCAGATGCAAGTCCCTTAGGCCGTCCTTCTTATACAACAAGTAGCAGCAGCTTTGAAATGACCGGCGATACACTAAACGTGCCGCTGACTTGGACGTCTGCTGATGGCCTGACCATCACAAAAACCTTCGTTTTTACACGTGATGCCCATGTTATTGATGTTAATTATGACATTATCAACAATACGGGTGCGCCAGCAACTATGTCGCAATTCGCTCAATTGAAACAAACTACCCTCGACCAAGAAGGCGGTAGTATGTTCATGCCGATCTATCGTGGCGGTACATATTCTACTGCTGATGATATTTACGAAAAGATTAACTTCGGCGATTTCCAAGACGAAAAAATTGCCATCACCACACAAGGTGGTTGGGTTGGCATGATCGAGCATTACTTTGTGAGTGCTTGGGTTCCACCTCAAGAAGAAAATAATACCTTAAGTACGCGTATCGTTGATAATAATTTCGGTATCATTGGCTTTACAGGCGAACCTATCACGGTTCAAGCGAACAGCGAAGGTCAATTATCTGCCCGATTATATGTTGGTCCAAAGACACAAAGTAAACTCGCTGAGATTGCACGTGGTTTAGACTACACCGTCGACTACGGTATTCTTTGGTGGTTATCGCAACCTCTTTTCGCATTACTTACTTGGATACAAGGCATTGTAATCAACTGGGGCTTAGCGATTATCTGTGTGACTATTGTTGTAAAAGGCGCCATGTATTGGTTGACCAAGAAGCAATATGAATCAATGGCTAAAATGCGTAATCTGCAACCAAAAATGGCTCAGTTAAAAGAACGTTTTGGTGATGACCGTCAGAAAATGTCACAAGCAATGATGGAAATGTATAAGAAAGAGAAAGTAAACCCAATGGGTGGTTGTTTCCCTCTTCTTCTACAAATGCCAATCTTCCTCGCTTTGTATTGGGTACTCCTTGAAAGTGTTGAATTGCGTCATGCAGATTTCATTTTCTGGATCACCGATTTGTCTGTTGCTGACCCTTACTATGTATTGCCAATTCTCACTGGCGCCAGCATGTTCTTATTACAACGTTTGCAGCCAATGACTATCACTGATCCTTTGCAACAGAAGATCATGACTTATATGCCAGTTGCTATGAGTATATTCTTCTTCTTCTTCCCAGCTGGTTTGGTATTGTACTGGTTGATCAGTAACTTAATCACCTTGGTTCAAGCGAAGTTGATATACGCTTCAATGGAGAAACGCGGGATTAGCGCCAAAGGCTAATGTCCTTTTGTTATTCTCAATGAACTTCAAAGCCCGCAATTGCGGGTTTTGTTTTTCTTAATACATTACAATATCGTACAATAAGCAGATGCAATATACGCTAAGCACGTTATTGCCTCTATTTAGCAGTGAGTGTTGATTTGATCATTCACTGCAAGAAAGCAAAACATTGCTTTGTTAACAGACTATAAAAAGGAAAGATACATGCCTTCATTTGATATCGTTTCAGAACTAAACGAAGAAGAAGTACGCAATGCTACCGAAAACGCGACTCGCGAACTGAGTACTCGTTTTGATTTTCGAAATGTAGAAGCGTCGTTTGAATTTAAAGACAGTACCGTTGTTATGACTGCGGAGGGTGATTTTCAACTCAAACAAATGATGGATATTCTACGCAACTGCTTAGTAAAAAGAGGCGTTGATACCTCGGCTATGGATCGTAATGACAGTGACATTACTGGCAGAACACATCGCCAGACCGTTGGTTTCAAACAAGGAATCGATCAAGCCACAGCTAAGAAAATAGTCAAGCTGATCAAAGATAAGAAATTGAAGGTACAAGCGGCTATCCAAGGTGAGCAGCTTCGCGTTACTGGTAAGAAGAGAGATGATCTTCAAGCGGTTATGGCGATGCTGAAACAAGAAGATCTTGGCCAGCCACTACAATTTAATAACTTCCGCGACTAACTAGCACAGCTGCTAAGGGCCAAATTGATATGCACGTAGACAACTCACACTCTCTTGGCAAAGAAACCATTGCAGCCCAAGCAACTGCGCCTGGACGCGGTGGTGTTGGGATTGTGCGAGTATCCGGTCCGAAAGCGGCTATGATTGCTGAAAAATTACTAGGTCATTGTCCTCAGGTTCGCCAAGCTGCCTATTTACCTTTTAAAGATGGCAACAGCAATGTCATCGACCAAGGGATAGCCTTGTTTTTCAAAGCACCTAACTCCTTCACCGGGGAAGACGTACTAGAACTACAAGGCCATGGCGGACAAGTTGTCATGGAACTCCTACTCGACGCTTGTGTTGCTACTGGCGATGTGCGCTTAGCTCGTCCTGGTGAATTTTCAGAACAGGCATTCTTGAACGATAAATTGGATCTGACTCAAGCTGAAGCTATTGCCGATCTCATTAACGCAACATCGAAGCAAGCAGCGAAAAGTGCACTGAAATCTTTGCAAGGTGAATTTTCAGATCAAATCAATTTGCTCGTTGACCAACTCATTCACCTGCGTATGTACGTTGAAGCTGCCATTGATTTTCCAGAAGAAGAAATCGACTTTCTAAGTGATGGTAAGGTACAGGGCGACTTGCAGTTAATTTGTGACCAACTCGATAAAATTAAGCACCAAGCTAAACAAGGTAGTTTACTTCGTGATGGCATGTCAGTGGTGATTGTCGGTAGACCCAATGCCGGTAAATCTAGCCTGCTCAATGCTTTATCAGGTAAAGACTCTGCTATTGTGACGGATATTGCCGGAACCACTCGCGATGTGCTTAAAGAACATATTCATATAGACGGCATGCCCTTGCACATTATTGATACCGCTGGATTACGCGATAGCGTTGATGAAGTCGAAAAAATCGGTATCGAACGCGCCTGGCAAGAAATTGAGAAAGCAGACCGTATATTATTTATGGTTGATAGCAAAGATGAAAAAGCCGACCAACCCAGTGATATCTGGCCCGAGTTCTATGCACGATTGCCTGCTGACGCGAACATCAGCGTGATCAGAAATAAGTGCGATGAAAGCGGTGAACAGATCGGCATTGAATCTTCATCGACCTACCCCGTGCTGCGCTTATCTGCTAAGCAGCAGCAAGGCATCGACATTCTTCGTGACCATCTCAAAGAATGTATGGGCTTTGAGCAAGCAGGTGAAGACCAGGTTATCGCCCGTCAACGCCATATACTGGCATTGCAGTTGGCTGACGAACACATTCAACTGGGTAAATCACAACTTGAAGATAATATGGCAGGCGAACTACTGGCGGAAGAGTTGCGTATTGCTCAACAACACTTAAGTGAAATAACCGGAGAGTTCAGCTCGGATGATTTACTCGGTAAGATATTTTCTTCCTTTTGTATTGGTAAATAAGGATTAGCTATGCATTTTGATATTATGGTTGGCTCGGTGTTAGGTGCGGCAGAATACGTAGCGGAAGCTTTGCAAGCCAGCATAGAAGAAGCGGGTCATACTGCCACGTGTTTCTTTGAACCTACAATAGACGATCTAAACACGGATAATATTTTGTTCATTTGCACTTCTACTCATGGCGCAGGTGATCTGCCCGAGAATATAGAGAAGTTTGCGGCTGCACTAAAAACGAGTGATCTGAGCCGTGTTAAATCATTGATTGTCGGTTTGGGTGACAGTTCTTATGATACCTATTGTGGTGCTGCGATGACCATGGAAGAAATCCTCACTCAACAACAAGCCACCTTACTCGCGCCTGCACTTCATATTGACGTATTACATCATCCTATACCGGAAGACACCGCTGTAGAGTGGTTTACTGAACTTGTACCTTCATTGAGTGACAATGCTGATAGTGCAAATGCATGAATGGACTTAAGCGATGAATAGCTTGGAACTAGATGCCCTACAACTGCCATTGAGTAACAATGCTCGCGCGCTGTATTGTGTTTGTCTTGCGCCGAAAAGTGACGCCTCAACGGGCAGCGTGACTATTTCTTATAAAGACATGATGCATTTACTCAACAACAAAGAAGAGGTTGTGCAGCTTGGACGCCAGTTTAATTCTCTATTAAAAGAATTATCCCATGTAGGCCTAGTTTCAATAACAGATGAGCAATCGTTTAAACTTAGTCTAAACCAACAAGAAATTACCCTTCCTTTAAAGATAAGCAAAGAATTGAGACCGCCTAGTAATGAGCATCATCAAGGCTTTGGTAAAATGAGTATAGAATGGCGACCAGACCCGGACTTATTCAATCAGATATGCCAGCTTGTTGGTGTTATTGATAAAGGGTATTCTGCAGATGAAATAGGGGAATACATTGCTTACTGGTTAGGCTATCCTGAAAAACAATTTACACAATATCAATGGACACAAAAATTTGTGCTCAATTTGAAATTGCGCCGTCAGCGACAGCCAGTGAGCAAAGAACAAACCAAAGTTGGTCATCAGTGGATAACACCACAAGCAGCCTTAGAGACTGATGATAACGTTAAAAAACTTGTCGAAAAATATAGTGGAAAACAATGAAAAGCTTGAATGATAGGATAAATGAACTTGCCAGATCCTTGGGCAAAGACCCTGAGAAAGAAGCAATGTTCGATTATCAACAACGGCGTGAAGAGTTCGATCGTCTCGCCAATCAAGATATTCAAAAGTTACAGATTGAGACACGCCAACAGCGCGTGCAACACATCCATGGTAAATCTGAGCTTAACCCTAAATGGACATTTCACAACCTGGTTGAGGATGCACCGGATGTGGTTGAAGCAATTAACATAGCGAAATCATTTATTGCCGCTCACGCCGATCCGAGTTGGCGGAACAGCAGCGCACATATGATGATTTTCTATGGTGACTATGGGCGCGGAAAATCGCATATTGCGGGCGCCATTGCGCACCAGTTGATAGAACAGTATGAAACCACGGTTTTGTACCGTCAGCTACAAACACTGCTTGAAATGCGTTTCTCGTCCTATGATTATCAATCAAGTGATAATGCTCCAGAAAAATTCAGAGAAATAAATCGCCAACTTCAAGAGGTTGATTTACTGATTCTTGATGAAGTGTGTGTGAACCAAAGCATGCTTAAAAAGAATACACAGAGCTGGTTAGGTAATCTTTTGCGTCAACGCTTAGTGAACAATAAGAACTGTATTATGATCACTAATCACAATTTAAAAGAACTAGAGAGTGCGCTAGGCCCTTACTGTTTTGAATCAATCAAAGAATACGATACCTATAAGGTAAGATTCCAAGGCCCCAGTCGTCGTAAACAAGTCGTGCCAGACCAAGCAGAGCCAAGCAGCAGCACAAGTCAGTACCAACCCAATCAAATCCGCTAGCGCTTTTTAAAAGAAAACCAAAAAGGGGTCAGAGTTACTTTTTAATTAACTCTGACCCCTTTTTTTTGTTATTTTTTGCTTATATAAACAAGTTATACACATATTGCACACCTGTTCCTAAGTATTGTGAATAAGATCGATCAAAACCTGTCCAAAAGATCTGTTTTCACACTGAACAGTTTTTTGACATTTTTCGCCTGTGGATAAAAGCACTGGTTATACCGATCATATACCGATCTTACACCTGCTTATTCACATACTTTTAAGTCACGTAAGTATCTAAAAATTATATATAAAAATGGCTTATCAACAGAAAATGGCTTGCTTAATAATAGTAATAATAATCTATATATCTAAGATCTCTTTAATTAATAGCAATTCACATTTAGACAAATTTAGATTTTTTAAACCTTTTTTTAAAAAGCATTTTAAAAGATAAAAAGAGCAAATTAATAACCAAGCTCTCTTTCTCTGATTAATTAATAAACATTTCAAATTGGCACAAACTCGTATAATATATGCGCCCCCTTTTTTAAAGGGCGTAAATACAGATTTAACAGTAATGCTTGAACATAAAATCATTCGGTTTTATCAAACAAAAAGCCTTACTCAGATGTTAGAACCTAATTTTGTTACAAGCTAAACTCAATTGAGGCAGTCACACATGTTTTATCAGCAAGATTTTGATGTCATTGTTGTTGGTGGTGGTCATGCAGGAACCGAAGCGGCAACTGCAGCTGCCCGAATGGGTGCAAAAACACTTTTGCTAACTCATAGCATCGAAACGCTAGGACAAATGTCATGTAATCCCGCTATTGGAGGGATAGGCAAAGGCCATCTTGTAAAAGAGATAGACGCGCTTGGTGGCGTAATGGCCAAAGCCACTGATAAAGCTGGTATACAATTTAGAACCTTGAACTCAAGCAAAGGTCCTGCTGTTCGTGCAACTAGAGCACAAGCAGATAGAAGTTTGTACCGAATGGCAGTGCGTGAACTGCTAGAAAACCAAGAAAACCTAACCCTTTTCCAACAGTCTTGTGATGATCTCATTGTTGAAAATGATCGCGTTGTTGGTGTTATTACTCAAATGGGATTGAAGTTTAGGGCGAAAACAGTCGTTATCACTGTAGGGACTTTCCTGGGTGGGACGATTCATATAGGGATGGAAAATTACAAGGGTGGTCGTGCTGGTGATCCACCTTCTATCGCATTAGCAGACCGTTTGCGTGCACTCCCCTTTAGAGTGGATAGATTAAAAACCGGTACGCCTGCTCGTTTAGACACGCGTACACTGGATTATTCAAAAATGCAGGCGCAACCAGGCGATACCCCATTACCAGTATTTTCATTCATGGGGAAAGTGGAAGACCATCCTCGACAAATACCGTGCTACATCACACATACCAACGATAAAACGCACGATATTATTCGTTCAGGTTTAGATCGTTCACCCATGTATACCGGTGTGATTGAAGGTGTTGGTCCACGTTATTGCCCTTCAATTGAAGATAAAATTATGCGTTTTGCGGATAAAAATTCGCACCAGATATTTGTTGAACCAGAGGGTTTGAACAGCGTTGAAGTATATCCAAATGGTATTTCGACAAGTTTGCCATTTGATATTCAAATGGCGCTAGTTCGTTCAATCAATGGTTTTGAAAACGCGCATATTATTCGTCCAGGTTACGCTATTGAATATGATTTCTTTGATCCACGCGATTTGAAACAAACACTTGAAACTAAATTCATCGATGGTTTGTTCTTTGCTGGTCAAATCAACGGCACAACCGGCTACGAAGAAGCGGGTGCTCAAGGCTTGATTGCCGGCGCAAACGCAGCTTTGCAATGTCAGGAAAAAGACGGTTTTGAACTACGCCGTGACGAAGCCTACATTGGTGTATTGATTGATGATTTAGCGACCATGGGTACCAAAGAACCGTATCGCATGTTTACGAGTCGTGCGGAATACCGTCTCTTGTTACGTGAAGACAACGCAGATGTTCGTTTAACCGAGAAAGGTAGAAAGATTGGTTTAGTTGACGATGAACGTTGGGCGTATTTTGAGCAAAAAATGAATAGTATTGAGCTAGAAAAACAACGTTTGAGATCTCAATGGGTACATTTGAAACATGATTCTTTGGATGAACTCAATGCAATGTTGAAAACCCCTATTAGTCGCGAGCACTCCTTGGAAGAATTGATTCGTCGTCCGGAAATGACTTACGACAAACTGGTAGGTATTGAAAACTTTGGACCCGCCTTGAGCGACCCGAAAGCAGCTGAACAAGTTGAGATCCAAATTAAGTACGCCGGTTACATTGAGCGTCAGAAAGAAGAAATTGCAAAAACACTACGGCATGAGAATACGGTATTACCTGTTGATTTCGACTTTTCACAAATTTCAGGTTTATCAAATGAAGTTGTGGCGAAGCTTAAAGATGCACGTCCCGAAACAATCGGTAAAGCATCAAGGATTTCAGGTATTACACCAGCCGCCATTTCTTTGCTATTGGTCTATTTGAAAAAGCATAATATGTTGTTTAAATCAGAGCAAAAGACAGCCTAATGGATCCTTTGTTTTCTGAATTAGAAGTGTCGTTTAAGCGCATCGCATCCTCATTGAATTTTGATGTTTCTGAGCGGCAACGCGAGCAATTAATCCAATACGTGCTGCTTATCAACAAGTGGAACAAGGCTTATAACTTAACTTCTGTCCGCGATCCTCAAGAAATGTTGGTCAAACATATTTTCGATTCTATTGTGGTGTCGCCTTATCTTGAAGGTAGTGATTTTGCTGATGTTGGAACAGGTCCGGGTTTACCGGGGATCCCATTGGCCATCATGAATCCTGAGAAAATATTTTTGCTGATCGACAGTTTGGGTAAACGTGTGCGTTTTATTAAACAAAGCGTGTATGAACTAAAAATAGACAATGTGACTGCATTGCAAACGCGAGTTGAAGATGTCGAACTGGATAAACCACTTGATGGTGTATTGAGCAGAGCCTTCGCATCCCTCTCGGATATGCTGAATTGGTGTCAAAATTTGACTGATGATAAGGGCCAGTTCTTAGCATTAAAAGGGCAAGTCGATAAACTTGAACTTGACGAAATTCCTACAGGCTTTACAGTGGTAGATTGTATCAACCTTAACGTTCCAACTTTAGAAGGTGAGCGTCACCTTGTGAAAGTGAAGAAAGTGCCTTCTTAGGGCACGAAAAGTAAGGTACCAGAAACAAAGCACAGTAATGTGAAATAGAATAATTCACAGTAGTATTGAATCAATAACAAACGGAATTTATCGTGGCGAAAGTCATCTCAATTGCAAATCAGAAAGGCGGTGTTGGTAAAACAACCACTGCGGTAAACGTAGCTGCATCAATGGCGGCAACGAAAAGACGTGTTTTACTGATTGATCTTGATCCTCAAGGCAATGCTACGATGGGTAGTGGTGTTGATAAATACGATGTGGAAAATACCTGCTACGAGTTATTAATCGATGATGTTCCCGTTGAAGACGTGATCATTACCGAAACTACGGGTAAATATCACCTTATTGCAGGTAACGCAGATGTTACTGCGGCTGAAATTAAATTGATGGAAGTGTTTGCCCGTGAACTTCGCTTGCGCAAAGCACTTGAATCTATCCAAGACAAATATGATTATATTTTTATAGATTGTCCACCTTCCCTAAACCAACTTACCGTGAATGCTTTGGCTGCTTCTGATTCAGTATTAGTGCCAATGCAATGTGAATATTACGCGCTTGAAGGTGTAACAGCGTTGATGGATACCATTGAAAAACTTGCGTCTGTGGTCAATCCAAATCTTAAAATAGAGGGCGTACTTCGTACCATGTATGACCCACGTAACCGTCTGGCAAATGATGTATCTGAACAACTTAAACGCCACTTTGGCGACCAAGTTTATAGAACAGTTATTCCAAGAAATGTACGTTTAGCTGAAGCACCAAGCCATGGCGTACCATCCATGTATTATGATAAATCTTCGACTGGCGCTAAAGCTTATTTAGCGCTAGCCGGCGAAATCTTGCGTAGACGAAACAAATAGAAATTATTAAATGACTCAGGTCATTGAGAAAAAAGGTTGAATTGAGGATGTCTCCAAAAAATAAAGGGCTAGGTCGTGGACTCGATGCCTTACTAGCCACAAGTCGCAGCCACGCTGACAAAGAGAAGCAAGGATCTGCTGACGACGCGCCAGAACAAAATGAATTAAAAACCTTACCAATAGAGTTTATGCAACCGGGTAAGTATCAACCTCGAAAAGATATGTCACCGGAAGCCTTGGAAGAATTGGCAGCGTCAATTCGTTCACAAGGGATCATTCAGCCGATTGTTGTGCGCCAAATAGCGAATGAAAAATACGAAATCATTGCAGGTGAGCGACGTTGGCGAGCAGCCCAGCTGGCGAAATTAGATGAAATCCCTTGTTTGGTAAAATCTGTTCCAGATGAAGCCGCCGTTGCCATTGCCTTAATTGAAAATATTCAACGTGAAGACTTGAATGCGATGGAAGAGGCACAAGCGCTTGACCGATTGATGATTGAGTTCAACCTAACTCATCAACAAGTGGCCGATGCTGTTGGTAAATCTCGTACTACCGTGACAAATTTACTACGACTAAATTCTTTGCAGGAAGATGTGAAGCGACTATTAGAGTATGGCGATATAGATATGGGTCATGCTCGGGCACTTTTGGCACTCGATGGTGATGTTCAATCTGATACCGCCAAGTTAGTCGCGGACAAAGCACTCACGGTTCGTGAAACTGAGAATTTGGTGAAGAAAACGCAACACGAACTGAATAATCCAGCTGATGCTAATCAGAAACCTGAAGCGAAAATCGATCCTGATGTAAAACGATTGGAAACGACCTTGTCGGAAAACTTTGGTACGCATGTTCAAATTGCGCATAACCAAAAAGGTAAAGGAAAGGTAGTTATCAATTTTGGTGATTTAGAGCAGCTAGATGGTATTCTCGAAAAAATGCGTTTAAACGAAAGTTAAAACTGATGTTAGCGTCGGCTTTATTTTCATTCGTTTAGTTAAAGACATAAATTGGTGCGCTTGGTGCACCAACACAGGGAAAAAAGCGCGAAAGAGTTGAATTATTCTGTCATAGCAGTATACTTCGTGCGCCTTTGATTAGGTATGAATTGTAGGATGAAATAATGCCCGTGAATTTGGCAAATAACGGAAAAAAATTAGCCAAAAAAGGGATTGTTGCGCAATGTATATCATCACTAGTGTTAATAGTGATCGTTTTAATCATAAAACCAGAATATACAGTTGCAGTAGTTTTAGGCGCCCTCTCCTTCATCATACCGCATAGTATTTTTGCGTATTGGTCATTCCGATACGCTGGGGCAACCAAAAGTAAGTTGGTTGTTCAGAGTTTTAGCAAGGGATTGAAATTAAAACTTGCTTTAACCGCCATATTTTTTGCTACTGCATTTTCTCAGCTAAATGCAGCGCCCGTCCCACTATTAGGCGCATATGTAGTAGCAATGGTTAGCCAATGGCTAGCTATGTATCGACTACGCCAAATGTCGTAGTGACTTGTAAACGATGCAATGTAACAATTTTTAAATTACACAATTTGGGTTAAACAATGGCTTCTGAATATACTACTACGGAATATATCCAACACCATTTAACGAATGCGACGATGTGTAATACCGAATCTGGTATTGCCTTCAACAAAGCATGCGCCGACGCTGGCTTCTGGGCCATTCACGTCGACACCATGGCTTGGTCGATTGGTTTGGGTTTGTTATTTCTTTTCATCTTCCGCCGCACTGCAAAAAAAGCAACAACAGGTGTTCCTTCGAAAGGACAAGCCTTTGTTGAGTTGATTGTTGATTTTGTTAATGACAACGTTACTAGCACATTCCACGGCAAAAGCGCATTAATCGCTCCATTGGCGTTAACGATATTCGTTTGGGTATTGTTGATGAACTTGATGGATTTAGTCCCTGTTGATGTTTTACCAACCATTGCTGGTTGGATTGGTCAGTATGGTTTTGGCATGGACCCGCATGATGTTTACATGAAGGCTGTTCCTACCACCGACTTGAACTTAACGCTAGCGTTGGCACTTGGTGTGTTCGCACTGATTATTTTCTACTCTATCAAGATGAAAGGTATTGGCGGTTTCGCAAAAGAGCTAAGCCTTAACCCTTTCAACCATTGGGCATTTATCCCAGTAAACCTGATACTTGAATTAGTTACCTTGTTTGCTCGTCCACTTTCACTTGCACTTCGTTTATTCGGTAACTTGTACGCCAGTGAATTGATATTTATTTTGATCGCTACAATTGGATTCTTCCAGTTGCCATTGCACTTTGCATGGGCGGTTTTCCATATTCTAGTACTTCCATTACAAGCCTTTATCTTCATGATGTTAACTATCGTGTATTTAAGTTTGGCTAGTGAAGACCACTAGGAACAGAGTTTCACAACATTTTATTTTTTAACTTTAAACTTTAACTAAAAATCGGAGATATGTAATGATCGCTATCGCAGTTGCTCTACTAATCGGTATGGGTGCCCTAGGTACTGCTATTGGTTTCGGTATTCTTGGTGGTAAATTTCTAGAATCTGCTGCTCGTCAGCCAGAACTAGCACCACAACTACAGGTGAAAATGTTCATCGTAGCTGGTCTTATCGATGCTATCGCAATGATCGGTGTTGGTATCGCTCTATATCTATTGTTCGCTGTTGGCCTAGGCTAATAAATACTACAGTCAGTTAGTGAACTTTATATAGGAGGAGTAGCCCATGAATATGAACGCCACTCTAATAGGTCAATTAATCGCATTTGCTGTGTTTGTGTGGTTCTGCATGAAATATGTATGGCCGCCACTAATGAAAGCAATTGAAGATCGCCAAAAAACTATCGCTGATGGTTTGGCTGCTTCAGAGCGTGCTACTAAAGACCTAGAACTTGCTCAAGCGAAAGCGACAGAGCAGTTAAAAGAAGCGAAAAGTCAAGCTGCCGAAATCGTAGAACAAGCAAAGAAACGTGCTAATCAACTTGTTGATGAAGAGACACAACGTGGACATGCTGAGCGTGAGAAAATTATCGCTCAAGGTTATGCTGAAATCGAAGCTGAACGTAATCGCGTTAAAGAAGATTTACGCAAACAGGTTGCTGTACTAGCAATATCTGGTGCTGAAAAAATTCTAGCACGTGAAATCGATGCACAGGCACAGAACGACATTGTTGAAAAACTTGTCGCTGAGCTATAAGGGAGATGAGCCATGTCTGAATTGACAACCGTAGCTCGCCCTTATGCCAAAGCCGCTTTTGATTTCGCGGTTGAGACCTCAGACATCGCGAATTGGCAAGAAATGCTAGTTTTTGCTGGTGAAGTCGCAAAGAACGACGACATCCGAAACTTGCTAACAGGTGCTTATGCGTCTGACAAACTTGCTGAAATATTCGTTGGCGTTTGTGGTGAACAACTCAACACTCAGGGTCAGAACTTCGTAAAAGTTTTGGCTGAAAATAATCGTTTATCTGCATTGCCTGATATATCGACACAGTTTAACGCCTTCAAGGCGGATTATGACAAAGAAATAGACGTAGATGTTACGTCAGCAATAGAATTGTCAGCTAAACAGTTAGATAGTATGAGTGCGGCGCTAGAGAAAAGATTAGCACGTAAAGTGAAGCTTATTTGTAACGTGGATCCTGCATTGGTCGCTGGCGTAATTATTAAAGCCGGTGACACAGTGATAGATGGTTCCGTAAATTCTAAATTGAACCGTCTTTCAGACGCGTTGCAAGCATAACGGGGATAAAGAGCATGCAACTTAATTCCACTGAAATTGCAGAACTTATCAAGAAACGAATTGAAAAGTTTGATGTAGTAAGTGAAGCTCGAAATGAAGGAACTATCGTTGGTGTTACCGACGGTATTATTCGCATACACGGCCTAGCCGATGTCATGCAAGGCGAAATGATCGAGCTTCCAGGAAGCCGTTACGCTATCGCATTGAACCTCGAACGAGATTCAGTTGGTGCGGTTGTAATGGGTCCATATGCCGACTTACAAGAAGGCATGAAAGTACAATCAACTGGTCGTATCCTAGAAGTACCAGTAGGCCCAGGTCTATTAGGTCGTGTTGTAAACACACTAGGTGAACCTATCGATGGTAAAGGCGCAGTAGAAGCTGCTGGTTTTGAACCAGTAGAAAAAATTGCACCAGGCGTAATCGAGCGTCAGTCGGTAGACCAACCAGTACAAACGGGTTATAAGTCAGTTGACTCTATGATCCCAATCGGTCGAGGCCAGCGTGAGTTGGTAATCGGTGACCGTCAAACAGGTAAAACAGCCCTTGCGATTGATGCCATCATCAACCAAAAAGGTACAGGCATTAAATGTGTATACGTAGCAATCGGTCAGAAAGCATCGACTATCGCTAACGTGGTTCGCAAGCTAGAAGAGCACGGCGCTATGGGTCACACCATCATCGTTGCTGCATCTGCTTCTGAATCAGCTGCACTTCAATACTTGGCACCTTACTCTGGTTGTACAATGGGTGAATATTTCCGCGACCGCGGTGAAGATGCACTTATCGTATATGATGACTTGTCTAAGCAAGCTGTAGCATACCGTCAGGTATCACTACTATTGAAACGTCCTCCAGGTCGTGAAGCATACCCTGGTGACGTATTCTATTTGCACTCAAGATTGCTAGAACGTGCTGCACGTGTAAACAACATTTATGTTGAAAAATATACGAATGGCGAAGTGAAAGGTAAAACAGGTTCATTAACTGCCTTACCAATCATTGAAACCCAAGCGGGTGACGTTTCTGCATTCGTACCAACAAACGTAATCTCAATTACCGATGGCCAAATCTTCCTAGAGAGTGATTTGTTTAACGCGGGTATTCGCCCAGCGGTTAACGCCGGTATTTCAGTATCTCGTGTTGGTGGTGCTGCACAAACCAAGATTGTTAAAAAGTTAGGCGGTGGTATTCGTCTAGCACTTGCACAATATCGTGAATTAGCGGCGTTCTCTCAGTTTGCATCTGACCTTGATGATGCAACGCGTGAACAGCTAGAACACGGTGAGCGTGTAATGGAGCTTATGAAACAGAATCAGTACGCACCGTTATCGGTTGCAGAAACAGCTGTTTCTTTGTTCTCGGCTGAAAAAGGCTATTTGAAAGATATCGAACTTAACAAAGTTCTTGATTTCGAATCAGCACTTCATTCGTATATGAACACTGAAAAAACCGAGCTCATGAACACAATCAATGAAACTGGTAACTATAACGATGATATTGAATCACAGTTGAAAGAAGCGTTCGAAACGTTTAAATCAACACAAACGTGGTAATTCAATAGGCCTCAAGGGTAAACACTTGGGGCTTGTCGTTTAGTAATTGGAGAAAGTGTCATGGCTAGCGGAAAAGAGATAAAAGGTAAAATTGGGAGTATCAAGAATACTCAAAAGATTACCAGTGCTATGGAAATGGTTGCCGCTTCGAAAATGAAGAAGGCGCAAGACCGAATGGCTTCTGGCCGCCCATATGCGCAAAATATGCTAAAAGTGATTGGTCACATTGCTAACGGTAGCTTGGAATATCGCCATCCTTATTTGGAAGAACGTGAAGTCAAGAATGTAGGGTACATTGTTATTTCTACAGACCGTGGTTTATGTGGTGGTTTAAATACTAACGAATTTAAGATGGTCGCTAAAGACGCGAAAAAGTGGAAAGAACAAGATGTTGATATTCACTTTGCCGCGCTAGGGTCAAAAGCCTGTGCCTTCTTCGGTCGTTTTGGCGGTAACGTCATGGCTGCAGAATCAGGACTAGGTGATAAACCAAGCGTTCAAGATGTTGTTGGTATTGTTCGTGTCATGCTTAATGCATATGACGAAGGGAAGTTAGACCGAGTATTCCTCGTGTATAACGACTTTGTTAACACGATGACCCAAGAACCCGTGGTCAATCAATTGTTGCCTTTGCCTAAATCAGAAGATAAAGCATTAAAACATCGTTGGGACTACATCTACGAGCCAGATCCAAAAGAGATTTTGGAACAATTAATGGTTCGTTACATTGAGTCTCAGGTTTATCAAGGTGTTGTTGAAAACGTTGCTTCAGAGCAAGCAGCCAGAATGGTAGCCATGAAAGCGGCAACCGACAATGCTGGTAACCTGATTGATGATTTGCAATTGGTATACAACAAGGCTCGTCAAGCCGCAATCACACAAGAGATTAGTGAGATTGTTGGTGGTGCCGCTGCTGTTTAGTAGCGCGACGTGCTTATTTAGGTAAAGAACAAATTTTTAGGAATTAAGAGGACAAATTATGAGTCAAGGTAAGGTCGTCCAAATCATTGGTGCTGTTGTGGATATTGAATTTCCACAAGACTCAGTACCAAGAGTGTATGACGCACTAAAAGTGACCGAAGGTGACTTAGCAGGCTTAACTCTAGAAGTACAACAACAATTGGGTGGCGGCGTAGTACGTTCAATTGCATTGGGTACTACAGATGGCTTACGTCGTAATCTTGCGGTAGAAAATACCGGTGAAGCAATCCAAGTACCTGTAGGTACAGCTACATTGGGTCGTATCATGGATGTATTGGGTAATCCAATCGACGAAGCGGGCCCTATCGGTGAAGAAGAGAGAATGTCTATTCACCGTGAAGCGCCAAGCTACGAAGACCAATCAAGTTCTGTTGAACTACTTGAAACTGGTATCAAAGTAATCGACTTAGTTTGCCCATTTGCGAAAGGTGGTAAAGTTGGTCTATTCGGTGGTGCTGGTGTAGGTAAAACAGTAAACATGATGGAGCTTATCCGTAACATCGCAATCGAACACAGTGGTTATTCAGTATTTGCTGGTGTTGGTGAGCGTACTCGTGAGGGTAACGATTTCTATCATGAAATGAACGAATCAAACGTACTAGATAAAGTATCTCTAGTTTACGGTCAGATGAATGAGCCTCCTGGTAACCGCTTGCGTGTTGCTTTGACAGGCTTGACTATGGCTGAGAAGTTCCGTGACGAAGGTCGTGACGTACTTTTCTTCGTAGATAACATCTACCGTTATACACTAGCTGGTACTGAAGTATCTGCACTACTTGGTCGTATGCCATCAGCGGTAGGTTATCAGCCTACGCTTGCTGAAGAAATGGGTGTACTTCAAGAACGTATTACATCAACTAAGACTGGTTCAATCACGTCTATCCAAGCGGTATATGTACCTGCGGATGACTTGACGGATCCATCACCAGCAACAACTTTTGCTCACTTGGATGCAACCGTTGTATTGTCACGTGATATTGCGTCTTTGGGTATTTACCCAGCGGTTGATCCACTAGATTCTACATCTCGTCAACTTGACCCATTAGTCATTGGTCAAGAACACTATGATGTTGCTCGTGGCGTTCAGTCTGTATTGCAGCGTTATAAAGAACTAAAAGACATCATTGCTATCCTAGGTATGGATGAGCTTTCTGAAGAAGATAGACAAGTAGTATCACGCGCTCGTAAGATTCAGCGTTTCTTGTCACAACCTTTCTTCGTAGCAGAAGTCTTTACTGGTTCTCCTGGTAAGTATGTTTCATTGAAAGACACCATTAGCGGCTTTAAGGGTATCTTGGACGGCGAGTACGACAGCCTTCCAGAGCAAGCTTTCTACATGGTTGGTTCTATCGACGAAGCACTTGAAAAATCTAAGAAGTAATTCGCGGATAAATACTTATAGTGCAGCGAAAGCTGCCTAATAGGAGGCCCCATGGCAATGACAGTACATTTGGACGTAGTAAGCGCAGAAACAGAGATATTCTCTGGTCTCGTTGAAACGGTCCAAGTCACAGGTAGCGAAGGTGAGCTGGGTATACACCCTGGTCATGCTCCTTTGATTACTGGCTTACAACCTGGCATGGTTCGAGTAGTTAAACAGTTTGGTGAAGAAGAATTGATCTATGTTGCTGGCGGTATCTTAGAGATACAACCAGGAAGCATCACCGTTCTTGCTGACACCGCTGTTCGTGCAGAAGATTTGGACGAAGCAGCTGCTCAAGAAGCGAAAAAACATGCTGAAGAAACCATCGCTAAAGGCGGTGCAGACTTCGATTATGCTGAAGCAGCGATTGAGCTAGCTGAAGCTATTGCTCAGTTGAGATTGATTCAAAAACTGCGTAAGTAAGTTAGTAGCTACAAAGATTAAAAAACCCAGCAACCGAGAGGTCGCTGGGTTTTTTGTTTCATGTGGAACAAGTTTGCACTATAGATTCAACGTTAAAATACATTCTTCAACGGGCTAACAACTGCGTTCCCTCCTCGTTGTAGAATGTGTGTATAGATTTGTGTTGTTCGTATATCAGCATGTCCTAGTTGATCTTGCACTGTTCTAATATCAGCACCGTTTTGTAATAAATGAGTCGCAAAAGAATGCCTAAGGGTATGCGGACCTACTTTCTTTTCGATTCTTGCTGCCATTTGAGCCGCTGCAATCGCCTTACGCAAGCTTGACTCATCAATATGGTGCCTACGCTTTAATTTTGATTCTGGGTCGATTGAGAGCGTTTTTGACGGAAATAAATACTGCCAACCAATCGTAAAAGGACTATTTGGAGATTTGTTTCGTAAGCCTTTTGGCATGTACACGCCTGCAAAACTGTTATTCCCACGATCGAGCACCAAAAAATGGTTTACTAATTGGATTTGAGATCGCAGTGGTGAAAGTAACTCGTCGGCAAGAGTCACAACACGATGCTTACCACCTTTCCCATCCCAGACTCGAATGTTTTTAAAATCAAAGTCGATATCTTGAGTACGCAAACGTAAGCATTCCATTAACCTCAACCCACTCCCATACAGTAGGGCTGCTGGCAATTTATAATGTGCATTGATATGCAAAAATAGCTGTTCAATTTCTTGAACTGTTAACACGGTTGGTAGTTTTTGCTGTCGATTACTTCTAGCAAACTTTAGATCTGGCGAAAGTGGTCGCTTTACTATTTCTTTGTACAAAAAGCTTATTGCGTTAAGCGCAATCGATTGTGTATTTGCCGCCACATGTTTTTGGGTTACCAAGTAAGTCAAATACTGCTCTACATGATCATCAAAAAGCACCGAAGGATGCTGCCCACCGTGGAAACGAATAAAACCATGTATCCACTTTAAGTAAGTTTGGATTGAACGCTTCGCATAGCGGCGAAGATACATTTGTTCTTCAACAAATGATAAGAATTGATTATTCATGCAATAGTCCTTTACTGCAAAAAATTACTGTTTGAATACTCAGTAAAACGCAAGCGCAGGGAAAGAGCAATAGTTTGTAAAAATTCCCGACTTTGGTACAGTGTAGAAATAAGGAATAAAAACCCAAATCTTGTTGTCAGTGGTTTCAACCAAATCTAATATCAATAAACAGGAAGTAAAAATATGAAAATAAGGATTTTTTTCGATACACCATACCGAGAACTTTTTCGGGTAATAGGTTGTTATGGTTTTCGTTAGGGTTTAACTATGGCTTGTTATTTGAGGGTTTATGGTGATGACTTGAATGTTATTGAGCTTTTAGAAGCTCACAACATTAAGCCGTCAAAAATATGGAAGAAAGGACTGCCCAGATTCAAAAGTGCCCCTAGTAAGCTAAATAGTAACTCTGGTTTTAATGTCTTAATCAGTGGCGCTGAATGGGATGAATTTGAGAAACAAAAACTAGATGCGTTGAAGTATTTGGAAGAGCATAAATCCACCTTATCATCTATTGCTATGTATTCAGGTGTTGACAGTGGGTACCTAGACTTCGGTATTGAATGGAGGGATGTTACCGTTCAGTGCGACTCCTTCCCGCCAAACTTAATTAAATTAGTTGGTCAAATTGGTTTCGGTATTGAGCTGAGTCAATACACTCCCGATGAAGAGGATGACTAAAGTTATATTACGTTAATACTTAAGCTCTTTCTTTCAAGAGTCACTCTCATCTGTTTTTAATGAGTTGTTTTCGGGTTCGCGAGCGCATAATGTCTGATTCACGCTACCGACCACCGATTGCAGTATCGACGTCAAACGAGTATTGTTTTACCTAAATGGTTAACGCAAGGAGGCATTAAATGTTTAATCAAAACCACAGCAAACCGAAGCAACATAACAATCGCATAAACACACTCCCTTCGGTCGCTGGGACAACTTTAAGTGCGGCTTTCGCTTCGCTCAAAGCGTCCGCCCATAAAATTGCCCGTTATGCGGGGTGTTAGCGTGTGTTTTAATGACTAGTCCTTATAATATGTCTTTTGCGTGTTTTACATGCAATAAGTCTTTTAAAAGGGAGTTTAATCTCTCTCAAGAATGCCCGAAAGTTTTAAAGTGCCCCGATTGCGGTGGTTCCGCATATAATTTTGGTCGTCACTTTAAGGCGCCTAAAAAATCGGACAATAAACAATGGAAGAAAATCCATTTTCTATTTGAGCATGGGTTTAGGTTTCAGAAAATTCGCTCTGGTTCGGGTCACCATGACACTGTTGCTTACCCTGACACATTAGAGCAAGCAAAAGAGTTTGTTTTGAAATACAGGAAGTTCGCGTTCAAAAATTAGTGTGTAATTATTCACACACTATGCTGCTCGTTCTTTCAAGAGTTACGCTCAACTGTTTTTAATAAGTTAATTTCGGGTTCGCGAGCATTGGTTGTTTGGTCCACGCTACTAACCTTCAGTTGCTGTATCAGCATCAAACGAGTATTGTTTTAGCAAAATAGTTAACGCAAGGAGGCATTAAATGTTTTATCAAGGACAAGTTAAATCAACCGGTGCTAACAATCGCATAAACTCACTTCCTTCGGTCGCTGGGACACCATTACGTGCGGCTGCACGCAATGCTGCCCGTTATGCGGGGTGTTATGGAACATCTAATTTTAAAGGAACTATGAAATGAAAAAATACCTATATGTATTAATATTACTATCCTTGATATCAGGCTGTAGTGCATTAAATACAAAACAGAAAGCTAGTTTTTACAATGAAGGGTTAGTCGAAATAATTAATTTTTCAACATCTTTACAAGGGCGTAAGATTGCTAATGAGCCATCTTTAACCCAGTCAAAGTTAGAAGTTATATTTATTTTCGAGCCAGGTAATGAGCGCAATATTTCAGCGTCAATTAGTATTAAACCTACAGGAGTAGAGAATGACATACTTTCGTTTCAACGCGGTTGGACTGCTAATGCAGTGCAATTAGAAAGCAATAAAGTAAGAGCTGAATTCAGCAGTATATTTCTTGCTAGAGAAGATGAACTATCGCCGAATAAGTCTCAAGAAATATCTGTATTAATCAGGAAATTGACGGATTTAGGATGGAATGTAAAATGACATTGATGTTGCATAATAAAACGACTTTGGCTAAAGCTCGTTCTTTCAAGAGTCACTCTCATCTTTCTGTCGGAAACAATTTTTCGGGTTCGCGGGCGTATAATGTTTGTTCCCCGCTACCGACCACCGATTGCAGTATTAGCGTCAAACGAGTATTGTTTTACTTAAATTGTTAACGCAAGGAGACATGGAATGTTTTATCAAAATCGTAGCAAACCGAAACTACATAACAATCGCATAAACGCACTCCCTTCGGTCGCTGGGACAACTTTAAGTGCGGCCTTCGCTTCGCTCAAAGCGTCCACACTTAAACTTGCCCGTTATGCGGGGTGTTAGTGTGCTAGAAAAGCACGCAACAAAAAGCTAAGAGCACACAACGTAACTAGCCAAGTTTCGGCTTCAACAGAGCCTGTTGCTCTTCGTCTTTCTTCGTTAGTATTTTGATTCTAGGGTCGCGAGCGCACTTTTGTTTGGTCATTGCCTCATTAGCATTGACTAAAGCTCTCCCTTTTTCCTTGTTACCTCATCTTCCATTGGAAACTGTGTTTCATGTTCGCGGGCATTTGCTCACTGGTCTTCGCTAAACAGCATCTGAGTTCGTCGCGACACAATTGCGCAAGCTCGTTCTTTCAAGAGTCACCCTCATTTATTTGTCAGAAACTTCACCTCGTGTTCGCGAGCGCATCATGTTTGGTCTTCGCCTTAGATAAATAAGTTGTTGTCTTTGCTCAAAACGAGTAATGTTTTACCAAAATGATTAACGCAAGGTGACAATGGATGTTGTTTATAAGGCGCGTAAAACATCACAAATCTAACAATCGCATAAACGCACTCCCTTCGGTCGCTGGGACATCATTACGTGCGGCTGCACGCAATGCTGCCCGTTATA
>NZ_JAVRID010000013.1:0-63872 GCF_031846205.1 Alteromonas sp. W364 | reverse complement strand
TAGTCGGGAACCTAGCTCCCCATCTACATGGGGATGACGCAAATTGCATGGGGATGACGCAATCTACATGAGTATGACGCAATGCCATAGCATAGCAGTCTACCAACAAGACTTTGAATCTCAAACAATCATATTCTTGAGCGTCTGCAACTGGTCTGCTTCATTAGCGGGCTTGTCCCAGCGAATGCGATGGATTCGAGGGAAACGTAAGGCCAAGCCCGATTTATGACGTTTTGATTCATGCACAGAATCAAAGGCTAACTCAAATACTAGCGCTTTGTTCACTTCTTTCACTGGGCCAAAACGGCCGATAGTATTCTTTCTAACCCATGCATCGAGTTGCTTTAGCTCAGCATCGGTAAAGCCACTATAAGCTTTGCCGACAGGTAATAGTTTACCGTCCTGCCAGCACCCAAAGGTATAATCAGAGTAGAATGATGAACGTTTACCGTGTCCTCGTTGTGCATACATAATGACAGCATCAATGACTTTTGCATCGCGCTTCCATTTATACCACTGACCTTTAGGTCTGCCCGCTACATACCTACCTTCCAGGTTCTTGAGCATTAAGCCTTCAATGTACTCTTCACTTGTATTTGCTGTTTCTCTCAAAGTTTGCAAATCATTGATAGTTCGATACGTGAGCGCTTTTGAAAGTTTTAATTTTGCAGTGTTGTGCTTTTGATACCATGCAGCTAATCGCTGGTAACGCTGTGAAAGCGGTAATTCACGCAAGTTTGCGGCGTCTAAAAAGAGCGCGTCGTATAACATCATACCCACCGGTATCGAAGCGATTAATTGCTTGCTCGGCTTCTTTTTATTTAAGCGTTGTTGAAGCTGGTTGAAGCTCAGGATCTTGCCTTCCTTCATAGCCAATAATTCACCATCAAATACGCCAGACATGGTGTTCTCATCAATACTTGCTAGTAGGTCTGGAAAGCTATGGCTAATGTCGTCACCTGTGCGACTAAATAGCGCTTTTCCGTTGGTATTACAGACAAGTTGAACGCGTATCCCGTCAAACTTCCATTCTGCTTGCCATCTGTCTTCTGATTGCACTGAACTATCGTTTGAAGTCAACATGCTGGGCAACTCTACTTCGTCTAAGGGATGGGATAGCATGACCGGTTGAAAGGTGATTTTTTCGGATATATCTGGTTTTGGAGCATCTCCTTCTAACCACTGCATAAGGTCGGTGTAAGGCGGCTCGACACCATGCCAAACGCGCTCAATATCCTCTACTTGAATGTCTGGTGAAACTGCATATTCAGCGAGTATTTTTTTTAAGAAACGTGCAGACAAGCCTATTCGCAAACCTCGGGTACCGAGTTTAATGAGCGCCCACCGTTGATTTGGCGTCATTCTATTCAGTAAGTCAATGAGAATGTCTTGGATATCTTTTTTCGCACTTGATTTGAAGGTAAGAACGAGCTCATTCAAACTCGGTAAAGGGCTATCCATTGTTGCCTCTGCTTGGTCGCTTGGCCACAAGTGGGCAACCGTTTCGCTCATTTCACCCACATAATCATAGCTTAAATCGAACAGTACTGGGTCGACACGCGACTTTATCAAATCTTTTATCAGCTTACGTTTGAATAAGTCAAAGTTGAGCGTTCCGGCGATCGCGGCGATAGCCCAACCTCTGTCTGGGTCAGGAGTGCTTTTCAAATACTCTCTAAGAATGGCGGACTTGGCCAGATTACTTGACGTAAAATAGAGTTTGTCGACTAGCTCTGCAAACTTCTCCATTACTCAGCAGCCTCTTCATCAAAGCCAACGAGGGACAAGGCTTTGGCTCGATAACCCATCTGTTGCGCTTGATGAACGAGAGCCGCTTCTCGACCATGTGTTACCCAGACCTCCCCAGGATTTACTTCACTGATGGTTTGCAGAAGCTCTGGCCAGTCGCAATGGTCTGATATGATAATCGGCAACTCTGCTTTTCTTTGCTTTGAACGCGCTCGAATTTGCATCCAACCTGAAGCCATGGCGGTAATCACATTTGGTAATTTGCGAGACCATCGGTCATTCAATGCTGAGGGTGGCGCGAGCACAATTTCGCCAGCTAAGGTTTTAGTATCTTCGACCTCACTAACAGGAACGATAGCGCCCATATCAATGCCAAATTCTTTGTACAGAGTGCACAATTTTAGCAAAGCACCATGCATATAAATGGGCTTTTGATAGCCCAATTCTCTCAATGCAAGGACTACCCGTTGGCATTTCCCTAAGGCATAAACGCCTACAAGATGACATCGCTCAGGAAATAGTGATAACGAATCTAGTAGTTTGTTCACTTCCTGTAATATCGGCGGGTGACGAAACACTGGCAATGCAAAGGTTGCCTCGGTAACAAAAACATCGCATGGGCAGACTTCAAAAGGCGCGCAAGTTGGGTCAGCACTGCGTTTGTAATCGCCTGAAATGACTAAACGATGGCTTGCGTGATCAATGACGGCTTGGGCTGAACCTAAAATATGTCCAGCAGGTTTCAGCATTAATTGGCCTTTAGCTAAATCGATAGTCTGATCATAAGCGAGTTCAATTTGCTTTTGTGCGTGGTCTTCACCGTAACGAATGCGCATGATTGCCATTGTTTCAGGGGTGGCATACACTTCCCCATGGCCAGCACGCGCATGGTCTGCATGACCATGAGTGACGATGGCACGAGCAACCGGTTGCATTGGATCGATATAGGCATCAAGCGCTTCACAATACAAACCATTTGGATTTGTAGTAATCCAATGTTGCGGATGCTGCATATTAGTTGGAGTTGATAATTTCATAACAGAGTTACTTACGCGTGTAACTCCATTTTGGTGCGTTTAGTGACAAGAACTTTTTCTGCTTCTGTAAAACGTTTAAAAACCATACCCGTTTTGTTTTCGAGTTGGTTTGAAGATAAACAATGGTCTGTGCGCCCCTATCAGAAGCAAATGGTCAAGGCTTTTGCAGAACAACGTTCTACCTTATTGATTGCTCCTACTGGCGCGGGTAAAACACTCTCTGGATTTTTGCCTACCTTAATAGATTTAGCTAAGCACCCACAAACGGGCTTGCACACTATTTACATCTCGCCCTTAAAAGCCCTCACGCAAGATATTCACCGTAACCTACAGCAGCCTATTGATGATATGTCTTTGCCGATTACTGTGGGCGCAAGAACCGGAGATACCACCGCTTACCAACGTCAGCAGCAGCGCAAGAGGCCGCCCAACATATTGCTCATTACACCTGAATCACTGATGTTAATGTTGTCTTACGCTGATGCCCCACGCATTTTTGGGCAAGTTAAAGCCATTATCGTTGATGAAGCTCACAGTTTTGCTTTCACTAAGCGGGGCGATTTTACGGCCTTAGCATTGGCCAGATTGCAAAGTCTCAGTCCAGAGCTTGTTCGATTTGGCTTATCTGCCACGGTAGCTCAACCAGAAGCATTAGCAGCGTGGTTGGGATCAAGCGGAGAACCATGCGAAGTATTAGCGGTAAAAAGCAAAGTTAAGCCGAAGATAAAGTTGCTGAAAACCAAGGAGCGTATGCCATTTGGCGGTTATATGGGGAAGTACGCTGTCAAAGATATCTATGCGCAAATAGCCACAGCGAAAACCACCCTGGTCTTTGTTAACACACGCGCTCAAGCTGAACTTATCTTTCAACATTTATGGACTGAAAACACACAAGTCTTACCTATTGCCATTTATCATGGCTCATTGAGTAAAGAGCAGAGACAGAAAACAGAAGCAATGATGGCATCTGGAAAACTACGAGCAATTGTAGCAACCTCGGCGCTTGAGCTTGGCATTGATTGGGGGGATGTCGATTTGGTTATTCAAGTTGGCGCTCCTAAGGGGGTAAGTCGCTTACTGCAGCGTATTGGTCGTTCAAATCATAGAATGGATGAACCTTCGCAAGCCCTTTTGGTGCCCGCTAACCGCTTCGAAACCTTGGAATGCCAAGCTGCTATTAATGCAATCAAACAGGGTGAATTAGACGGCGACAGTCCCCATTCTGGCGCGCTTGATGTATTGCCACAATACATTTTAAATTGCGTTTGTAGTCAGCCTGCCAGCATGGATGAAATTTATCAACAAGTCCTCGACGCCAGTCCCTATGGTGGGCTTGATTTGCAAACCTTTACGTCACTTTGGCAATTTACCGAAAACGGGGGTTATGCTTTGCAGGCCTATGAAAGATACAACCGTTTGACCGAAATTGAGCCTGGTGTTTTTGCGCCTGCCTCAAAACGCATTACTATGCGTCATAGGCAAAACATCGGCACTATCGTTGAAGCCGGACGACTTCGAGTTAAACGCCTTCGGCGTGCACATCAAGGCAAAATTATTGGAGAAGTTGAGGAATACTTCGCGCAACAACTTGTGCCTGGAGATACCTTTTTCTTCGCTGGTGAAGTACTGCGATTTGAAGGTATCAAAGATATGATGGTAGAAGCTAGGCCTGGCAAAGCAAAAGAGCCGAAGATCCCAAGCTATGTGGGTGGGCAGATGCCACTTAGCACCTTCCTGGCTGACGGCGTCAGAGCTTTACTTAATGAACCTGAAAAATGGCGCGCCTTACCCAAGCAAGTCAGAGAATGGCTGGATTTACAAGCCGGCTTTTCTTTAATTCCCTCAACAGACAGAGTGTTGGTAGAGCAGTTTCCGTTTAGGCAAACACAATACACCTTGTTTTACACATTTGAGGGCAGAAAAGCGAATCAAACATTGGGTATGTTAGTGACTCGTAGGATGGAAAAGTTAGGTTTAAAGCCTCTAAGTTTCAGTATCACAGACTATGGCTTATCCATCTCCTCCATTGCGGTGGTAGAAGAGGCTCACATTCCAGCATTGTTTAACCCAGATATATTGGGCGACGAACTTGAAGACTGGATGTTAGCGGCGCCAATGTTAAAACGCTCATTTCGACGAGTGGCTGTGGTCAGTGGGTTAATAGAGCAACAATACCACAGTACCCGAAAAACCATGAAGCAGGTGACCTTTTCCACAGACCTCATATACGATACCTTACGCGAGCACGATCCTGACCATATCTTGCTACGAGTCACGCGAGAGGATGCTGAGAGAGAGCTTTTAGACTTGCAGCGCCTAGGTGATACGCTAATCCGCTTTAACGGCATGTTTGCATTTCAACAATTGGAAAAAGCATCGCCGATGGCTATCCCGATTGTGTTGGATGTGAAATCGGAACAGATAAAAGGCCAAGGTGCAGAAGCCCTACTAGAGCAAGCAAGCTTGTATCAAGAGGCCGAAAACATGCTACAAGAAGTCAAAGACTTGCTGAGCAAAAAACGAGATGTTTAATGATTACTGAAGATGCCTTGTTGGCCAAGCTGCATGCGCGAACAGCTTGTCTGATAAACTTTGCTGACCACCGCTTCATCTTAGATGCCAGTGGTGCCTTAGTTTGGCCTAAACATGACATGGTGGTATTTTCTGATCTGCATTTTGAAAAGGGTAGCTTTCTTTCTCAGTTCGCGAACCCATTACCTCGCTTTGATACCGCAAAGACCATAACAAACATGCAAAACGTGCTACAGGAATATAACCCTAAACAGGTCATTTGCTTAGGTGATAGTCTGCATGACGGCAATGCTCTCAGTCGCATGAATAATAGAGACTTATCTGACATAAACGACTTAGTCCGCGGTGTAAATGCTTGGTTTTGGGTCTTAGGCAATCACGACCCAGAAATACCAGATGCAATATTAGGGCAGTCGAGCGAATACTATGAAATAGATAACATTCTCTGGGTTCATGAACCTGAGAACCTAACTCGCTTTGCAAACGCGACAGCGCAAGTGATTGGTCACTTTCATCCAAAATTGAGTGTAAAAAAGGCCCGACATAGAATGACGGGAAAGTGTTTTGTCAGCACTGAGAATATCCTACTGATGCCAGCATTTGGTCAATATACCGGGGGCTTGTGGGTTGAAGATGAAGCTATTCAAAGCCTACTTCAAGATCCCTATCAAACGCATTTGTTATTTAATAACAAACTCTATTCGACTGGGATCAAGGCTTAATCTCGCCACCTAAGCGTTAAGTCATCATATGCATCAATACGGCGATCTCTAAAGTACGGCCAAATACGCTTAATGTCCTCGGTGCGCGTCATATCGAGTTCGACTTGTAGCGTCTCTTCTTTATCGCTGCCTGCTTGAGCCAGTATTTCACCTTGTGGGCCAGCAATAAAACTATGGCCCCAGAACGCGATACCTGCATCACCAGTCACAGGAGAGGGTTCAAAACCGACTCGGTTCGCCACAATAACTGGCACTGAGTTCGCGACGGCATGAGAGCGTTGGATAACTTGCCACGCGTCCTGTTGGCGCTGCTGTTCTTCCTTCGTATCGTTTCGGTCCCAACCTATAGCTGTCGGGTAGAAGAGTATATCGGCGCCAGCCATTGCCATGAGCCTAGCAGCCTCTGGGTACCACTGATCCCAACAAACTAGCACGCCGAGCTTACCGACACTGGTTTGGATAGGTTCGAAGCCCATGTCGCCGGGGGTGAAATAAAACTTCTCATAAAAACCAGGATCGTCAGGAATATGCATTTTGCGATACTTGCCTGCGATTTCAGCGCTGCGATCGAACACTACAGCCGTATTATGATAAAGGCCTGAACCACGTTTTTCGAACAAAGAGGTGACTAACACGATACTCAATTCTGCTGCCAGCTTGCCGAAATACTCGGTGGCTTCACCAGGAATTGGCTCAGCCAAATCGAAGGCATCAACATCCTCTTCTTGGCAAAAGTACAGCGTGCTGTGGAGCTCTTGTAGTAAAATACACTCGCAACCATTAGCGGCAAGCTCTCTTACTTTTTGTGCGCTGTTCTGCCAATTTTCGAGCTTGTCATTTGAGCTTACAGCTTGTTGTACCAAGCCCACTTTTAGGCCCACTTTTAGTTTTTTTGTCTGAGATTGATTCTGTTTCATAATACGGCGACTCCATCTCTGGCTAATTCTATAATATCGGGTGTGATTGTGTTGCTTGGCACTTGCATCGTAATACAATGCAAGCTACCAAACTGTTGCACCAAAGGAGCACAGTTTATCGCGACGATGCGGTGATTTGGAAAAGCGTTTTGAATGACTTCTAACGCAAGTGCATCTTCGCTTTGTTGGTACACCGGAAACAATACGCTTTGATTGCAAATGAGAAAGTTTGCATAAGAAGCCGGTAGTCTTTCACCTTCTGCATTCCTCATATTTGGCAGCGGTAATTCATAAATCGCGTGTGTTGGAAATGTTTGCTGACAGGTTTGTACCAATTTGAACAGGCCCGGAAAGTGATTATCCTCAGGGCAATTATTGGCACTTTGAATCACTAAGCCGTGCAAGGGCGTAAACCGTACTAAGGTATCTATATGTCCGTCGGTATCATCGCCTTCCAAGTGACCGTCAGCAAAAAGTGTGGTTTTTTCAGCGCCTAACGTCCCGTGAAACAGGTTGTCATATTCCTGCCCAGACATGTTCCCATTCCGAAGAGGATTGAATAAACAAGATTGAGTCGATATTAAGTGTTGGTTTTGGTCAATTTCAATTGCGCCACCTTCTAATACAATATCAAAATGTTGCATTGGGTTTTGACATAGCTGCGCGAACACACCCTCATTGATCATTGTGTCTTTGCTTGCATCAAACTTTTGGCCCCAACCATTAAACTGAAAATTAACGGGAACATTGCCGTTTTCACTTTCGCAAGTCAGAAAGGCATAATCTCTCACCCAAGTATCGTTATAGTCACATGGAATACACAGGACTTTGTTGCGATAAGGCACCAAGCTTTTAATTATACCAAGCTCGCTCTCACGACACAGCAAAAGGACCACGCAGCCACTCTCATTTATTGCTTGAATAAGGCTTATATAAGTACTTTGTACTTCGTCTAACCAGGGTTGCCAGTCAGTATCTGAGTGTGGCCATGCGAGTATGACAGCCTCTTGCTCAGCCCATTCAGGCAGCAAGGTAAGTGCAGATTGATGTTGAAAACTTGCCATGTTTTTTGAGTTCTCGAGTTCGAGCCAATTTCCGCTAAGTATAGCCGCCTTGTGCTTGACACAAAAGCGGCATGTTCACATTTCTCTCAGGGTTTATTTGCTATTGCTGAGACCATGACCATGTAGCACCGACAAATATCCTGCGAGGCTGTCCCACAAAGTAACGATAGTTACCAAAGCCAAAATCTGCGCGTTCAGCATAGTCTTTATCCAGTAAGTTATAGATGTTTGCATTGAAGCGTAGTTGCGGTGAATATTCGTAGTGAAGATTCAAATCGACCAATGTGTGACCATCGTACTCAGCCGTGTTTTCAGGGTTCAAAAAGTAGTCGCCCACATGTTGAAGTGATAGTTCAGTTTGAATAGTGTCACTGACATGCCAACCAAGCTGAGCTGAACCAATTGTGCGAGGCGCTGTGTCTATTTCATTACCTTCAATATTGGTATTTGAAATGGCAATGGCATTCGCATATTCATGTGTCGCATAAGTTGCATTGCCAGAAATATAAACGCTTGGCGAGAGATGATATTTTCCACTCAACTCAAGACCGCGGTGACGAGTCTCTCCATTAGATATATTTTGCCGATTAGTATCTTGGAAAATAAAATCTTTTTTCTCTTGCCAAAATACAGACGCATTGAACGCATATTTGTCGCTGACTAATCGCCAACCCAATTCTATAGCGTCTATCTCTTCTTCATTTAGGTCGGCAACGCTTTGATTGTTTTGCAAACGAAATAGCTCTGTTGCTTGAGGGGCGCGAAAGCCTTGACTGAGTTTGAAGTAAGCCGTTTGATACTGGTTTACAATATACAAGGCTGAAAAGCTTGGTGAGAATACAGTGAAGCTTACGTTTTGATCTTCAGGGCGCGTAAACCGACAGGTTGCTACCTCAGGTGCGCAAGCGTTTCCATCTTTTAACAGGTTGTCGTAGTCAAAAAGTACATTTTCAAGTCTTCCCCCCAGCGTTAGTTGCCAGTTAGATAGCTCCCATTGCGCCTGAACGTAAGCTGCTGTTGTTGAGGCATTCACATTGTAATCATAGTGCTCACCTTGAGGAATGTTAGGTGAAAAAGCCTGGTCTTGAGTTTCGCGTAAATTGGCCCGAGTAAAATCAAAATCAAAACCTGTCGTCAAGTTGAGATTATCTTTTTGATAGCGATATTGTGATTGTATCCCGGCACTACTGTGACTATTTTCTTCTAGAGCTTTCCAAGGCAAAAAATGTTGCAAGAAGGCCATTTGGTTTCGTCTGATATATGGCGTTACTGAGAAGTTACCATTCGCTGTTTCCATGCTGAACTGTGAATATGCACGCAATGATGTTGCATCCCGAAATGCTTCAGGGTTTGGGTTTGAACGACGTATTTGTTTATCCTTAAACACCTCAAAGCCTTGCACAAAACCTGCTGTTTCTTGCTCTAAGTTTGCTATATCCAGAACCGTTTTATTTTGCCACACGTTTCCAGTTTGTTGGTATACCAAGGTCATTTTTTGTTGGTCGTAGCCACTGTTTTGTTGATAACCATTATTTTGAGTAAGGTTGCCAAAAACAGCGAAGGCGCTGTTATCTTCTTGTGTGCGGTATGCAAGACTCGCTCGAAGGTGGTCGTCACGTCCTGCCCGTAAGCCGACCGAGTTTGCGGTGCTAGCATATGCATCAGGACTGATGATGTTGATTACGCCATGCACAGCATTCGAGCCAAACAAGGTGCTTGATGGACCGCGCAAAACTTCGATACGTTGAGCTTGCTCTGTGTTGGCATCAAACAATTGATTCGCATTACAGAATCCAGGGGCGCGCAATGATATGCCGTCAAGTGCCATAAAAAAAGCGCCACACCCGCCAGCGCCAGTGAGTACTGGAGATCGAATAGCGGTGAGGTGCTCTTGGCCATTTCCTCTGCTGATCCATGTGCCAGAGATTCGATGCAAAGCTTGATTAATGTGCTGGTGGTTTATCAAATCCAACTCGGACTTGTCGACACTACCAATACTGGCAGCGGTCGTCAGCAATCGACTAGGACTGCGGTTTGCCGTCACTAGAATCCGCTCTACGGCTTGAGAATTCGCTTGCTGTGATACATCGTTATCAAAAGCGTCATTTTGAGTTTGCGCTTGAGTAGCCAAACTAAACGTTGCTAGTGTTAAAGCACTGAAAGCGATGCGACATGGTGAAAATAATACGTGCAAACCTTGTTCCTTTGTTTATAAATCAAAATAGCAAAATGAAAACTGACGAATGGGCCTATTTTAAGTGGCGTCCACCATCGAGATGAATTGTCTGTCCGGTTATATAGTTGCTGTTCAATAAAAAGTTCACTGCTTTGACTGCCTCTTCTGCGCCGGGGCAGGTTTCCAATAGTGACTTTTTCAAAGCGCGTGCGCGGTATTCCTCTGAGTCATGGTCGTTGAACATAACAAGGGCAGGGGCAATGCTGTTGACTTTTATCTGCGGCGCCAGCAAGGCACTAAATGACAGAGTGAGGTTATGTAAGGCAGCCTTACTTGCCGCATAGGCGATATGTTTCTTACTTCCCTTTAACTGCACATAGTCAGTCATATGGATGATATCGCCAAAAGCCTCGGATTGTGTCGCGTGTTTTTGCAACAAACCTTGCAAGGCAAGGTTGATCTGATAAGGCGTGTTAGCGTGAACTTGCATCATTTTACCAAATAGTTGGTTGTAATCCTGCGTATCTGATTCTTGGTCCCAATCAGACGCATTATGGACTATGCACCTGAGGGATGTTGTTTCTTTTTTTATTGCTTCTATAAAGCTGTCTATGCCATCTTGAGTTGAAAAATTGGCTTGAATGGCCAGAGCACCTAAGCCTTTTAATTCATCTACTGAGGGCTTTTTCGTTCTATATGTTATAATCACTTTATGATGTTGACGTAATAAGTCCTTTGCGATGGCTAATCCTAGGCGTTGAGCGCCACCGGTAATGAGAATGGGAGAAGTCATGAAGCGAGAGTTTCCTTATCGTATTTAGAGGCTTGCTGTTTCGTACTATGATTATCATAGTACGACCTTGTACGTGGTGTCGGTTTTATTTAGACCATAATTGGAAGAATTGTTGCCTATATGAACAAATTGTCATTTTTTAGTAAACCAATTCATCAGATCATACCGTATACCACTTTATAAATATTCACCGGAAGACCAAATGTTAGCAAAAGAAGCTATAAAAATCCGCGAAGCAGCAGAGCCTTCGATTTCTGCAGAAGCGGCTATTGTCAGACGTGCATTGGAAGCTAAGGGCCTAGAAACCCCTATGGTGGAAAACGGATTAAGCAATGAAGAAAAGCGAACCAAGATACAAAACGCAATGCGTGAGGTGATGGAAACCTTGGGCTTAGATCTGCAAGATGATAGCTTGCAAGATACACCAAAACGCATCGCGAAAATGTACGTTAATGAAATTTTTTCAGGTTTAGACTACCGCGCGTTCCCAAAAATAACGCAAATTGAAAACAAGATGAGCATCGACCAACCTGTCCAGGTGACTGATATCAGCTTGACTAGCACTTGCGAGCATCACTTCGTGACGATTGATGGTACAGCGACGGTCTCTTATATTCCCAAGGACACCGTGATAGGTCTATCTAAAATAAACCGTTTAGTTGGCTTCTTTGCTCAGCGCCCGCAAGTGCAAGAGCGTTTGACACAACAAGTCATGGTTGCGTTACAGGCACTCACGGGAACCGAAGACGTTGCGGTAAGTATTAACGCTACGCATTACTGTGTGAAAGCTCGCGGTATCCGCGACAGTAACTCATTCACCAGAACGAGTTCACTAGGCGGTGCGTTCAACAACAACCCTGAGTTGCGTAGAGAATTTTTTCAGCTTTAGGTTCTAGTGATTAACAATCCAAAGAAACGTGGTAGTGTTCAACTGCCACGTTTTTTTTTAAGTTTTTTACATCATCCCTTCTTAGGTTCTACCGCGACTCTTGCCCTTTTTAGCTTCATCAATACTCAAGCATAAAAACGAACAATGACTGCTAAGCCTGTTCATAACCGAGCCCGTCCACAATGCGCTAACTAAACTGTTTTATTCAAAATAAATAAGGGCTGAAACAAAAAGACCCCCACTCATGAGTGGAGGTCTTCTTAACGAGCTTTTAGGATTTACATTGCTGCTGGCTCAAGCATCTCTGTAATCACTGTGTCGATAACATGAATGACACCGTTAGTTGTGTAGATATCGGTGGTGGTTACGTTAGAACCTTGGATTTGAAGAGCAACAGGTGCCTGACTAACTTTAAACCAAACATTGCCAGCGCCGTCACCATTCATATCACCCGCTTCAGTATCGCTAGCGAAGAAGTACAATGGGCGCCCTTGATATGCTGCTTGCATTCCGCCATCGGCACGTTCAATCGTGCTTAAACCAGGTACACCGCTTACTGCATCGTCAGTAACCAACACAGGTGGCCAGTTGGTAGCACACGCATCATTACAGTTGCTGCTAGCAGACCCTAAATCATTGTTGAATACATATAATGTTAAGCCTGGGTTTGCTGAGCCATCACCGCCCACCAACATTTGGTTTACTGCATCATAAGCAACTTCCGCATTGTCGTCGTTCACAGATTGTGTGAAGTTAACTAGGTTTACGCTTACATCATTACCTGAAACCGTATCCACACTTGCGCCATTTGCCGCATATGCTTGTACTGCAGTGATTTCAGCATCTGCTACAACATGTTGCAGTAGTACACCTGTTAGCGCATCAACATTCATCAGCAGGCCATCTAGCGCAGCGTCTTCGATTTTATCAAAGGCTGCATTTGTTGGTGCAAACACGGTGAACGTAGCATCTTCGTTTGCTAAGGTATCTACAAGATCAGCCGCCTGTAGGGCTGTTACTAGTGTTGAGAAATTATCGTCTGCCAATGCTGTCTCAACAATATTTAGCGTAGGCTCGCCGCGCATTTCTGGTGGTAAAATGACTTGGTCAAGCACATGAATAACACCATTATTAGCGATAACGTCAGTCGATGATACTGCTGAGCTATTTACGTAAAGGGTTGAGTCTGGGAAGCTAAGTGCAGCGCCTTGCTCATTCGCCATCGTCACAATGTTGTCGCCAGATTGTGCTACTGTTACTGCTGCATCTTGCAAGACTGCACTGCCTGCAATTACGTGGTACAGCAAAATATTTTCTAATGTTTCAGGATCTGCAAGTAACGCGTCGATAGTATCTTGACCAAGCTGTGCGAATGCCGCGTCAGTTGGCGCGAAAACAGTAAACTGCACACCACTTTCATCCGCTAATACAGCGTCCAAACCAGTTGCTTGTAAAGCTGCAACAAGGGTAGAGAAGTTTGCGTTATCAGCTGCGACTTCAACGATATTCTCGCCCGCAGGTGGTACAACAACGTCAGCAACGACAACCATATCAATTACATGGATAACGCCATTCGTTGCATATACATCTGCAGCGACAACATTAGCACCGCCAAATGTGAGACGATCATTATTTGTGTTAATACTTAGTGGGATTTCAGCACCAGAGGCTGTTTCTACATCGTTTCCTGCTAAGGTGTATGCGGTAAGTGAATCGACAGTTGAACCAACGACGACATGCTGGAGTAAAATTGCCTCTAGGACTTCAGGGTTTTCACTTAAGGATGTTAAGACGTTCTCACCCAAACTCTCGAATGCAGCGTCTGTTGGCGCAAACACTGTAAACTCTTCGTCTGCATTTGTCAGCACGTCTACCAAGCCAGTTGAAGTGAGTAAATCTGCTAGTATAGTGAAATCACCTGCAGCCACCGCTGTTTCAACGATATTTGCACTTGGCATTCCACGCTCAGCTGGTTCTGATAAAACTGCATCTAAGATGTGGATGACGCCGTTTGATGCTTGAACATCAGCTAGTGTTACCGTTACGCCATTGATCAGCAAGCTGTCGCCAAGCAGAGTAATTGCTATGCTAGCGCCGTTTACTGTCTCAACGGTTGTGCCAGCTGCAGCGATAGCGGCTGCGGCATCTACTTCGCCCGCTAATACGTGGTAAGTTAAGATTGACGTTAGGGTGTCAGTGTCGTTTAACAATGCGTCGATGGTATCTTGGCCGAGTGCGCTAAATGCTGCGTTGGTCGGTGCAAAAACAGTAAACGAACCTGCAGGGTCCGCTAATGTTTCGTCTAAGCCAGTCGCTTCCAACGCTGCAACTAAGGTAGTCAAGCCAGTGTTCTCTTTCGCTATATCAGCAATTGTATTTGCTGATTCAACTGGAGGAATTGGTTGAGGTGCAGGATCATCATCATTACATGCTTGCAATAGAAACATTGCAAATGTCACAGACACTATTTTTGTTATGAGCTTCATGGTTAACATTTCCTTGATTGTTTTTGATAACAATAAGATTACGCTGCGGTAAAAATGGCAGATCAGGATATTGAACTGCAAAATGAAGGTGAGTTTTGTATCTAGCCTGTAAGCCTTTATTTTAAAGGTCTACAGAATCATTACATTTTTTTAACCTTTGGTAATATAGCTGGAATACCGCTTGGTTTTAGGTGTTTCTGTTCATACCTAATTGGGAAAGGTTGAGATTGAAGTTCAGCTATTGTGCTTCGACTAAGTGAAATTGAGTCTGCCTACCATCCATATATTCTACTCTTTCGCCATCAAAGTAAGCATTTTCCTCGAGCATGATCCGGATTTCTTTACCCCATTCCTCGACGAATGTAGCGGCGTTCAACTCAATGGAATAGGCTGTGTGGGCGTGCAATGGGTAATCGCCTTGAATGGGAACCCCACCCTGCGAGTCCCACATGCCTAAAGTTGTTCCCGCGGCATGGCCATGATAACCCAAAGGATGAGTGTAAATTGATGGCTTGATTCCCTCTGAAATAGCTTGCGCACGCGCTTCCTTCAGAACGGCATTACCTGTTTTATCCAGTTCAAATAATGAGGTAAATATATCTTGTAGGCGATTCCCATTGGCTAATGCTTTTTTCAAATAATCAGGCGCATCAGTTTCGCCATCATTTAACACATAGGCATGTTGTTGTTGATCCGTATTTAAGCGCAAGTAGGTGATACCAAAGTCCATATGTAACAAATCGCCTTTTTGCACAACCTGAGGGGCAGCGCGCTTACTGAATGCTTGAATATGATTGAACTTTTCTGGGTTTGCTCGCTGAATACTTACGCTAGGGTGAAACCAATTTGTAAGGGCCAATGAACGGCTTTTGTCTCTGAGCCACCAAATAATATCTTCTGTTGTTGTTTCGCCGGGTTTAATAAAACCACTGGTGTAGGCTTCTTTTATAATCTGATGTCCAATGCTCACAATAGTCGGATACAGTTCCATTTCAAGTTGTGTGCGTGTTTCGAGCCAAGCCAAGCTTAACATTTCGGCAGACACAACGCGTTCACGGTATTTTTCTCCGAGCTTCTCCATAAACGCAAGATATTCAGTTGCAGTGATGCCGTCTGCAAGGGCAAAATGTTCTGACTTATTGATACCGATTTTCTTAGGATTGATTTGCTTAATAAGGTCGACAAGACGCTGCCATTGATCTGGTTCGGCTTCTTTATCCCAGGCCTTTTTAAACAAGGTGTCAACTTGATAACGAGCAACAGCATAGCGCTCTAAATCCTTCCCTTCACCCGGATCAACAATCAGTAATATGGTGCGTCTACGAGCAGACAACCAAGTAGAAGGTAACATTGTTTTTAATACTGGATCTTCATTGTATTCACGTGAAATGAGCAGCCACATATCGATACCCTCACGTCGCATTAAGGAGGGTAAGGTATTATTGAGCTTATCATTTAATAATTTATCGATAGTCTCAGCGCGTTCTCGCATTGGCATGATCAGCTCATAAGGACTCTGCACTTCAACTTCCTTGTGGGTGGCAGAGGTATTAGCGTGTGTGATTTCGGCAAAAGCGAAGGAAGCTATTAACATCCCTAGTAGTAATGAAACCCTAGCATTATATACATTCAGCATTAACAATATCCCTTTAAATGGAGAGCACCATAGAGTCACGCATGTGTAGAAAAAAATCAAGACATGGCGCGGTTCGGCATGCTGTAGATTTGGGTGTCATTGATTTTATGAAGCGCTTTTGCAATACGGAGAGCACGTTATTTCGTATAACAATTATCTGCAGCTAGCTTTAGAAACAGGGTTTACCGTTCAGTAAACCCAAGTTCATTTGTCAGACCTATAGTTTGAAGGTTTTACTCATTTCGTTTTCGCTACTGTCTTTCACAATCACTTTCAATTGTGTAACACCCTCTAATTGCTCTGGGAGCAACACTGCGCGATAAGGCGACGTATCATCGTTTGATAGGAACGTTTCAGCGCCGCTTTCATCCACAGCATAGAATGACACATCAGCTACCTGTAAAGCTTGTTGCGAACCAAAGCTCAAATTCACTGGCAAAAATACGCGCTCATTGTCAGTATATTTTTCACTCATTTTTACATCAAAAATTTCGCTACCTTTGTGTACTTGATCGGCCTTTAACAAAACGAAGCTGAGAGGCTCTATGGTGGTTGTAAGTGAGCCTTGATTCACCTTAGCGTTATTACCAAGTACGCTAGAATATGAAAGTGAATCGACGTTTAAAGCAACCTTTCGAGTTTCTGTATCCATATTGAAAATAGCTAAGTATTCACGCATTTCTTGTTTATCGATGCGAGAGAAAGCGACGATACGATTTTTGTTATCAATCAAACGATTTTGGTGAATACCGGTGCGTAATGCTTGATGCTCACTTCTTACTTTAGCGAAGTTTTTAAGTGATTGATAAATTGGATGTTTCTGATCGAAATTATCATCGGCAGTGGTTCTCGATGTGCCAATGAGCACGTTGTCGTTGTACTCTGCCACGAATGACGGGTCCATATTTTCTCGTGCATCTACGTCTCCTCCGTCACCTGTAAAACCTTGTTCATCGCCATAATATACGACTGGAATACCTCGGGACATATACATAAATGCATGACCTAATACCGAGCGTTGTAACTTCTCGGCCTTGCTAGCATCCGCAAAACCTTGATTAATAAAGAGACCCACACGACCAGCGTCATGGTTTCCTAAGAAATTCATTAACAAATCAGGTGAAGAGTCTGCATCACGATAATAGTCATCATTATCAAACAATTGACCGATACGATTCACATCTTTGTTATGGAAGAGCGCGTCTTTCACATTAAAATGAAAACTAAAATCAAGCACGCTAGGCAGCTTTCCTGCTGTCGTGAATTTACTCAATACTGCCGGGTTTCCATCATAGACTTCGCCAAAAATGTGAAAGTTTGGAATACCGGATGATTTTGCATGTGCCACAATTGCTGGCCCAAAGGATTGCCAGAAACTAAGGTCGACATGTTTTACTGTATCAATACGAAAACCATCGGGTTTAAATTCAGTAATGATGTTTTTGAATATTTCCGTCATCCCAGAAACGACTTCTGGGTTGGCTGTGTCAAGATCATCTAAACCAACAAAATCGCCATGCACTGCGCTTTCGCCTTGCCAGAAACTATCCCCTTGATTGTTATAATATTTCGGATCGTTTAACCACTGAGGTACTTTAACGCCTTTCTCTTGGTCTAATATAAACGGCGTGTAGGTATCGCCCGCAGCAACGTCTGCTTTTGACTTATATTTGCAGCCAGGTTCACCACTAATAAATGTGCCGTCTTCGTTGTGGCATTCCTTGTATTTAATTACGTCGGCAGTATGATTGGTGATAATATCGAAAAAGACTTTGATTCCGCGCTCATGTGCGGCATCGATCAAGCTGCGTAGATCTTCGTTCGTGCCAAAATGCGGATCAATTTCGGTAAAGTCAATTACCCAATAACCATGATGGCCAAAACCATCACTTTGAACCGCTTTGTTACGCAATAAGGGCGTCATCCATATTGCCGTTACGCCCATGTCTTGTATGTAGTCTAGTTTAGCTTCAACGCCGCGCATGTCTCCGCCGTTGAAAGCCCACTTGGAAGTATTATCGAAACCGCCGTATGAAATTGGGCGAGTCGGATCACCTTGATCATTGTCTGGATTACCATTATGGAAACGATCTGGCATCACAAAATAGAAAATATCGTCACGAATATCCCGCGTGAGATATGCTGCAGTTGCCGTGTTTTCTTCTTCAGCCGTTTTGCCACTATCAGGCATTTCATTTTTAGCTACACCACAAGCACTCAAGCCCATTACAATTGAGCTAACGAGCAAGGCTTTACCCAAGAGAGGGCGAAGACTGTTTGACCAAAGCGTGTGCGAATTTTTCATAATCTGTCTCGTTTTTATGGTTCTTTTAGTTAATCAAGGGAGCACATTTTTACCTAGGGTAAACTCGCCTAGGGAATTTCGTGTCCTCGGGCTTTTTCGAATAGCAGATACCAGTCTTCTCGACTCAGATTGACCTTACCGGCTTTCGTGCATTCAATAATCCTATCAGTGTTAGTGGTGCCTATGACTGGTTGGATATTTACCGGGTGCTTCATTAGCCATGCTAAAACGATGGCATTAGCATTACTTGAGTAGCGATTGGCTAGCTGACTGACTAGCTTGCTTGTTGCCAATTCAGCCTCGGTCGGTGAGTCACTGCTATTACCGGAGTATTTCCCTTGAGCGAGGGAACCCCATGCTTGCAATTGCATATTTTGCTGTTCACAAAACTCCAGCGTACCCCGTGGAAAGCCGCTGCTGCAGCCCTCTTTCATATTCGTGGTAATTGTTTCTTCGACAAAATCAGCATGTTCTAAGCTCATCTGCAATTGGTTTGCAATAATGGGTACTGTCGTCGCCGATTGTAACCATGCAATTTGTGCGGCATGCATATTCGATACAGCAAGATGACTAAACTTACCTTGTTTGTGTAATTTGTTGAGTGCTTCTGCAGTATCGTCCAGATCCATAAGTGGGTCGGGGCGGTGTAAGAATAGAATATCGACATTTTCGCTCTGTAAGCGTTTCAAACTGTTGTTTAAGGCTTTCGTAATCCATTCTGGTGACAGATCATATTGTTTAACTTCGTGTGTTGGCGTGAGCTTAATACCAACTTTGGTTTGTAAGATCATTTGCTTACGTAGTGATGGCATCGACTTCAGAACTTGTCCGAAAACTTCTTCCGATTTTCCAAAAGTATAGATATCAGCTAGATCGAAGACGTTAATTTTGTGTGCCAGGCACGTTTCAACGATCGCCGTCGCTTCCTTAATATCGCTGTCGCTCACACTATTGTTGTTCCAACCGCCACCCAAATTCATGCAACCGTAGACAAGTTGACTGGCTTGAGGGTAATAATCGTGAATAGGTAATTCGGTCATTGTTCGCTCTCAGTATTTCGTTAAATAAATGTAACAGGAATTCAGCGTATCTTAGAATGAATACGTATGCGTAGCGAATGCTAGGCAGCAAAGCTGAAATAAGACCGACAAGTGTAAAGATTTAGTACTCAAGTACAAGGTATCTGTCTTATTTAGTAGTGTGACGGTAACGTGATAATTTCGTTATGAAAAAATTAAAGATCAGTGAATGCAGCTGTTATATGCTAGTTATCTTGATTTTACGCAATAATAATTCAGCTTTTCGCTGTTTTTGCGCGAATTATAATAAAAATGAAATAATTTATAGTAACCTAAGGTCTACAATGAGAGCTGGTTAAGACCTCGTATTTGCGATAAATGTGAAACACCACTAGTATATCGAACATTGATTGTTTGTAGCTCTAGTATTCTGAAGAAGTGTTAGCACGGTAACAAACGAAAAAGAAAAACGATAAGGGTAAACATGTCAAACAGTTACGTCGATGTAGTAGAGCAAGCAATCAGTTTACTGGATGACATTAGTCTCACTGATTATCAAGCCTCTCTGAAGCCTCATTTCTCGAGTAGTATCGGTGCTCACATTCGACATATTGTTGACCATTTTCTAGCGATTGTTGATGCCGCTGACAGCGGTGAAATTAACTACAACAAACGAAATCGTCATGGTGAGGTTGAGCAGTTTCCGCAGAAAGCGATCGCGAGACTAGAAGAAATCAGTACATGGTTAGCCGATACCTGCAGTCACACATTATTAAATCGCAAAGTCAAAGTGACAACCGAGATTGATATCAGTCATACAAAGTCAACGACGTGCGAATCCACTTTAGAGCGCGAACTGGTTTTTGTCGCAAGTCATGCCATTCATCACTATGCTCTGATTCGTATTATTCGCAATATGCAGGGTAAAGAGCTTCCTGAGTTCTTTGGATATGCTCCTGCAACAATTACGCATTTAAATCAAAGTGCATAAACAAATATAAATCCACATTATTTTTGTGTGTTTGCGTGTTATTATGCGCGCAAATTCACAATGACTGCTCTAACTACATTATGTCCATCGAAACAACCTTACATGCTCGAAGCAATGAAAAGTGCGAGCTATGTGCCAGCACTAGTGACCTTTCTGTATATCCATTGCCACATTCTCCTGATGAAACAGCCAACTGCGCAGTGCTTGTATGTGGACATTGTTTGTCACAAATCACAGCAAGCGAAGACTTAGATTATACCCACTGGCGTTGTCTCAATGATGCGATGTGGTCAACAGTACCTGCTGTGCAAGTGCTTGCGTATCGGATGCTGCATAAATGTAATTCTGAAACATGGGCGCAAGATGCGCTTGATATGATTTATTTAGAGGAAGACACCAAAGCTTGGGCCGATGCTGGTGTGGCAGATGATCAAGAGCCAACTCTAGATGTTAACGGTGTTGCTTTATCGGCCGGTGATTCGGTAACCATTATCAAAGACCTTGACGTTAAAGGTGCTAACTTTACCGCTAAGCGCGGCACACCAGTGCGTAATATTGGTTTGAGTGACAACCCTCTGCATATTGAAGGCAAAGTAAATGGGCAGCGGATTGTGATTATTGCGGCCTACACGAAAAAGAACTAAGCGAACTACGAAGCTTGCCAATCTCGATAAGCTTCGTACTCCTCACCCACATATAACTTCAATAATTTTTCAGGCGCACTCGGGAAGTGAACACTTAGCAGTAACCCTGGCGTATGATTGAAGCTGGTATCGATACCTAAAGCATGAAACTTGCCACCCATTTTTAAGTATTGTCTGGCGAGCACCGGCACATCTTTTCCATCACTTTCAATGCTACTTAAAAAGCTGGTGAGTTGATCTCGAAGCTCAATTTCTTCAGCAAGTTCATCAATTTCGACATGACTGTCAAATTCAAATTGATTGTGCGCGCTCACCTGAGATGCACTTTCATTGTCAATATAGGCCTGCTCTATCAGCTTTACGCTTCGCGGATCGAAAAGCTTACTGATAGAGACCGTTCCATACAATGTGCGGTATTGTGGAAATTTTGCGGCGAATCGGCCAATTCCTTTCCAGAGCAAGAGTAAGCCTTGATATGAACCTTGCATCTCGGGGATCAAAAATGAGCGTCCCATTTCCATACATGGACCTTGTTGATTAGCAAAGCTAGATTTGAACTTGAACATCTTATGTAAATACAAACCTGCTATACCGTCCTTCTCCATGAGCTTGTCACTCAGCCCCATACGATAAGCACCGACAATTTTCTGTTGTTCATTATCAATGATAAATAAATGTGTGTAGGTTGCATCGTAGTGGTCGGTATCAAGTGGCTGGCCACTACCCTCATTATGCATGCGAAACACTATTTCACGTAAGCGAGCAATTTCCTGAACGATTAGAGGGAGTTGTGATTGATAACCATAGTAAACAGAGTAACCTTTGTTGGTGAGGAGTAATTGGTCTGAAGGCAAGGCTTGAAGCTCTGTCAGCAATTGATGTTTATCTATTTCTTCAATAATAGGTAGCTGTTCGGTTATTTTATCTGCTGGCCATTCATAGCGCCATCTATTGTCTTGTGCGTAACTCAATGCTCGGCAAAGTTTTGCTTTCTGCTCGTAATTCAGGTCTCGAGAGATTTGTTTTTCTTTAATCGCATTGCCGCAAGAAATCTGAATCGTTGCCCCAGTTTTGTTCAGTAACTCTCTTCCTAAAAAAAGCATACGTAATTTGAAGTAAAGCTTCTCAATACGATAAAACGCTGGGCTATTAAAGCCATTCACAAAAACAGGAACGTACTGACATTGATCAATGCTCACGAGTCTTCCTACTAGTTTATTCCAAGTGTGCTCGCTAATACCTGCTTTTGCTTTTTGATAATAAGACACTTTGCCAGCGGGAAAGATAAGCAGTGCACCTTGTGCGTTTACGTGCTTCATACATTGGCGTAAAGAAGGGCCGTTTTTGGGATCATTGGGCGATAGTGGATTTGTAAAAATAAAGTAGTCTGACAGTTCTTTGAAAATGCCTAAGCCTTTATTTGCAAGGACTTTGAGGTCAGGGCGAACTTCACCAATCAAACGGGCCAATATCACCCCCTCTATTCCTCCGAAAGGGTGATTGCTAGCAATCACCACAGGACCCGATTTAGGAATGTTGCTCTGCAGCGCGTCAATTCCTTGTATATCCAATTCAAGTAACTCAATTAAGCGATCAGAGAACGACTCCTTGCTTAAACCCTGCATTTTATGTTGTTGATATAGGGCATTCATTTTTTTTACCCCAAGTATTCGATCCAATGCCCAAATTAAGGCTTTTTTGGCGGGGCTAGGGTTGGGCATGATGTTACGGATACTGATCGAATGCTGCATGAAGATATTCTTTACCAAGGTCTAAATATGTAAAATAGGTTTGAGTCTGTTGACTTGTCTCTAAAAGACCAAGATTAGCGGTTTTTCTTTCATTTTGCTACGTAATAAATAGCAGTGTACACGCTATTCAAAGCAGATAATCGATTGAGCGAATACATTTATATTTCGGCTTGGGGTATCATCTATGCAAGGCAAAACAACAATCTGGGCAACATGAACACTGCAGCAATACTGAGTCAAGCGGAGAAGCTTCATCAACAAGGTGACTTGCAACAAGCAGAGCTAAACTATCAAGCCGCTTTAGCACAGGCTAAAAGCCAACAGGAGCCTTCAAATATAGCGTCAGCCTTGTTTGGTATTGCCACGCTATATAATCAAACCAAGCGCTTTGATCTTGCTATTCAGTCTTTTTCAGAAGCTCTCCTCTTAGAGCCAGAGGCTTTCGATATTAATTTCAACGCGCTTGTTTGTTTGGTCAACGCAAAGCAAGATAAAGAGGCAAAGAAGCGACTTTCCAAGGTATGTTCACTTGTACCAAATGACCAGAGAATGAAAGAGCAACTTGCTGCAATAGCTTCTCGTTTGGGCGAACATCAGCAAGTCATCGAATTGCTCAAGAATTTTTCAAGCTTGTCTGCACAAGCAAAACTCAATCAAATTTCAGCTTTTATGAAGCTAGAACAATGGCCAGCCGCTTTAGCGCATAGTGAGACCTTAGTTAAACACTTTCCCAAGGAGCCGAACGTTTTAAGCCAGCATGCGATTTGTCTGTTGAAGATGCAACGTTTCCAGAAGGCTGTCGAAGCTTATACAACGCTCAGTCAATTGGTACCAAATAACGCACAAATACATATTAAATTTGCTGACCTATATTTACTTACGCATCAATCTACACAGGCGAGACAAGAGCTAAACAAAGCCATTTTACTCGGTGACCAATCGATTCAGCGCTTTGAATTAGAGTGTAAGGTATGTCGTATTGAAAATGATAAGGCGGGTGCGCTAGTAGCTGCGGAGGCGGCGCTAGGTATTAAACCTGAAGCAGAGTTTGCATGGCAAGTAAAACAAGATCTCGGTAGCGAGAAGGACAATGCTGAGTGTATTGCTCATTTGCCCGCGTTAATTGGGGAAGAACTTCTCCAACAGCAAAAAATAGAGGTCGAAAAAGTCTATTCATACGATCGCCAACACAACCTATTTACCCTTGCTAAGGCTTATGAAAAGCTAGAGCGCTACCAAGATGCGTTCGATACATATGCTATTGCTAATGAATTACAGAACCAACACTTAACGATACATAAAAAAGGCTATCAGCCACAGGTGATTGAGGCGCAGTATCAGCGTTTGCGTTCCTTCCCCTATGTAAGTAGCGGGAGCCGTATAGGTGAAAATGCGCTTAAGTCGAAGGAGTCGCCAGCACATTATTTTATTGTTGGCATGCCTCGCTCAGGTACTACCTTGGTGAATCGTGTTTTATCTCAACAAGCTAATTTTCAAAGTGTCGGAGAAAGCAACGCTGTTGCCAATCTATTTGAAAATAAGCTCTTATACCCGAACACGCAAACATCAACTGAGCAAGTTGTTACAGATCTGAAAAACATGCAAGCAAGCATCGATTCACAATACCGAGAGTTGAATCAAATATCTGATAAGCAGCTGAATTTGGTTGATAAAATGCCTCACAACTTCCGTTATGTGGGAGCTATCTTGAGCGCATTTCCCAACTGTAAAGTTGTTCAGATGCGCCGAAATTTAGGTGACCTAGCACTATCAATTTATTCCCAGTTTTTCAATGTGCATCATGCGTATGCTTGTCGTTTAGCTGACATCGCACACGCCATATACACTGCCAATACCTTGATGGACGAGTGGAGTAGACGCTTCCCAGAGCAGGTGATTGACGTTTATTACGATGAACTTGTTACAGCCCCGGAATCACAATTTGCGAAGCTGTTTTCTTTTTGTGAACTCCATTGGGATGAAAAATACCTTCAGTTCCATCAAGAGGTTGTCGCCAGTTTTACCTTCAGTGAAACACAAGTACGTCGGCCGATTAATACCCACAAGCTCGGTTACTGGAAACGCTATGAGCAGCAACTTAAACCCGTTTTTGATGCTTATCAATTACTTGAAGCCACATAAATCAACGCTAGTATTCTAGTTTCCGACTAATAGGGTATTGATAAAAATACGCTATTGAGTGATTTCTCCGCGATAATAAGGCTTAAGCGACATTCGCCGATAAAGGTGTATATCGACATACGAGCTGCGCTTTTGTGCGGCCTGTGATGTTCGTTAAATTGTTACTCACCGTGCTGAGGAAAATAGAAAATATATGTTAACCATGTCTCAAGTGCATATTGATATTGCGCGCAATTCGACAGATGATTTTAATTTGTTTCATGATAAAAATCGCTGGCATTGGTTGCGCGACAATCCATTTGAGGGGCCTATTTCCCTTGGTTTTCAACTCGGCTGTTACATTGAGTACCAGTTTCGTTTACTGGCCACTCAAGATGCCGATGAAGTGGATACTGAACACTTTCGCTATAGCGCTTACGACTTCAACTTTGCTTCGTGCGTTCGCCCTGATGATGAAGTAGCCCTATCGGTAAAGTCAGGAAAATGGAGTCACAACGATGGACCAAGCATTTATTCTCGCAGACTCGTATTGAAAGCAAATAAGAAACCCGCGATAGTGGGCTTTAAGCGTGATGGTAATCAAATGACCTTAGCGCTACCTGCGGGCTTGCCTCCTATGCACATGCTGAATGACCTGCCAGATAGAGATTTAGTACCAGGGACGGATTATTTTTTAAAAAGAAAATACATGATCCTTGGGAACGCAAAGAATTTTCTCGCCAGTGCGGGAGCAGAACAAAACCTCTTCATTGATGAATTTGCCGATAAAGTCGACTTTCCAGAAATGTACCCTTTAGGGCTCATCTCATCAGCTTTGCTAGAGCGTGCGGCGTTCGAAGATATCGACTTGATTTCTAATCCTATGATTTACGCGACACAAAAGATGTGTATCGATAAAAAACAATTAGCGGCTTTGCGCAGTAATGATGCCGTGAACATCCTTGTTGGTCCTGATATTTCAGAGGATGCAAAAGAGTTTGGTCCTGAATCGAGTCAGAAGAAAAAAGTGATTCAAGAATGTGTTGCTTATTGCAAAGAGGACACACCTCTGTTCATTGCCAAAGTAAGCTTACTGCCTGTGCAGTCATTAAAGGGAATTGAAAGGTAGTTTTTTACCCGTTCAAGGTCATTTTAGGGCATAATATGCGCCATTGATTTTTCCTCTTCTACAGCATGGTGAGACTGGCATGACGGCAACCCTTACAATTCAAACTCCTGATGATTGGCATTTACATTTCCGCGATGGCGATATGTTGCAAGAAACAGTGCCAGCCACTGCTCGTTGTTTTAAACGCGCCATTGTTATGCCCAACTTAGTTCCGCCTGTCACGACGACGAAAATGGCCTTAGATTATAAGCAACGGATCATGGCCTGCGTACCTCAAGGTGTTGACTTTGAGCCACTGGTCACACTGTTTCTCACTAACCATACGACCAGTGAGGAAATTAAAGAGGCGAAAGCGGCGGGTATTGTGGCATCAAAGCTTTATCCTGCAGGCGCAACAACCAATTCAGATGCTGCGGTAAAAGGTATCAAAGCTTTATATCCTGTGTTTGAAGCGATGCAAGAAGTGGGCATGTTATTACTCATCCACGGCGAGGTGACAGAATCCCACATTGATATATTCGACCGTGAAAAAGCCTTCATTGATACCTATTTGCGCGATATCGTAAAAGACTTTCCGGGATTGAAAGTCGTGTTCGAGCACATCACAACCAAAGACGCGGCTGACTTTGTGCTTGAATCATCGGAGAATGTCGCAGCAACGATTACTCCTCAGCATTTGTTATTGAACAGAAACGATTTGCTTGTTGGTGGAGTAAGGCCACACAACTATTGTCTGCCAGTACTAAAGCGAAATACGCACCAAGAGGCTCTTAGAGCTGTTGTTGCATCGGGTTCTAAGAAGTTTTTCTTGGGCACAGACTCAGCGCCGCATGAAAAACACAAAAAAGAAAATGCTTGTGGTTGTGCAGGTTGTTACAGCGCCTGGAGCGCAATTGAACTTTATGCACAAGTCTTCGAAGATTTAAACGCTATCGATAAACTAGAAGGTTTCGCGAGTCACTACGGGCCGGATTTTTACGGTTTACCTAGAAATGAGGGGACAATTACCCTGCACAAGCAAAGTTGGGATGTTCCAGACAATATCGTATTACCAACAGGTGATGACATAGTCCCTTTCTTTGCTGGTGAAACACTGCAATGGAAACTCGCATGAGCAATGAATTAAGCTTTGCCAAACTTGGTTTGATTACCGAGTTAAACGAAGCGCTTGAAAGCGCAAACTATACACAAATGACTGAGACTCAAGCGGCTTGTCTACCGGACGTACTTGCTGGCAAAGATATCGCAGTACAAGCAAAAACAGGGAGCGGTAAAACTTTGGCTTTCGCCCTCGGATTACTCAGCAAGATTGAGGTCAATGCGAAAAACCCTCAGGCGCTGATCATGTGTCCAACTCGTGAATTAGCCGAGCAAGTGGCAGAGCAGATTCGTTTATTAGCCAAGCGTATGTCGAATTTAAAAGTCGTTAGCTTAGTTGGCGGTATGCCAATGGGTCCGCAGATTGTAAGCTTACGTTATGGTGCGAATGTGGTGGTCGGTACGCCAGGTAGAATCATGGACCATATTGGCAAGCGCACCTTGAGTTTGAAAAAAGTGAACACCTTTGTACTTGACGAAGCCGATCGGATGCTCGATATGGGATTTGAAGATGAAATGAAAGTCGTCATGCACAACTTATCTCAAACGGCACTAGCAGCAACACGTCAAACTTTGCTTTTTTCAGCAACTTACCCCGAACAGATACAAAGTATTACTAAGCAGTATCAGCGCGATGCAAAAATTATTAAAGTAGAAGAAGATAAGCAGCAAGCGCCTACAATTGAGCAACAAGCTTATCGCATTAATAGCGAACATAGAACACAAGCTGTTGCAGCGCTGCTAACGCATCATCAGATCGAATCGACGATCGTTTTTTGTCGTACCAGACGCGAAACTAAAGAACTAAGTGACGAACTTTATCAAATGGGGTTTAAAGCACTTGGTCTGCATGGTGATTTGGAGCAATCAGAAAGAAGCCAAGTGTTGGCGCGATTCTCAAATAAAACAGTCAGTGTGTTAGTCGCCACTGACGTTGCCGCGCGTGGCTTAGATATTGAGCGCGTCGATCTTGTCATCAACCATCGTGTTAGCGAAGATATTGATACACATACCCACCGTATCGGGCGTACGGGTCGAGCTGAAGAAAAAGGCTTAGCAATTACCTTAATCGACCAAGCTGAAGAAGATAAGTTAGATGAGATTGCAGCAAAAACAGATGCGACGATTAAGAAATTAAACATTCAGACCGTTCGTTTTCATGCAAATCGTATCAAGCAACCAGAGTATGTTTGTATTGCGGTAGATGGCGGAAAAAGGGATAAGCTGAGACCTGGCGATATACTTGGGGCGTTGACTAAAGAAGCTGAAATACCCGGGGCTGATATCGGTAAGATTTCGATCAGCGCTCGTCACGCTTATATTGCGATTAAAGAAAGAAGCGTCAAAAGAGCGTTGGCGCAGTTCCGTGAACGTCGGATCAAAGGCAAACGTTTCAAGGCCAGAAAACTGTAGCGTTTTGATAAAGACTTAGCGCGCTAACTAACGCGCTAAGTCTTTGCTAATATTCAATTAGGCGCTTGAACCTGCTGCCATAACTCTATCTTAATGCCGTCAGGGTCTAGTAGCCAAGCAAACTTGCCGTAGCCCTCGTCCACCGAATCTAATATAGCCACGTCTTTGTTTTTCAACTCTGCGAGAAAACCATCGAGATCATCCACGCGCAGATTGATCATAAAATCTGATTTTCCAGGCTGAATATAGTCATGCTTTTCAAAATGACTGATTAACGAGTAGGGCTTATCGCCTGTTTCTTCAGACCAGTTTAGTTGTGGTCCATACTCTCCATCTATACCCAGCTTCTCTTTGTACCATTGTCGAGTTTTTGCTGGATCCTTTACAACATAAAACACACCGCCTAAACCTGTGATTTTAGCCATTTTGCGTCCCCATTGAATAATTATTCTTAAGCTTAGCTCAATTTCACAATGAAGCACAATCTGCCTTACAAGTTAATTTAAGTCACGGAATAACACGATTTGGCCAATATAGGCTTTCTCTTATTTAAATTTAAAAGGACGAAATGTCTAAAGCTTATAGCGCGTTGCCTTTGAAAGTAATAGTATACAACGTAAGCAGCGGGGCTTTAATGAAAAGGTATTTATGCACTTCTTGAGACGTAGTTTTTACTTGGCCCTTGCCATTGCTGTATTTGGCGGGTTCGAAGTAAAAGGACAAGACGCCAAATACAATACCCCAGATGACTTAATTTCTGAGCTACGTGCCTTAGCTGAGGATACGACTCAAACACCTATCGAAAAACGTTCAAGTGTCGCTCAATTGAAGGCTAAGAGTATCACTAAAAATTGGGAATACGCTGAGCTTCTTGCGTCAATATTGGATGTTGAACTAGAAGTTAGTCTCGACAATACCAATGAAGCAAACCGTAAACTCAAGCCCCTTTACGAAGCAGCAAAATCGTTTGAAGACCCTGAAGTTCACTTGCGCTTAGACATGAGCCAGATACGAATTGACGCAGCACTTGGAAACTTTAAAAGTGTGAAGGTATTGCGACAAAAGTTACTTGAAGATGTTATTGAAATAACAAAACCAAGCATAAAAGGTGATGTATTCGTAGCAGTGGCAGAAAGCCAGTATATGATTGCAGAGTATGCCGATGCGATTAAGAACTATCGCTTCGCTTATCAAGCTTATGCGGAAACTAACAATGATTCAGATAAGGCCTTTGTGAAGCTAGCTCTAGGTAATGTCAATACTGACATCGGCAATCCAACAAAAGCGATGGCGTATTTTAGCGAAGCCTTGAAAGCAACCAATGCTGCAGGCGATCAATTTTTGAAATCTGTCGTGTTATACAACATAGGGAATACTCACTTTCAACAGGGCGAATATGAGCTCACGATTCACTCCTTGTCACTTGCAAAGTCAATCAGTAAAAAAATCAATGATGAAATTGGTATTGCCTGGGCAGTTAAACGTCAAGCTGATGCCCACAAAGAACTAGGTCAGTGGCAATTTGCGATTGATGGTTATAATCAAGTTGTAGATTTATTCGCCGAAACAGGCAGTTTGTTAAACCAATTTGATATTCATGTTGGTTTGGCGGCTTCATACCTTGGACAAGGCAAGTTTGATAAAGCGCTTGAAAGCTTGCGAAAGAGTGAGCCTTTCTTAGACAAGCTTCAAGAAGCATCTGATCGTGATGAGTATTTTCTTACCTTGGCTGATATTCACGCTGCAAAAGGCGAGTTTAAGCTGGCTTTTGAGGTGATAAGTAATAACTATGATAATTTAAAAAATGCGTTTTATCTTGACCGACAGCGTGACATTGAAAAGTATCGGATTCAGTTCGATAGCGAATTAACAGACGAACAAAATCAAATGCTACTGAGCGAGAACCAACTTAAAAACCTTGAAATACAGACTAAACAAGAGCAAACCAAAACCTTGTTATTAATCAGTATACTGGTTTTAATGCTCCTACTCGTCGTTGGTTTTTTACTGTTTAAGCAAGTGAAAAACCGAGACTTATTTAAAGCCTTAGCACTGAAGGATTATTTAACGGGCTCTCCGAATAGACGCGCTGTCTTAGACAGTTTATCGCTGAAATTTGAACAAGCTGAACAAGGAAGTACTGAATTAATCGTTGGCCTCATTGATTTTGATAACTTTAAGCAGCTCAACGACAAATATGGACATGCGGCGGGTGATAAAGCGCTACAGGCATTTTCAGACACCTGTAATCAGGTGCTACGAAAGCAAGATAGTTTTGGTCGCTATGGTGGTGAAGAATGGTTAATCGTTTTTGACGATATAGAGTTTGGTAAAGTTTTTGACGTTTTTGAGCGCCTTCGCCATTTTCTAAATGAACACGAAATTGAAGGTGTGCCGAGTACGCATCAATTTACCTTTTCAATGGGCCTAGCAAAATATGACGCTGCTCTCGACGATAATATGGAATCGTTAATTAAACGTGCCGACCAAAGTTTGTATTTAGCAAAAAGTGAAGGAAGAGATCGCGCGGTTGAGTGGAGTGAACAAGCATAAGTTTTTAGAGGTATTTGTAGCAAATTACAAATAGGTAAAGATGAAAAAAAAGCCAGCAACGATAAGAAAGTCGATGCTGGCTTTTTTGATCAATTAGCGTCTTACCAAATTTTCACACGCTCTTCAGGTGGAAGGTAAAGTGCATCACTTTCCTTAACATCGAAGGCAGTATAGAACTCAGGTACATTACGCACAGAGCCATTGGCTCTATATTGTCCTGGTGAGTGCGGGTCGGTATTGATTTGGCTTTTCAGTGCTTCATCTCGATACTTTCCAGCCCAAACTTGACCGAAACCTAAGAACACACGCTGTTCACCGGTAAAGCCATCTAGTACAGGTGACTCTTCACCCTGTAGCGACATTTCGTATGCTTTCAATGCAATACTAATTCCGCCTAAGTCACCGATGTTTTCACCCAGTGTAAACTCGCCATTAACGAAGACGCCTTCTAAAGGCTCAAACGCGTTATATTGCTCTACTAATTTGCCAGTACGCTGTTTAAATTCCTCACGATCTGCATCTGTCCACCAATTACGAAGCACGCCGTCTCCATCGAAAGTGCTGCCAGAGTCATCAAAGCCGTGACCTATTTCATGGCCAATAACGGCACCAATGCCACCATAATTGACAGCATCTTCAGCATTTAAGTCGAAGAACGGCGGCTGTAATATTGCAGCTGGGAAGACAATCTCATTAGCCGTTGGATTGTAGTAAGCGTTTACTGTTTGGGGTGTCATTCCCCATTCAGTTTTATCAACTGGCTTACCTTGTTTTGCCAATTCTTCCGCATAAGTGACTTCAGATGCCTTCCGTAAGTTACCAAATAAGTCTTTATCTGAAACCTGTAGGGCAGAATAGTCTTTCCATTCATCTGGATAGCCAATCTTCACGGTGAACTTAGACAGCTTATCTAGTGCTTGTTTACGTGTTTCATCAGTCATCCAATCTAATTCATTGATGCTAACTTCATATGCTTTAATGAGGTTATCAACCATCACTTGCATGCGTTGTTTTGCTTCAGGTGGGAAGTGCTTTTTCACATACACCTTACCAATCACTTCACCTAAGGTGCTATTCAGTAGACCTGTCGCTCGACGCCACATAGGTCGCTGTTCTTCTACGCCGTACAATATGGTGCTGTAAAACTCAAAATTTGCCTTGTCCAAGTCCATGCTTAATGAACCAGCTGAAGCGTTGATTAAGCCCCACTGAAGAAAGGTCTTCCAGTCTTCTATAGAAGTTTCAGTAATAATCGTATCAATGCCAGCTAAAAAATCGTTTTGCATAATGATCATGCTGTCTGGCATATCAAAACCACTCGCTGCAACGAAAGCGTCCCAATTAAAATTAGGCATTAGTGCTTTTAACTCGTCCATACTCAATTTGCTGTAGTTCTCTGCCCAGTTTCTCGACTGTTCTTTTTTCATGTGCTGGCCAGCAATTTGCGTTTCTAAAGCAAGCAACATTTCCGCATTTTCGGCACCGTTTTCAATACCAGCCAAGCCAAACATTTTTTCGATATGCGCTTTGTAGGCGGCTAATATCTTCTTCCCATCTTCATCTTCTTTGAAGTAGTACTCTCGATCCGGAAGGCCAATGCCAGCTTGCCACGCATAAAGTGCATATTCGTTTGGTGACTTGAAGTCAGCATATTGGAAGAAGCTGACGGGGGTGCCATAGCCATATTTAATGGCATAGGCAAAATATTCCACTAAATCGTTATAGTTTGAAATTGCCGCAATTTTGGCAAGCTCTGGGCTAAGTGGAGACACTCCCATTGCGTTTCGGTTATCAATATCCATGTAAGAGCTATACATATCGCCGACTTTCTGCTCGTCTGAGCCTACCGCGAAGTCGCCTTGTGAAGCTGTATCGATAATTGCCTTTACATCTTCTTGTGCTTCGTCTGCCAAGATAGCAAAACTGCCGTAAGATGCTTTATCAGCAGGAATTTCTATCGTTTTTAACCATGAACCGTTCACGTAACGATAGAAGTCATCACCTGGTTTTACGCTCAAGTCCATATTTTCAGTGATAATGCCTGATTTTAAGGCCACAGCTTGCTCGGCTGCTGGCACTGTACTTTCAGTATTTGCTTGTTGAGCCGGCGTACAAGCACCCAGTGCGACTGCAACACTCATTGCTAAGAGTGCTTTGCTTAAATGTTTCATGTGTCTTCCTGTGTTGATATTGATAACTCGAATTTCGGTAATACAACACCTTATCCGCTCTTGAAAAAGAATCAACTACAATGGACAAAATGAAATAACTTGTAACATTAATCTGTCTATCAAACAGAGTATGCATTAGCATAGGTGTCAATACGGCGGTTTTTTTACTCAAAAAAGTGACACTAAAAATAATAAAATAGGATATTTATGAACGAAACAATTATTACTCTTTTAGGGTATATTTCCATCATACTCATACTGCTACTCATGCTGGCAGGGTATCGTAGTGCTATTACTTTCAGCGGTAAAAAGAAAGGTTTAAAATTTCAAGCGGATGGTAGTGATGTACCAGAGCTCGGACAACGCTTAACTCGGGTTCATGCTAATGCAGTAGAGTGTTTTAGTTTTATTGGTGGCACACTGATTCTCGCGATTGCGACCGACTCAACGGCCATTACCAATGGTTTGGCCTATGTCCTGTTACTTGCTCGTGTATTGCAAGCTTTAGTGCACTTAGTGTCGACGTCAAATGTGGCCATTCAAGTTCGCTTTGTCTTTTTCTTAGTGCAATTTGGTATTGTCATATACTGGGTCTTTAAATTACTTCAAAAATTCCTCTAGCAAAAACAAAGAATGTGGTGTCATTTGATGCCACATTTTCAAGATCACGTCACAATTGCCTGTTATCATTGTTCACTCAATGCAAGTACCTAAAATTACCAAGCTAATAAAAAGAGATTGAATGTTTTCATTTTTCGAGAGTTTAACTAAACCTTTCCCAGACACTAAGCCAGGCAAGCCGCCTACCGATTTTGTTGCATTTTGCCGTCATTACTCTACGGGAATGTGGCCAGTCCTATTTGCCGTTTCAACCATCAGTGCACTCGTGGCGATGCTCGAAGTATCATTGTTTGGGTACATGGGACAATTAGTGGATTGGTTTTCTACGCGCGACAAAAGCACTTTTATTGATGAAGAAATGACAAGCCTGATTTGGATGGCGGTTGTGGTCTTGGTCGTATTGCCTTTCCTTGTCATATTAGAATCTGCGTTAACTCATCAGTCTTTATTGGGCAACTTCCCGATGCGTATTCGCTGGCAAGCTCATCGCTATCTATTAGGGCAAAGCTTGTCATTTTATCAGGATGAGTTCGCTGGTCGAGTTGCAACCAAAGTGATGCAAACCGCCTTGTCTGTGCGCGAAACTGTGATGAAAATCATGAATTTGGCGGTGTATATTTGTGTCTATTTCATCAGTATTATCGTGCTAGTTTTTTCGACCGACTGGCGTTTAGCGATGCCGCTCATCATTTGGTTAGTGGCCTATGTGACGATATTGCGAATACTATTGCCGCGTCTAAAAAGAGTCTCTCAAAAACAAGCTGATGCGCGTTCAATCATGACCGGACGGATAGTTGATAGTTACACCAACATCATGACGGTGAAACTGTTTTCACATCATAAGCGAGAAGAAAACTACGCGCGTGAAAGTATGGATGGTTTCCTGCAAACCGTGTATCCGCAAATGCGACTAGTGACAGTCTTGCAGGCCTGCGTTTGGACCAGTAATTCCTTATTAGTATTCTCAATGGCTGCTTTGGCTATATATTTGTGGGTCAACGGCGTTGTATCTCCTGGTGATCTCGCCATCGCAGTGAGTTTAAGTCTGCGCTTAAATGGTATGTCACAATGGATAATGTGGGAGGTTTCCTCCTTGTTTGAAAATATCGGTACCGTGCAAGATGGGATCAATACGCTTGCCGTGCCCGCTGCAATTACGGATAAAAAAGATGCACCAAAACTGCAAATGCAGGGCGGAAAGATAGACTTTGAAAAAGTTAACTTTGCTTATGAAGCAAAAAATAACACTGAAATAAGCGTATTTGAACAACTCGATATCAATATTAAAGCAGGTGAAAAAGTCGGCTTAGTTGGCCGCTCTGGTGCTGGTAAGTCTACCTTGGTTAATCTTCTCTTGCGATTCTATGACATTAAGTCAGGTCGGATACTTATTGATGGACAGAATATTACTGATATCACGCAAGAAAGCCTGCGTGGACACATTAGCATGGTCACTCAAGATACATCTCTTATGCATAGAAGTGTGCGGGACAATATAATTTATGGTCGCACTGATGCCACCGAAGAAGATATGATCACAGCCGCCAAACAAGCAGAGGCACATGAGTTTATTTTGAGTCTGAGTGATGCAAAAGGGCGCACAGGCTATGATGCTCATGTGGGTGAGCGAGGTGTAAAACTTTCAGGTGGGCAAAGGCAGCGTATTGCGATCGCTCGGGTGATGCTAAAAGATGCCCCCATTTTGATTTTAGACGAGGCAACATCCGCGCTTGACTCAGAAGTAGAGGCGGCCATTCAGCAATGTTTAGATAAAATCATGGAAGATAAGACAGTCTTGGCCATTGCACACCGCTTATCTACCATTGCGCAAATGGATCGATTATTAGTACTTGATCAGGGCAAGGTTGTTGAAGCTGGCAGTCACCAAGAGCTAATCGCCTTAAATGGCATTTATGCAAAACTTTGGGCGCATCAAACTGGCGGGTTTATCGGTATAGACTAAGTGACAAACTGAGGAGCAAGAAAAGTGAGTGAAAGCTTTGTACCTAGCAATATGCCAAGCCCCTTGGTATTTGAGCGTGTATCTCGCGAGCAGTTTGAGCAAGAGTTACAACCAATGGGCCAGCCATTCGTTATGAAAGGCTTTGCCAAACATTGGCATATTGTTAAATCGGGTTTGAATTCACCCAATGACTTGCGCAGAAAGGCACCACAGCTGAACGAGGCTATTTCGGTCACTCGTATTTTGGCCGAAGAAAAAAGCCGGATGTTTTATAACCCAGATATGACAGGGATGAATTTTGGTGTCGCAAGCTTGTCTTTAGATGACTGCTTGCGACGCATGCAAGAGACAGCTGATAATGGTAAAGATGACAGTCCTGATTATGCCGCTCAATGTGTGCCCGTCGCAAAATATTTCCCTCAGATCCTGAATAACATTGATAACCCGCTGGTTGAAAAAGGCTTGGAGCCCTTTATTTGGTTTGGAAACCGAGTGATTGTCGCTCCGCATTTTGATGAAACAGATAATATCGCCGTCGTCGCAGCAGGGAGAAGACGCTTTACACTCTTTCCACCTCAACAAACAAAAAACCTATACATTGGCCCGCTCGACTTCAACCCAGCCGGACAAGCCATTAGTTTGGTGAATATCCTAAAACCTGACCTTGATGCGCACCCAAAATATGCAGAAGCTTACAAACATGGCTTGTCTGTAGAGTTAGCACCTGGAGATGCTATCTACATTCCAACTCCTTGGTGGCATCACGTTCAGTCATTGTCTCCTTTTAATGTCTTAATCAACTATTGGTGGAGTCAAAATGACTTTGGCACTGCAAAGCCCCTCGGTGCGCTATTACACGCAATCCAAGCTTTCCGGACCTTACCAAAGCCTCAGCAAGACGCTTTTAGGGCGCTTTTAGATTATTACGTATTTGACGAAGCTAATGCTTCACGTGAACACATACCTGAACATGCTCATGGTTGGTTAGGGGAGTTGGATGACGAGAAGCGTCGTGTATTAGAGCATTGGATTAAGAATTTTTCGCAATAGAATGAATATCAATCACAAACGTTGATGAGGATGAATGTGAACAATAAGCACGAAACACTACTGCAACTATTAACAGAGATTCTTCATTCCTTTCAGCCAGCTTTTCGTGATGGTATCAGTGAGTTTGAACTCATTTCAAAATTAAAAGCGAAACCATTTTTTTTATTTGATGAAGATGCTTTGCGTGAGCCCTTAGTGCTCTTCCAGACACATTTTGTATTGTTTCATGCGCTTTATATTTTGCGTGAAGAATGGCGCCAGCAAAAAGTGGGTGAGCTAACTATCAGTGCACTGAAAATCAAATTAGAGACATTTATTGATCAAGATGCTGCCCTAGTTCAAGCCGATCCACTAGCAGATTACTACCTCGATTGGCAGAATCTATCAAAGACAGATGAAGCTGGTGTTGAAGATTTACTTAATCAATTTTGGCAAAAAATGGGAGGAATGAAAGCCAACAAAGAACCCACGCTAGAAGAGATTAATGTAGCGTTGGAGCATATGCAATTAGAGGCTATTGAAGGCCTACAACTGGATGAACTTAAGCGCCAGTATCGGAAATTACAACACATGTACCACCCTGATAAAGGCGGAACAGCAGAACAGGCGCAAATTATTTTAGCCGCTTATACTACTCTTCATTCTGTGATTTATAATTCAACCAAGTAAACGTCATCAAACAAAGGATTTCGTTCAGGCTCCCAAACGCCATCTTTCAATTCAATACCACTTACATTCAGTTTTTCAAGTGTATCTATTCCGTAGTAAAAACCGAAATATCTATAAGACTGGTAGGTGCTTTCATAATCGTGGAGCTGGCCATAGTAAGGAATGTTTTTATCCATAAAGGGATCGACACTGTCATATAGCATCTCTTCCATTTTGATAAGAAAATTTAAACGTTGTTGGGCGCTGTATGGAACGCAGCGGCCATCAAAATTCCGTATTTGGTCTTCAGGACATTCGTTTCGCTGGTTTGCGCTTCGCAAAGCATAACGGGCTTGTCTATAATCTTCTGAAATTGTCACTACGGCTTCGTAGTTTTCGACACCATAACTTGTCCCAACCGGAGCATCCTCGGCGTACGCGCGCTCCATTTGGTCAAGAAAGTTCTTTTGCTTGGGACCACCGTGAAACACGACCAAGGCATGGCGACTAAGTGTTTTTACCGGTGCAGATAAAAATACATAATTCGCACAAGAAGAGATACAAAAGTCGACAACCTCTAATGGAATCCTGTTCTCATGAATGAATCGCCCAAAAGCCATCCCTACATTTAGATCACCGCCTGTACTTCTAATTAACAATCGGTCACCGCGTTGATACAGTCGTTTGAACTCTTCGAAACGTCCATTATCAATAGGGCCGTAGTACTTGATTTCTCCGTTTTCATTGCGCGAAACACCGGTAGTATCGGCTTCAAATAGAAAAGAGAAAGCCCATGTTAGTCCTACTAATAAGGCAATGAAAAATAACGATGTTTTTACTGCTGGGCTCACATTATGTCCTTATATCCTAGCGTGAATGATTTCTTACAAAGCGATTGTTTTGAGGATTTGCATCATTAGCGCTTTTAAAAACCAATACTTAATTAAACTGATTTGTCATTGCAAAGGTTCAAGATATCATGTTTAGTGGATGACAAATAACAGTTAAGTAACGTGAATGTGTTGTAGGAGTAGGGATATGCAACTTCAAGGATGGTGGAAAGGCGTTTGTTTAGTCATCTGTTTGCTTTGGGTAAATGCTTGTGCGGCTTTTGAAAACCAACTTGGTAATCGTTTAGGAACGGATCCGCAAGATGACCCTATTAACCTAGAGGAGTCTAATATTGCTCCAGACGAAGTGCTTCAGTTCTTCACAACAGATGCTTTCCAAAGTGACATTGATGGTGATGGTAACTACACGTGGCAAATACCTGTGCATGCTTGGGTATATGAACCCGTTAACAGCCAATTGCGCATGAAAATGGTGAAAGAAAGTATGGCATTCGTTTACGACCTTCAAGTTTCATCAGAAAATGTCGCTACTTTTGAACAACGAGTGAATCATTTCTTAGTCGATAACGAGCGTGGAAAGTGGTTTACGGTGCAACTACAACAAGCAGGAAATGCCGACTCAAGGTCGTTATTTAGAGTGGGTAATACTGAAGCGAATGGGCACGTGACTGCCAATCTATTAGCTGAACAGTTTGTTCAAGAGTTGGCACTAAAGCCTGCCACTGCAACCGTATATTACTGCGCGAAGGTCAATGCTAGGAAAGTATGCGGCCGTGCACGTTTGATATCTCAACAAGGCCTTTCGGTCATCAGCGATATTGACGATACAGTCAAAATTAGCGATGTAAGATCTAAGCAAGCGTTGATTGAAAATACCTTTTTTAATCCATTCGTCGCGGTCCCTGATATTGCTGAAGTCTACTCCGCCTGGTCTAAACAAGGAGTGAACTTTCACTATGTTTCTTCTAGTCCATGGTATTTATATACTGAACTTACTTCATTTCTGGAGCGGGCAGGGTTCCCGGACTTTTCCCTTTCGCTGAAGTCATTTCGTTTTCGAGATGAGAGTTTGCTGGAACTGTTTAAGGATGGCGAAGCAACAAAGCCAGGTCAAATTCGTCAAATTTTAGAAAAGTTTCCGCAACGTCAGTTCGTGTTGATCGGCGATAGTGGTGAACAAGACCCCGAAGTATACAGCGCCATAAAACTGCAATTTCCTGAGCAGATAAAGGGTATCTACATCCGAGATTTGGGGCCTGAAGATACCAACCAACTACGAGTGAAAGGCTTGATGGATAATATGGATGGCTTTCCTATCATTCTGTTTAAAGACGCATCTGAGTTACCAGTGTCTCTAAAGCCAACACGCTAAGTTCAGCTTTTTATTTGAATCAGTGACAAATGTCATGTGGTATTGATGACTTTTGTGTCTACCTGAATATATCCCAATGTAAGACACTGTTTACCTCGAAAACTTATTGATAAACAGGTGCAACATTATGGATACATCATTAGATCATCAACGAGAATTATTCTGCCAACGTCGCTTCTTAGCAATGCCATTAGCAGGGGCGATTGTCTGGGCACTCATCGGTATCATTTCTTTATTTGCCAATGAATATGTAAAAACTTACGCAGTGTGGCTTGGTTGTGGCAGCATCTTCTATCTTGCAATCTTCATAGCCAAGTTCACGGGTGAAGACTTTTTTGGTAAGCACAGAGAAAAGAATGTATTCTATAACTTGTTTATGGGTGGGGTGATCATGTGCCTCTTAATGTTTTCGGTTGCCTTGCCATTTGCTACATATGACCATACCGCTGTGCCCTTAGGTGTCGGCATCCTGGCAGGACTAATGTGGATACCTTTTTCTTGGATCATCCAACATTGGGTCGGTTATTTTCATGCCCTAAGCAGAACTGTTGGCATTGTCACTGTTTGGTACTTGTTTCCTGAGCATCGCTTTGAAGCTATCTCATTAGTAATAGTGGTGATTTATGTGATTTCCATTTATGCTCAAGAGCGCAGGTTTCAGTTGGTCCATTGTGAAAAGGGAGTTTGAAATGTCTGCCACTCAGTTTGTTGCAAGCCGCAAAGTCAACATGCCTTCTTTGGTCGCGGGTAGAAAGAAAATATGGTCTGGTGTTAGTGTCCTTTTCTCGTTATTTTATTTTTTACCCTACTTTTATTTCGAAACACCACAATTTGAATTAGGCAGTTTACTACTCGCTTACTTGGCTTTTTTATTTACCTATGTGTTGGCTTTACGTAGCCAAGTACCTCAAGTCCTAGGACATTTACTCTTGGTAGTGGTCGTCTGTTTTATGGCATCCTTACTGACTTATGGTGGCTTATTTTTATTTGCTTATATCGCATTTGTGATTGCCTATCACTTACCTTTTTCCTCTCAAGAGCGAGGGGCGAGTGAACAAAATGAAAGACCTTCCTTCTTGTTACAGAGTCGTACTTGGCTTATTTTTTTATTACTTGTCATCACTTTCCGGTGGGCGATACAAGACACGTATTCTTTTTGGTTAAGCGAAACTATTATTCAATGGCAGTTCACGCACTTCACGCCAATCTATGCGGCTGTACTAATGTTGTTTTGCTTCGGCTTTTTGGAACGACGAGAAACGCGTTTTGCTTCAATGAATGAGCGCTCTCGAGAAGAGATTGAACAAATCAGTACTATTGCCGAGCGCGAACGTATCGGTCGAGATTTACATGATATTGTCGGACACTCATTATCGAGCATCTCGGTGAAAGCAGACCTAGCCGACAAATTAATTATTAAAGGAAAGGTAGATGCAGCGCAACAAGAGATGCGTGATATTGCGAGTATTTCTCGAGATATTTTGAGTGATGTACGCAAAGCGGTTAGCAATATCAAACACCGCAGTTTGCACGATGAAGTGCGCAGTTTGACGAAACTGCTGGAAAGCAAATCCATCATGGTAGATTGCGACATTGATGAAAACGCGCTCCAAAAGTTAAGCTTGAAAAGTGAATCACAGCTCGTACTGATACTCAAAGAACTGGTCACGAATGTGCTTCGTCATAGCAATGCCAGCGAAGTCTATTTCAGTGCGAGAGAAAAGCAAGGTGCGCTTGAAGTTATCGTTCATGACAATGGAGCAGTATCGAATATTCAGTTTGGAAATGGCTTGTCTGGTATAAAAGAGCGATGTAGAAATATTTCTGCAACTGTTTATTTTAATCACGACAACGGTTTTAAATGCGAGCTTGAACTCGGGCTACACAGCGAAAGATAGCCGCAGATTGGCAGAAATAGCCTAAGGATTGATAATGCAGACAATCATGGTGGTAGAAGACCAAAGCTTAATTCGAGATGCCATTTCGACGCTGCTTTCATTGGAAGATGACTTTGACGTAATTCACCAATGTGAAGACGGAGAGCAAGCTTTAAACTTACTTACTCAATCAAGTGCACTACCTGATATTGTCTTGAGCGATATTGAAATGCCGAATGTCACTGGCATTGAGCTAGCTGAACAAGTTTCTGAACTATTCCCAGATATAAAGTTTGTTATCATGACCACCTTTGCTAAAGCAGGTTACGTTCGGAGAGCTATGTCGAGTGGCGCAAAAGGCTTTATTCTTAAAGATGTACCTAGTGATTATTTGGTATCTTCATTACGAGATATTTGCAAGGGTAAGGTGATTATTGATCCTGAATTGGCAGTACTTGCTTTGGGCGACAAAGACCCCTTGTCTGAAAAAGAGCGCAAAGCCATACAACTGATAGGGGATGGCTTATCTACTCAGCAGGTGGCGGATAAATTGTTTCTTTCCCAAGGCACGGTTCGCAATTATTTATCAGAAGCGATATCAAAACTAAATGCAATGAATAGCAACGATGCTGCGCGAATAGCTAGGCAGAAAGGGTGGCTATAGAGTGACTACTGAGACGCTTGGTCACCTTTAGGTTTAGCCACCACGTCATAAATTTCAGAAATCAGTTTCTTGGCGACAATGGGTTTATTCAAATGGCGATTCATGCCCGCCTGCATTGCTCTTGCTTTTTCATCGGAAGATGCGTGTGCAGTCAGGGAAATGATGATGATATCATTATACTTTTCGCCAGCGTCACCCGCGCGAATATTTTTTGCAGCAGTATAACCATCCATAACCGGCATTTGGATGTCCATGAGTATCAGGTCGTAGACTTTGTCTAAAGACCGCAGTAATTCAATTGCTTCTAAACCGTCACTAGCGATGTCGCAATCTAAGCCAAAAGTTTGCAACTGAGAGCGGACTATTTCTTGGTTAATCGGATTGTCTTCAACTAACAGAATGTTGATACTCTTCAATGAAGATGTGTCAAAAGGCAGTGTTTCATGCTCGATAGCTGCAATGGCCTGTGCTCGCTGGAATGGGATTTTAACAACAACTTTCGTTCCCTTGGATACCTCGCTGTTTAGCTTTATTTGTCCATTCATTAAGCCAACCAGTTCTTTACATATGGATAGGCCTAAACCTGTCCCTTGGTTCGACTGTTGCAAGTAGTTGTGGATTTGATTAAAAGGAGAAAATAGCTGTTCTTGGGCTCGTTCGGAAATACCGATACCCGTGTCTGCTACCCAACATTCAAGTTCATAGTGGGTACCTGATTTATGTATTTTAGCGCCAATCGAAATTTTACCCTCTGGGGTGAATTTGACGGCATTATTCACTAAATTGTCGATAATTTGCCGAATTCTGCTTCGATCACCCAATAACGGGACATCAACTAAAAATTCCGTTTCTTGTTCAATCGCAACACTTTTGTCCTCACACAAAATCTGAGCGTAATCGACTAATTCTGTGATCAACGACTTTGGAGAAAAGCCAGCAACATCCAGCGTGAAGTTGTTCGTTTCGAGTTTTGAAAAATCAAGGATATCATTGACCGTTCGCAGTAATGATTCTGTTGAGAATCGGCCCATGTCCACTAACTTTCGTTGTCGTTGCGACATCTTAGTGGTGTTGAGTAGATCAAATACGCCCATCATGCCATTAATTGGCGTGCGGATTTCGTGACTGATAATAGCCAAAAATTTACTTTTTGATTCAGACGATTCGATCGCCAGTTTCGTTTCTTGGCCCGCTTTTAAATTAGCTTCGTGTAAGTGTTGATGGGCAGCTTTTAGTTTTGTATGTTTGAGATAGAAGAGGATAAGTAAAGTAAGAGAAATAGACGCGAAGATAAATACTATTTGCAATGCATAGCGTTCTACAAGGCTGCTATCAGGATTCAAGATGCTTACCTCGCGCTCATGGTACTGATCGGACAATGTAAAGTTAAATTGTGCTAAACGTGTCTCGTCAAATACCCATTTTGCTACAGGGTAAAACTTCCGTGGCGCAATAATCCCCTTTTTTGCAAGCGCCATGTTTATCATCGCATTTCCCTGAAGTTCAGCGTCATACAGATACCCGCCGACAATTCCTGAGCCAGCCAAAGTGCTCCAAAAGCTAAAAATCGGGGCATCGCTGAGTTGAGCATAGTATTCCAAGGCTGATTTTGGAGACGTAGATTGGACTGAGCGCATTTGAAATACAGGAAAATATATAAAAAGGTCGTTCGATGTAAGTGAGCGCAACTCTTGTTCAAAATTTTCATCCGTAGACGCTAGTTGCTCTAGTTGATAATTTGGATAAGCGTCACTGATATGTCGAATAAGTTTTTTATAATGAGCAATATATTCATTTTCGAAATTGGTGTTAATGATTATACGACCGGGCTTTGGTACGAAATCAAATATAGCATTAACCTGGGTTATAAAGGTTGACTTGTCTTTATCAGAATCATTATTTGAAAGACTCAAATGACTCGACTCTACGACATTAAGTACGATGATCTCTGCGTCATACAAGCGAAGCTTTTGTTGAATTTGGCTTAACAGTGTCTTTCCTAAAAAATCATCCGTAACGATCACATCAATGTTTCTGTTCGCAAATACTCGCTCAATATTGGCCAATAGCGCTGAGTAATTGCTTTCGTCCTTAATCAGATCGGTATATACATTTTCTACAAAAAGATTCACCTTAACAGGGCTTCTAGCAATGCTTCTAGACATCCCTTTAATGATATCTTGGGTCCAGGGTAAAACCGGATCGTGACCATTCAAAAATAAGATATTCAATTCGTTTGGAATTGTATGCTTGCCCAGTTTATCGTCACCCGCGCAGACATGGGCGGTGAACATTGATAAACATGCAATAAAGAGTACGACAATTTGCTTCAATAGATGCTGCTCGGTTTTAAAATATCGAGGATGCTGAATAGCTCTAAGGCTAGTGTGTTCATTATAAAAGTGCAACCATAATAAAGCAGTTTATGAATGGAATGATTCGGTGTAGATAAGCGATGCCACACATAAGAGCGTGCGCTTCGGTGAACGTTTCTATTAATTAACTTGATTACACCGGTTTCGACCCTACATAGAAAAGGTAGAAGGAAAATACTTAAAAAACCGAGTCGACATAGAAAAGTATCCTAGTTAGGTACTTGTATAACTTGCTTGCATGAGTATAATACGCGTCCCTCCCTTATGACGCTGATGACTTCCTTTCAAGAACACAACATCACAAGGGAAATGTAACTAAAATATGTATCGCACGGATGTAGGGGTGTAGCTCTAATTGGTAGAGCAGCGGTCTCCAAAACCGACGGTTGGGAGTTCGAGTCTCTCCACCCCTGCCACTTTGTGGTGAATCCTGTGAAAAGAATTAATTAATAGCCGGTCCGTTATGACGCGGCTAGTTTAGGGTAACACTGATGAGTGAAAAGGCAGAAAACACGTCTAACCCGTTAGACTTAGTAAAGTGGTTATTAGTAATCGTGCTGTTGGGCGGTTTAGTATACGCTTATGGTGCGTATGAAGACGTTTCAGTTCTTTACAGAGCCTTAGGAGCGGTAGCTATCGTTGCTATATCTTTGGGCATTGCTGCAACGACAGCTAAAGGCAGTGCGTTTTTGGTCTTTGCAAAAGATTCACGCACAGAAGTACGCAAGGTTATCTGGCCAGACCGTACCGAAGCCAATCGTATGACACTAATCATCCTTGTTGCTACCGCAATCGTTGGTCTGTTCTTATATTTGATTGATATGTTCATCGTTTGGGGAATTGGTCTGTTCACTGGGATCGGAGGTTAAGCATGTCTGACAAGAAATGGTATGTAGTTCAAGCGTTCTCTCAGTACGAAGGTCGAGTTCAGAAAACCCTACTTGAATACATCAAAATGCACGGTATGGAAGATTACTTCGGTGAGATTCTTGTACCTACAGAAGAAGTCGTTGAGATGCGTGCTGGTCAAAAGCGCAAGTCTGAGCGTAAATTTTTTCCTGGCTACGTATTAGTAGAAATGGAAATGAACGAAGAATCATGGCACTTAGTGAAAAGTATTCCTCGAGTACTTGGTTTCATTGGCGGAACATCTGATCGTCCAATGCCAATCACTAAGAAAGAAGCTGATGCAATATTGAATCGTCTTGAAGAATCAGTTGATAAGCCAAAACCAAAAACCTTGTTCGAACCAGGCGAAGTTGTTCGCGTTACCGATGGTCCATTTGCTGACTTTAATGGTGTGGTCGAAGAAGTTGATTATGAAAAAAGCCGCTTGAAAGTATCAGTGCTCATCTTTGGGCGTTCAACCCCAGTTGAACTAGAGTTCGGTCAAGTAGAAAAAGGCTAGAGTTAAAAGCAAAAAAGGGGTCAGAGTTAATTAATTTGCATTCGCATATTAATTAACTCTGCCCCCTTTTTTTATTGTTAAAAATTAAACAATTGTAATGTTACATCTTTATGAGTTGGAAACCGGTATCAAGCTACAGAAACGCATCTTGCGATTCTTACTACTTTCAATCAAAAGGATAATTTATGACAGCTCTAGCCAATAAAATGTTAAAAACAGTTTCTGTACTAGCACTTACTTTCATGATGGCCGCCACTGCTTCTGCGGGTCACCACGGCGATAAAAAGGACATTGTTGATACTGCAGCAAGCAACAAAGACTTCTCTACTTTGGTTGCAGCAGTGAAGGCAGCTGGTTTAGTCGACGCGTTGAAGGCCGATGGTCCACTCACTGTTTTTGCACCGACAAATGCAGCATTTGCAAAACTACCTGCTGGTACCGTTGAATCCTTATTAAAGCCTGAGAATAAGGACAAGTTAGTACAAATATTGACTTACCATGTGGTTGCTGGAAATGTGATGGCAGCCGATGTAGTGAAGTTGAAGTCAGCAACTACACTAGAAGGTTCAGATGTTACAGTATCAGTATCAGATGCCGGCGTTAAAATTAACAACGCTAATGTAGTAGCAACAGATATCAAAACATCTAATGGCGTAATTCACGTTATCGACACAGTAATCTTGCCATAAGAAGTATCACCCATATTAGGGAAGGGGTATTAATCTCTTCCCTAACTATTTTCTGCGACAGCATCAACCCGCGATACAATATGCGAAAAAGGGCCTATTGAAGGTCGAAAGGTAACAGCGCTTCTCGCATCTTTGCGATTCTTAAAAAACTGGCAAACCGTGGTACTCCGTTTTTCGTGTAGCCGTGAAAAGTAAAGGTTATTGTGCTGCCAATAGCGGGTGGGGTTTTCCGTTCTGAATCAGTAAAGCCTGTACCGATTTTGAACGTCACTTCGTTTCCGTTCTTATCCTCACTTTGCACCAACAGAGAACCCAACAAGCCAGAGTACTTCCCTTTTCCTTCAATATGCCCCAAGACAAGTGCTTCACTATCCATGTATGGCTTTAATTTTAACAGGTCATCACTTCGACCAGATTGAAAGTCGCTATCAGCCTTATGGAGCATAAGCCCTTCCGCACCATTTTGAGTGATATCCATTAATAACTCCGTGAGTTGATGGTTTGTTGCAAGCGTTAATTGTTCAACCGGTAAAACATGAGACAAATTCAGTGCCAGCAGTACGCTAGTGTAGTGTTTTGATCTGATTGTGAACTTGTCTTCAAAATTTGGCGCATCGAAGACCATATATTTCACCCGTTTCCATTCGTTATTGTCGGCTGTATATCTACTAACGATTGAAGCGATTTCCTCAAACGTGTTTCGAGATATCCATAGCTCTCCATCTAACCACATATCGGGGAGTTGTTCGGTAAACCAAGCTGGCGCATTGATCATGTTGCCCTGACGGGTCATCAGTGTTCGATTTCGCCAAATTGCACGAACGCCATCAAATTTCTCACTGACCAAGTATTCTTGCACATCTTGTGCTTCGTATACCTTTGCGAGTTGTACTTCGACAGCGTCTGAAATCGTCATGGCAGAAGTACCAATGCACCATGAATTGAACAGTACAAATATCACTAGTTTAAGTGCGGGAAATTCATAAGGTTTAGATTTGAAAAATGTAATCATATTATTCTCGATTTAAAACATATTGCTGATACAAAATCTTGCTCAATTTCAAGGTTTTAAACAACTCAACCAAAGCACAGTTCTGCCAATAAAAAACTAACTCTGACCCCTTTTTCGGGCGCTTTTCGGCAAACGCTAAAATAACTTGAATTAAGGCTTGTGTTTACTGCACCAAAAGCATATAATTTGCGCCCTTTTTTATGCACAGGGAAGCCGTTTGAGAAGATATTCTCAGTATCTTCAAGGCGTTATACCCACAAATAGAGAGTAAAAAGTAATGGCGAAGAAAGTCACTGGCTTAATTAAGCTACAGGTTGCAGCAGGCGCTGCTAACCCAAGTCCACCGGTTGGTCCTGCACTAGGTCAGCATGGTGTTAACATCATGGAGTTCTGTAAAGCGTTTAACGCAAAAACAGAATCTCTTGAAAAAGGCGCTCCGGTACCAGTAGAAATTACTGTATACGAAGATCGCTCTTTCACATTCTTAACGAAAACTCCTCCAGCGTCTTTCTTACTTAAGAAAGCGGCAGGCATCAAGAGTGGTTCTGGCCGTCCTAATACTGAGAAGGTGGGTAAAGTTACTCGCGCTCAGCTTGAAGAGATTGCAAAAACAAAAGAACCTGATTTAACAGCTGCTAGCCTTGACGCTGCAGTGAATACCATCGCGGGTTCTGCTCGTAGTATGGGCTTGGTAGTAGAGGGTTAATAGAATGGCTAAATTATCAAAAAGAATGCGTAACATCGCTGAAAAAGTAGACGTTACAAAAGAATACGAAATTAATGAAGCTGTTTCACTTTTAAAAGAACTTGCAACTGTTAAGTTCTCAGAAAGCGTAGACGTTGCAATTAACTTGGGTATCGATGCTCGTAAATCTGACCAAAACGTTCGTGGTGCAACTGTACTACCAAACGGTACTGGTAAAGAAGTACGTGTTGCTGTGTTCACTCAAGGTGCAAACGCTGAAGCTGCTAAAGAAGCTGGTGCTGACATCGTTGGTATGGAAGACCTAGCTGAGCAAGTTAAAAAAGGCGAAATGAACTTTGACGTTGTAGTTGCTAGCCCTGACGCGATGCGTGTTGTTGGTACACTCGGTCAAATCTTAGGTCCACGTGGCCTAATGCCAAACCCTAAAACGGGTACAGTTACACCAGACGTAGCGACTGCAGTAAAAAATGCAAAAGCTGGTCAGGTCAGATATCGTAACGATAAGAACGGTATCATCCACGCTAGCATTGGTAAAATTGCTTTTGAAGCAAACCAAATTCAAGAAAACCTTGAAGCACTGCTAGACGCGTTGAAAAAGGCTAAGCCTTCTTCAGCCAAGGGTACATATATTAAGAAAGTTAGTTTAAGCACAACAATGGGCGCTGGTGTTTTATTAGACCAGGGTTCTTTGACTCAAGCTTAAGTAACTTTTCTCTTTAAGGTTATGGGTTGGAGTTGTTTGCGCCAAAAGCGTAACTCAACTCCCGTCCAAGACCGCAGGCGCTAGGCAGTGAAAGAGGTAAGAGAACTTTCACACACTTCTTCGGGAGCGAAATGCCAAGCTTAATATTACCTGCGCAGACGGTGGTTTCAACTCAGACTCTCTGGGAATGAACACCGTAGAGCGGTACAAGATATGCTTCAGATGTTCGCATCCAGTATATCGAGTATCAATCTGTTAACGCTGACGATAGCGTTTATCGAAAGGTAAACAAAAGAGTCAGATTTTAAGAAGGTGAACTCAGTGGCACTAGGCTTAGCAGCAAAAAAAGAGATCGTAGCTGAAATTGAAGAAGTTGCTTCTCGCGCTCTATCCGTTGCCGTCGCTGAATACCGTGGGATGGAAGTTCATGAACTGACTGACCTACGTAATAAAGCTCGTGAACAAGGCGTATTTCTTAAAGTTGTACGTAACACACTAGCTAAACGTGGATTGGCCGACAGCAAATTTGCTGACATGGATTCTGCATTAGTTGGACCGTTAATTTATGGTTTCTCTATCGAAGCACCGGGCGGCGCAGCGCGCTTGTTCAAAGACTTCGCTAAGACAAATGATAAGTTGAACGTGACAGCATTGTCTATTGGTAGCGGTTTACTAGGTCCAGAGAAATTGGACGCAGTAGCATCACTACCTACCCGCGACGAAGCGCTTGCGAAATTACTTGCAACCTTCAAAGCACCTGCCGAGAAATTCGTTCGTACTATCAACGAAGTTCCAGGCAAGTTTGTGCGCGTATTGGCGGCGATCAAAGAAGAAAAATAATTTTCTTTTTTGGCATTATAAATTTTTAACATTAAACCCAGGAGTTTAGAGAAATGGCTCTAACCAAAGATGATATTTTAAACGCGATCGCAGAAATGCCAGTTATGGAATTGGTAGAATTGATCGAAGCAGCAGAAGAAAAATTCAACGTATCTGCAGCAGCAGCAGTAGCAGTAGCTGGTCCAGCTGCAGCAGCTGAAGCGGCTGAAGAGAAGACTGAATTTGACGTAGTTCTTACTTCATTCGGTGCTAACAAAGTTGCTGTTATCAAAGCAGTACGTGGCGCAACTGGTCTTGGCTTGAAAGAAGCTAAAGAAGTAGTTGAGTCTGCACCTAAAGCAATCAAAGAAGGCGTTTCGAAAGAAGACGCTGAAGCATTGCAGAAAGAACTTCAAGAAGCTGGTGCTGAAGTAGAAGTTAAGTAATTAGTATTTCTAATTACTGGCCTTAACAGGCTCAGGCAGGTGATTTTTAATCACCTGCCTTTTTGCGCTGTAGGATATGCAATATTTCACCCTTTGTTTGCTATCCAGGAAAGCGTTGGTATTTAACCGGTAAGTTTTTGTTTTCGTTAGAAAGCAATATTACATTTTATGATGTATGCTTAGGTTAATGCCCTATTAAAAGGGTACTGGAAGTTTGTTACACGCAAGGCAGTATGTGTAGCAGGTTGGGTCTAAAATCAGTCGGCTGAGGAACCCATGGTTTACTCTTATAGTGAAAAGAAACGTATCCGTAAGGATTTTGGCAAGCGCCCCCAGGTATTGGAAATTCCATACCTCCTTTCAATTCAACTGGACTCATTTAAAAAGTTCATTGACCAGGATCCTGATGGTCAATATGGCTTAGAAGCGGCTTTCCGCTCTGTGTTTCCAATAAAAAGCTACAGCGGTAACAGTGAGTTACAGTATGTAGCATATCGCTTAGGCGAGCCCGTGTTTGACGTAAAAGAATGTCAAATTCGTGGTGTAACTTATTCAGCTCCTTTAAGAGTCAAGCTGCGTCTTGTCTTGTTTGATAAAGAAGCCGCGCCAGGTACAGTTAAAGACATCAAAGAACAAGAAGTATACATGGGTGAAATCCCATTGATGACTGAAAACGGTACGTTCGTGATTAACGGTACTGAGCGAGTAATCGTATCTCAGCTACACAGATCACCAGGTGTTTTCTTTGACCATGACAAGGGCAAAACTCACTCGTCTGGTAAAGTTTTATATAACGCTCGCGTAATCCCATACCGTGGTTCATGGTTGGATTTTGAGTTCGATCCGAAAGATAATTTATTCGTTCGTATTGACCGTCGTAGAAAACTACCAGCAACAATTATTCTTCGTGCATTAGAAATGAGCACTGAAGAAATTCTTGAACTTTTCTTTGAAAAGACAGCTGTTCGCATCGATGGCGACAAGCTGATGATGGATGTTGTGCCAGATCGCCTACGTGGTGAAATTGCGCAATTCGATCTTCTCGATAAGAAAGGCGAAGTGATTGTAGAAACCGGTCGCAGAATATCTGCCCGTCACACTCGTGCATTAGAGAAAGCAAAAGTATCAGAATTGGAAGTTCCAGCTGAATACTTACTTGGTAAAATTTACGCCAAGACTTTCGCGAACGAAGAGACTGGTGAGATTGTTGTCAATGCGAACGATGAAGTCACTTTAGAAAACCTACTCGCTCTTCGTGAAATGGGAATCGATACTTTCGAGACATTGTATATCAATGAGCTTGATCACGGTTCATACATTTCAGACACCATTAAGATTGATTCAAGCACTAATAAATTAGAAGCGCTTGTTGAAATCTATCGCATGATGCGTCCTGGTGAGCCACCAACGAAAGATGCTGCTGAAACACTGTTCGAGAACTTATTCTTCTCTGACGACAGATATGACTTATCTGCTGTTGGTAGAATGAAGTTCAACCGTCGCTTAGGTCGTGAAGAACTCACTGGCTCAGGCACACTAGCGAAAGAAGATATTGTTTCTGTAATGAAGCAACTTATCACTATTCGTGACGGTAAAGATGAAGTTGATGATATCGATCACTTAGGTAACCGCCGTATTCGTTCGGTTGGTGAAATGGCAGAGAACCAATTCCGTGTTGGTTTAGTCCGTGTTGAACGTGCTGTTAAAGAACGTTTAAGCTTGGGTGACCTAGATGCCATCATGCCTCAAGATCTTATTAACGCTAAGCCTATCTCTGCGGCTGTGAAAGAGTTTTTTGGTTCAAGCCAATTATCTCAATTCATGGATCAGAACAACCCGCTTTCAGAAGTAACGCACAAACGTCGTATTTCTGCTTTAGGCCCGGGTGGTTTGACGCGTGAAAGAGCTGGCTTTGAAGTTCGAGACGTACACCCGACTCACTATGGTCGAGTATGTCCAATCGAAACGCCTGAAGGTCCAAACATTGGTTTGATCAACTCGCTTTCGAGCTTCGCAAGAACAAATGACTTTGGTTTCTTAGAAACCCCATATCGTCGTATTGTAGATGGTGTCGTGACTGACGATATCGATTACCTATCGGCTATTGAAGAAGGTCAATTTGCGATTGCACAGGCAAACGTATTATTAGATGACAAAAATGCATTAGTTGAAGACTTGATTCCATGTCGTCACCGTGGTGAAACCACATTGATGCAGAAGCAAGACATCACATACATGGATGTCTCTCCACAGCAAATCGTATCAATCGCTGCAAGTATTATCCCGTTCCTAGAACACGATGATGCTAACCGTGCATTGATGGGATCAAACATGCAACGTCAAGCTGTACCAACGCTAAAAGCGGATAAGCCTTTAGTTGGAACGGGTATGGAGAAGACCGTTGCGGTTGATTCTGGTGTGACTGTGGTTGCTAAGCGTGGCGGTACTATTGACTACGTCGATGCTAGCCGTATCGTGGTTAAGGTTAATGAAGAAGAAATGACAGCCGGTGAAGCTGGTATTGATATCTACAACCTAACTAAGTACACGCGCTCTAACCAAAATACTTGTATTAATCAAAAACCAACTTGTAATGTAGGTGACCCTATTGTTACTGGTGATGTACTGGCCGACGGTCCATCAACAGACTTGGGTGAGCTAGCGCTTGGTCAAAACATGCGCATCGCATTCATGCCTTGGAATGGTTATAACTTTGAGGATTCCATCCTTATTTCTGAGCGAGTTGCTCAAGAAGACCGTTTCACTACGATTCACATTCAAGAACTTAGCTGTATCGCTCGTGATACCAAGCTAGGTCCTGAAGAAATCAGTGGCGATATCCCGAATGTGGGTGAGTCAGCGCTAGGTAAACTAGACGAATCTGGTGTTGTATACATCGGTGCTGAAGTGAAAGGTGGCGATATTCTTGTAGGTAAAGTGACGCCTAAAGGCGAAACACAACTTACGCCGGAAGAGAAACTACTGAGAGCAATCTTCGGTGAAAAAGCGTCTGACGTTAAAGATACTTCATTACGTGTACCAAACAGTGTACGTGGTACGGTTATCGATGTTCAGGTGTTTACTCGCGACGGTGTTGAAAAAGACAAACGTGCGCTAGAAATCGAAGACATGCAATTGCGTCAAGTGAAGAAAGACTTAGGTGATGAATTCAGTATTCTAGCCGACGGTATTTTCGCTCGTGCCCAGAACTTGTTACTTAAGTCTGGCATTGACCAAGCTAAATTAGACAGCACTCCTCGTGAGAAGTGGTTCGACATCGTATTAAAAGATGAAGACGCACAAGCTGAGCTTGATCAAAGCGCTGCGCAACACGAAGAAGTGAAAAACGACTTCGATAAGAAATTTGAAAACAAACGCCGCAAGATTACTCAAGGCGATGACTTAGCACCAGGTGTGTTGAAAATCGTTAAGGTTTATCTTGCTGTGAAACGTCATATTCAGCCAGGTGATAAAATGGCTGGTCGTCACGGTAACAAGGGTGTTATCTCAGCAATTCAACCTGTTGAAGATATGCCATACGATGGAAACGGCACGCCGGTAGACATCGTATTGAACCCGCTAGGTGTACCGTCACGTATGAACATTGGTCAGATTCTTGAAACTCACTTAGGCATGGCAGCCCATGGTTTAGGTGTGAAGATTGACCGCATGATCAAAGAGCAAGAAGAAGTCGCGAAATTGCGTAACTTCTTGAAAGAGGTGTATAACCTTGGTGAATCTCATCAAGAAGTTGACCTTGATACTTTCTCTGATGACGAAATTAAGCGTTTAGCTGAAAATCTGCGCAAAGGTGTGCCTGTTGCTACTCCGGTATTCGACGGTGCGCGTGAGTCAGAAATCAAAGAAATGCTGAAACTAGCAGATATTCCTGAAAGTGGTCAGATCGAGTTATTCGATGGTCGCACAGGTAGATCTTTCGAGCGTCCTGTTACTGTTGGTTACATGTACATGCTGAAACTTAACCACTTGGTTGATGACAAAATGCATGCACGTTCAACTGGTTCATACAGCTTGGTTACGCAACAACCGCTTGGTGGTAAAGCACAATTCGGTGGTCAGCGCTTCGGTGAGATGGAAGTGTGGGCACTAGAAGCATACGGTGCTGCGTATACGCTACAAGAAATGCTAACTGTTAAGTCAGATGATGTTAACGGCCGTACTAAGATGTATAAGAACATCGTAGATGGCGACCACAGAATGGAGCCTGGCATGCCAGAATCCTTCAACGTATTGTTGAAAGAAATCCGTTCATTGGGTATTAACATCGAGCTTGAAGAACAGTAAGCGTTCGGGTAGAGCAGAAACAGGTTGGCCCTGTCTTCACTAAGGTGAATTCAGGGTCGTGACAATGACTCCGTTGGGAGAGAAATGTGAAAGACTTATTAAAGTTTATTAAACAACAAAACAAGACCGAAGAATTCGATAATATCAAAATCGGTCTTGCTTCACCGGACATGATTCGATCATGGTCTTTTGGTGAAGTTAAGAAGCCTGAAACGATTAACTATCGTACGTTCAAGCCTGAGCGTGATGGTCTTTTCTGTGCTCGTATATTCGGCCCAGTAAAAGACTACGAATGTTTGTGCGGTAAGTACAAGCGTTTGAAGCACCGCGGTGTTATCTGTGAGAAGTGTGGTGTTGAAGTAACACTCACTAAAGTACGTCGTGAGCGTATGGGTCACATTGAACTGGCAAGCCCAGTTGCACACATTTGGTTCCTAAAATCATTACCGTCAAGAATCGGTTTGATGCTAGACATGACACTTCGTGATATCGAACGTGTTTTGTACTTTGAATCATATGTTGTGACAGAAGCGGGCTATACAGAGCTTGAAGCAAGACAGCTATTAACTGAAGAAGAATACTTAGATTCTTTGGAAGAGCATGGTGATGAGTTTGAAGCGAAGATGGGTGCAGAGGCAGTATTTGAATTGCTTAAGCAACTTGACGTTGATGCAGATGTTGCTGCAATGCGTGAAGAGTTACCATCAATCAACTCTGAAACTAAGCGTAAGAAAATTACTAAGCGTTTGAAACTGTTAGAATCTTTCCAACAGTCTGGCAATAAGCCAGAGTGGATGATCTTAACTGTGTTACCGGTATTACCACCTGAACTTCGCCCACTAGTTCCACTAGATGGCGGTCGCTTTGCGACTTCAGATTTGAACGACCTTTATCGTCGAGTAATAAACCGTAACAACCGTTTGAAGCGTCTTTTAGACCTTGCAGCACCAGACATCATTGTCCGTAACGAAAAGCGTATGCTTCAAGAAGCGGTTGATGCGTTACTTGATAATGGTCGTCGTGGTCGTGCAATCACAGGTTCTAACAAGCGTCCATTGAAATCACTTGCTGACATGATTAAAGGTAAGCAAGGTCGTTTCCGTCAAAACCTTCTTGGTAAGCGTGTTGACTACTCTGGTCGTTCTGTTATCACCGTTGGTCCAACATTGCGTTTGCACCAGTGTGGTCTACCTAAGAAAATGGCTCTTGAGTTATTCAAGCCGTTTATCTATGGCAAATTAGAAGGCCGTGGTCTTGCGACTACGATCAAAGCTGCTAAGAAATTAGTAGAACGTGAAGCGCCGGAAGTATGGGACGTTCTTGACGAAGTTATTCGTGAACATCCAGTGTTGCTTAACCGTGCACCAACACTTCACAGACTTGGTATCCAAGCGTTCGAACCAACCTTGATTGAAGGTAAAGCTATTCAATTGCACCCATTAGTATGTGCGGCATATAACGCCGACTTCGATGGTGACCAAATGGCGGTTCACGTACCATTGACTATCGAAGCTCAGTTAGAGTCTCGTGCGTTGATGATGTCAACTAACAACATCCTTTCACCAGCCAACGGTGAGCCAATTATCGTTCCTTCACAGGACGTTGTATTGGGTCTTTACTACTTAACACGTGACCGTGTTAATGGTTTAGGTGAAGGCATGGTATTTACTAGCCCGCACGAAGCTGAAAAAGCATATCGTACAGGTAACGCTGAGCTTCATGCTCGCGTAAAAGTACGTATAACAGAGTTTGATGTTGCAGAAGACGGCTCAAAAACTGAAAAAGTAACGCTAACAGACACTACTGTTGGTCGCGCAATTTTCTCGTTGATACTTCCTAAAGGCCTGCCTTTTGAAATCATCAACAAAGCAATGGGCAAAAAGCAAATTTCTCAATTGTTGAACACTTGCTACCGTGTTCTAGGTCTTAAAGATACTGTTATCGCAGCTGACCAAATCATGTATACCGGTTTCCACTACGCGATGATCGCGGGTGCGTCTGTTGGTATCGATGATATGGTTATTCCAGATGCGAAGAAAGAAATCATCGACGCTGCAGAAGCAGAAGTTGTTGAGATTCAAGAGCAGTTCCAGTCTGGTCTAGTAACAGCGGGTGAGCGTTACAACAAAGTTATCGATATTTGGTCTACGGCAAACGAAAGTGTTGCTAAGGCGATGATGGACAACTTGAAAACTGAAACTGTTAAGAACAAAGACGGTGAAGATGAAGAGCAAGCCTCTTTCAACTCAGTTTACATGATGGCCGACTCCGGTGCTCGTGGTAGTGCTGCACAGATTCGTCAGTTGGCGGGTATGCGTGGTCTTATGGCGAAACCAGATGGCTCAATTATCGAAACGCCAATTACTGCAAACTTCCGTGAAGGTCTAAACGTACTACAGTACTTTATCTCTACTCACGGTGCTCGTAAAGGTTTGGCCGATACAGCATTGAAAACAGCTAACTCGGGTTATTTGACTCGTCGTTTGGTTGACGTTGCACAAGATTTGGTTATCAATAACGACGACTGTGGTACTTTCGAAGGGGTTAAAATGACTCCATTAATCGAAGGTGGTGATGTTGTTGAAGCACTACGCGAACGTGTTCTAGGTCGTGTTGTTGCTGAAGACGTTGTTAAACCAGGTACTGACGAAGTGTTGGTTGAGCGTAATACGCTACTAGACGAAGGTTTAGTAGATATGCTTGAAAGCAACAGTGTTGATCAAATCATGGTTCGCTCGGTTATCACTTGTGATAATGACTTTGGTGTTTGTGCGAAGTGTTACGGTCGTGACCTAGCACGTGGTCACATGGTTGGTTCTGGTGAGTCTGTCGGTGTAATCGCAGCACAGTCAATCGGTGAACCTGGTACACAGTTGACCATGCGTACATTCCACATCGGTGGTGCGGCATCAAGAGCAACAGCAGAGAACAACGTACAAGTTAAAACAACCGGTACATTGAAATTCTCTAACGCGAAGTTCGTACGCAATACAGATAAGAAAGTGGTTATTATCTCACGTTCAACTGAGTTGACAGTGATCGATGACCAAGGCCGTGAGAAAGAGCGCTATAAAGTGCCTTACGGTGCAGTACTAGGTGTAGATGACGGTTCAGCGATTAATGCTGGCGATGTTGTTGCTAACTGGGACCCGCATAGTCACCCAATCGTGACTGAGCGTGAATCTAAGATCAGCTTCGCAGACATCGATGATTCAAACACTGAAATGCAACAAGACGAATTGACGGGTTTGACTCGTATCGTTGTTAAAGATCTTTCTAAAGCAAATGCGAAAGAGCCGAAGCTTATTCTTGAGAACGACGAGTTCGGTCTTCAAGAAATCCGCTTGCCAAGCTTTACGACTATCGAGGCCTCTGATGGCAAGGTAGCTAAAGAAGGTGACGTGTTAGCTCGTATACCGCAAGAAAGTTCGAAAACTCGTGATATTACCGGTGGTCTTCCTCGAGTTGCTGACTTGTTTGAAGCACGTAAGCCGAAAGAGCCTGCAATCTTAGCTGAAATCTCTGGTGTGATTGGCTTTGGTAAAGAAACCAAAGGTAAGAAGCGCTTAACGATTACGCCGAAGGCGGGTGAATTTGCTTCGCAAACAAACGACGCAGGTCATTACGAGGAGATGATCCCGAAATGGCGTAACCTGAACGTGTTTGAAGGTGAATCAGTTGAAAAAGGTGAAGTTATCGCGGACGGCCCAGAGTCGCCACACGATATCCTACGCCTAAGAGGCATTAGTGCTGTTTCTAATTACATCGTAAACGAAGTACAAGAAGTATATCGCTTGCAAGGTGTAAAAATTAACGATAAGCACATTGAAGTTGTTATTCGTCAGATGTTACGTAAGTGTATGATCACTGCGTCGGGCGATACCCAGTTCCTAGAAGGCGAGCAAGTTGAGGTTTCTCAAGTTAAGATCGCTAACCGTGAAATGGAAAAACAAGGTAAGTTACCAGCAAGCTATGAAACACAGTTGTTGGGTATTACTAAAGCTTCATTGTCGACTGAATCATTTATCTCAGCTGCATCATTCCAAGAAACAACTCGTGTGTTAACGGAAGCTGCTGTTCAAGGTAAAGAAGATGATTTACGTGGCTTGAAAGAGAACGTTATTGTTGGTCGCTTAATCCCAGCTGGTACTGGTTTTGCGTATCACCAAAAACGTGCTGCTCGTAAAGCAGCTGAGAGAGAAGAGTCAGTAGAGCCGTCAATGGCTGCTGATGAAGCTGCTCAAGCAATCTCTGAACTACTAAACGCTGGCGATGACAGCGCAGAGTAAGTCAACTTAAGGCGAAAGCTTTTAGAAAGAATAAAAACGGGGAGCTGACGAAAGTCGCTCCCCGTTTTGTTTTGAAAAAGTGAATAAAGGAGCATAAATTCATTATTGAAATGTCTTCACAAATTCAGCTTGAAATGGATCTACTCTCGATTCGTCACACGCATCATGAAAACCATATTCAAAGATGCTTTCAATGTGTCTTGCAATGTAGGGGTCTCGATTCGTATTTTTGTATCGAGTGAGCATGTCAGTCGCCATTTTGTTGTTTCCATTACAAGCAAAACGAAGGGCATCGTATATTCGGGCATAGCTATCACCGTCATTAGACGCCTCTCGAACTAAAGATATTCCATCCTCTTTAATCGTCATCATGCCCAAAATAAACTTTGCTCTTGGTTCTTGTCTTTCAGAAACTAAGTACTTTAAGATGGTTTTCGCTTTATATGTCGAGCTTGGGTAATAGCTTTCAAAGTAACCGTACTTGTTCAGCAGAGTTCCACTATAGAAAGCGTAAGCATGTCGCAGCGCCACTTTCGTGGTCAACTTATCTAAATCGTTTACTTCTACAGATATTGCTATATTTTCGAATGACTCTTGTCTTTGTGCTACAAACTCTTCTGCTTGCTTAGCCTCTATAGCTATATCGAATACATAAAGAAAACTAGTTGAAACCAACATAAGCCCAGAGCTTAATACCGCCATTACGGGTAGTGATATAAACCAACGGTTTTTCATTGTTTTGTAGCTAGAATGTGGCTCTATTTCTGTGAGCCTAAAAAAAGCTCTATGCAATTCAAACGGTATTTTCTTGCGTGCTGTGAAGACGGCTAACCAAGCTCCTCCTGCACACATCCCAAGTAGCACAGAGGCCCATACTAATGATCCGGGAGGTAATAAAATATTAAGTAATACTGCAGCATAGATAAGTAACGCATGAAGTAGAAAAGCGATTAGTGAAAACACTATCGTATAGCCTCGGCCATGCATACGCACGGCGCCGCCTATGACTAAACCGCTTATTAGTATAAATGTTGCTGCAATGTCGGGCACTTGCAAATATGTAAAATACCAGAGCCACAATGACAAAACACACCATAATGAGCCCAAGACTCCTGCTTTGAGGGCGTTTTGTTTTGATAATAGTTTGTCTACCTCAGCCAATTCCTTTTGCGTCACTTCCACGTTTCTTTTTACTCCTTCGATACCTACAATACTCATTCATAGGCTGAAAAATCTCACTATGTTCTAAGCTATCAAAGCAACTCAAATGAAGAAAGTTTTATTCTTAGAATACTGAAAAATTCTAGTTTTGTAGTGCATTTTCTGTATACATTTTCATAAGTTCACCGATGCTTATTTTACTGTTTTAGCGCCCAGCCTGCTTGACATTCAGCCCTTTGATCTATAACATTCCGCGACCCGAATTTGCCAAAGTCTTATTTTTTTAAAAATCTGACTGAAATATTCAGCTTTCTTCGATTGCGTAAGTTATTGGTTTTATTCGGTAAAAGAGCAGCAAGTTTATTTTCATAAAGACATAAACTTGTAACAGTACTCGTGTAATCTTCGGCGCTTTCGTCAATTTTACATTGAGAATATATTTTTTAATCAGGAGCTAGTTAATGGCAACAGTTAACCAGTTAGTGCGTAAGCCACGTAAAAAGCCGGTCGAGAAATCGAACGTAGCTGCTTTACAAGCCTGCCCACAACGTCGTGGTGTATGTACTCGTGTATATACAACTACGCCAAAGAAGCCGAACTCTGCACTACGTAAAGTATGTCGTGTTCGCTTAACAAACGGTTTTGAAGTGTCTTCATACATTGGTGGTGAAGGTCACAACTTACAAGAGCACAGCGTGGTACTTATCCGCGGTGGTCGTGTAAAAGATTTACCAGGTGTTCGTTATCACACAGTTCGCGGTACATTGGATTGCGCTGGCGTTAACGATCGTAGACAAGCCCGTTCTAAGTACGGCGCTAAAAGGCCTAAGTCTTAACGGTTCTCCGTTAGTAAGGCCAAACTATTAAATTAGAGTTTTGGGTTATACCTGAATTCCACGGAGAATTAAGATGCCAAGAAGAAGAGTCGTAGGTCAAAGAAAAATCCTACCGGATCCTAAGTTCGGATCACAGTTGCTTGCTAAGTTCATGAATGTCGTAATGCTCGACGGCAAGAAGTCCACCGCTGAAAAAATCGTTTACGGTGCCCTTGATATTGTTGCTGAAAAAACCGGCAAACCACACCTAGAAGTGTTTGAAGATGCACTAGAGAACATCCGCCCTACAGTCGAGGTTAAATCTCGTCGTGTGGGTGGTTCTACGTACCAAGTACCTGTAGAAGTTCGTCCAGTTCGTCGTAACGCACTAGGTATGCGTTGGATGGTAGATGCGGCACGTAAGCGTGGTGAGAAATCCATGGCACAGCGTTTAGCAGCTGAAATGATTGATGCACAAGACAACAAAGGTAGTGCGGTTAAGAAACGTGAAGACGTTCACCGCATGGCAGAAGCTAACAAAGCATTTGCTCACTACCGCTGGTAGTCTTGAGATATTGATTGAATTGGAGTCAAAGCGTTTTGCTTTGGCTCCTTTTGAGTTTTAAAACACGAAGAATAATGCGGTCAAGGCTAGACATAAATTAACCCTGACCACATTGTTTTTTTTAACAAATAAGAGAGAAGTATGCCTCGTAACACTCCAATAGAACGCTATCGCAACATCGGAATTGTTGCACACGTTGACGCGGGTAAAACCACGACAACTGAGCGTGTTCTTTTCTATACCGGTATTTCACATAAAATCGGTGAAGTTCATGATGGCGCTGCCACTATGGATTGGATGGAGCAGGAGCAGGAACGCGGGATTACGATAACGTCTGCAGCAACGACATGTTTTTGGGCAGGTATGCAGCAGCAATTCGACCAACATCGTATCAACATCATTGATACTCCGGGGCACGTTGACTTCACTATCGAGGTTGAGCGTTCGCTGAGAGTGCTGGATGGTGCTGTCGTCGTATTTTGTGGTTCTTCAGGTGTTGAACCTCAATCTGAAACGGTATGGCGTCAGGCAGATAAATATCACGTCCCTCGCATGGTTTTTGTTAACAAAATGGACCGTGCTGGTGCAGATTTTGAGCGCGTTATCAACCAGATCCGCAAGCGTTTGGGCGCTAACTGTGTGCCTATTCAATTGAATATCGGCGCTGAAGAAGAATTTAAAGGTGTGATTGACCTCATCAAAATGAAGTCAATCAATTGGAATGAAGCCGACAAAGGCGCGACGTTTACATACGAAGACATTCCTGCAGAACACTTAGATAAAGCCGAACAGTATCGTACGGAAATGGTTGAGGCTGCGGCCGAAGCAAACGATGAACTGATGGAGAAATATCTTGGTGGAGAAGAATTAACAGAAGCAGAAATCAAAGAAGGCTTACGCATTCGTACATTGAACAATGAGATTGTTTTAGCAACTTGTGGTTCAGCGTTCAAGAATAAAGGCGTACAAGCTGTTCTTGATGCTGTTGTTGAGTATCTGCCAGCGCCAACTGAAGTACCGGCGATTAAAGGCATCCTAGATGATAAAAACGAAACTGAATCGACTCGTGAAGCTGATGACAGTGCACCGTTTGCAGCCTTAGCATTTAAGATTGCGACAGACCCATTTGTGGGTACATTGACCTTCTTCCGTTGCTATTCTGGTGTTATCAAAACAGGCGATACCGTTTATAACCCAATTAAGGGTAAGAAAGAACGCATTGGCCGTATGGTGCAAATGCATGCTAACGATCGAGCAGAATTAAAAGAAGTTCGTGCAGGTGATATAGCTGCAGCGATCGGCTTGAAAGACGTTACGACAGGGGAAACCTTGTGTGATCCAAGTAATATTATTACACTTGAAAAAATGGACTTCCCAGATCCCGTTATTTCGATTGCGGTTGAGCCAAAATCAACAGCTGACCAAGAACGAATGGGTATTGCCCTAAGCAAGCTGACGGCGGAAGATCCTTCATTTAGAGTGAAGACTGATGATGAGACGGGACAAACGATCATTTCTGGTATGGGTGAATTACACCTAGATATCATCGTTGATCGTATGAAACGTGAATTTAATGTTGAATGTAACGTAGGTAACCCTCAGGTTGCTTATCGTGAGACAATTCGCAAATCGGTTGAAGCTGAAGGTAAGTTTGTTCGTCAGTCTGGTGGTAAAGGTCAGTATGGACATGTTTGGTTGAAGATAGAACCAAACGAAGAAGGCGCAGGCTACGAATTCGTAAACGAAATTGTTGGTGGTACAGTGCCAAAAGACTTTATACCAGCAATTGATAAAGGCATCGAAGAACAGATGCAAAATGGTGTGCTAGCGGGTTATCCCGTATTAGACATCAAAGTAACCTTATTCGATGGTTCTTACCACGATGTTGACTCTTCGGAAATGGCGTTTAAAATTGCTGCTTCGATGGGTTTCAAGAATGGGTGCGCTGATGCAAACCCAGTGTTACTTGAACCAACTATGCAGGTTGAAGTAACGACTCCTGAAGACTGGATGGGTGATGTGGTCGGAGACCTAAACCGCCGTCGAGGGATGATTGAAGGTATGGAAGAGGGTGTAGCAGGCATTAAGATTGTGCGTGCTAAGGTGCCACTTTCGGAGATGTTTGGATATGCCACGGCATTGCGTTCTGCAACGCAAGGTCGCGCGTCATACTCAATGGAATTTTATAAGTATGCGGAAGCACCGAGTAATGTCGCTAAGGCAATAATCGACTCCCGTATGTAAACAATTTTATTTTTAATTTAAACTATAGAAGTTAATTCACTCCAATATTGGAACGAATACTAAACTTAGGAAACAAAGAAAATGGCAAAGCAG
>NZ_JAVRID010000012.1:0-67889 GCF_031846205.1 Alteromonas sp. W364 | reverse complement strand
TGTCAAAAATTGCTGGATTGCTTCAATGGTGAGCGTCTAGCCAACTCACCTATACATTGTGATGCCAATTAATGGCAAGGGCGCCACTGCTAACAACTCACTCTCATACCTATAAACGCCACCGACCAGAGCACACGTTACTATATCAATTGGTCGAACATTACTATCCAGAATTTATTGAGCAGCTGACCTTTCCTCGAGATTAATACCAATCCATCGATGAGATTTTTCATATTTGACCGGTCCCCATCATTAGGGCCACTAACTAAATGAGTTCGCGCTGGTGCCACCGCCCAGATTAAATCTCACTCGTTTCCGGTGACCGGCGCGGTGCAGGTTATTTGCCCCGAGTAGTCATGTGCGAACAGAGGTAACCGCTTTACAACGTGGAAAGAATAGTCCTCGTTTAGCAGAACATCTGGTTGATTCTAATAAACCCTATCATGCGGGCAGTATGTCATGGGCGCAACGTCTTAAGCGTGTATTCAATATCGATATGACGCAATACGAGGTGTGTTAAAAATTTAACGTAAAGATCATTGTTTGCATAACCGACGCATGAAGCACAAAGACATACTATCACTTGAACATGCAAAATTTTGAGGTCAGGGCTTTCACATTTCTCATTGCGGATTTCAGTACCAAAGACCAGTTCAATTACCTATTTTGACGACAACTACTTCACTGACTTTTTAAAACTCCCCATTTGACACACGTGCAAATAGCCTTAAATACAGCTGACACAGTGGATAGTACATAGCGGCAATTTTTCTTGTACTCAAAAGCAGTTTTCCTCAGATACTGACAAACGTACGTTTCAAAAATACTAACATAAACATTTTTTGAATGAATCAGGTCACCAAAATGCGCTGTTACAAAAAGTAGAACATAGTATTTGTTCAGTTTATAATCAGTGAGAACTGTACAATTTCATCAAGGATGCTGAGTATGATATTTAATAAAAAATCAATTTTCGTGGTGCTTTCTGCGCTCTTTTCCCTATCTGCACTAGCTAATGACTCTAGTATTACACGCTCGGAAAGCGTGGGGGTGGTAAGCGGAATACTGGCCAGTAAAACGAGCATTGCTGAAATACCTTTAATGTACAACAGCAGTCGTGAAAACATGGCGAGGGCTTATGGCTTAAAGGCGCAGTACCCGTTAGAGCTTTTTCTAGGCAATAGCAGCTATCGCTCGTGCAGAATGTATTACAAAGACGAGAACTACACCGCTAAAGAATATATCGCTTTTGTTAATAAGCACGCGGGTGCCAGTATTGAACTCAGTGGTGTACAGCGCCATTACGGTGCTGGTGGTCTGCAATGCACTTTTACCGGGTTTAAAGTACTGGCAAGCGCTGAAGAGGTTGCCAAAAAGAAAGCAGAGCAACAAAAAGCGCAGCAAGATAAAGTCGTTGTGGCCGGTGATCATGTCATTGGAGATATGCGTGTATCGGTGCTCAGATTAATGCCGGAATTTGCTCTCTTCAGGTTACTGGGTGAAGACGGCAAGCCAGTAAAAGATCCGAAGCATAAATGCGGAAACAGAATATATATAGACCCAGCAATAGAAAGAGGTGTAGTTTATGCGTTTCGCGCTGAACTCAACAAAAATGGCAACAGAGCAACACTGAAAAACGTAAAAATGATGAATGGTAAGTGCACAACAGAGAAGGTTGTGCCGCTCTCACTGTGACAGCAAAAAAGTGGGAGGTTCAATCCTCTTCGCTTTTCCGCGTGTGATAAGTGAGCGTCTAGCCAACTCAATCGAGCAACAGGACGAAACGGCATAGATAAACTCATTCCAAATTGATTCAGAAGCTTCAAATGCGTATATGTCTCGCAACGCGCCGTCTTTAATAAATTCTTTTTTCAACTCAACCCAATTCGACATGCTAGTCACGTATAACGCCCTGTTAACAGGCAATAAAATAGTTGGTTAAAATTAGCAACGAAGGAGCAAAACCAACTGTTTTTTGTCCTTGTTTAACAGCTTGTTAGGCTACGATTTCGGTAACAATTTCAGTTTTCACTGAATTAGCAATAAAGCATTGTTCATGTGATTGATGGTGCATTTTTTCAAGTTGTTCCATCGATGGTTTTTTATCGCCCGAAAAATGAACATGTGGTCTGAGTGTAACTTTAGTCATTGAAATTTTACCATCGCTATCTTTCTCCATAATACCTACAGCATGGTCTACATATGAATCTACAACATATCTTCTTTTTGCTGCGATTGATAAGAAGAACAACATGTGGCAACTAGAAAGAGAAGCAACAAATGCTTCTTCTGGGTCTACATTCTCTTCAACGGAATAAGGTAAAGGGACGACGTGAGGTGAAGAAGAAGCTTGAACCGTTATACCGCCATCAAAAACCCATTCGTGTCCTCGGCTATATTTGTTATCAACATAATTTTCATTGCTATCTCTAACCCAATTGATTTTGGCAAAATACTCTGACATTTGAACTCCGTTTATGAAAGTAGCCTAACGCCGCAGCTGTTTGCCTTGTTAGCTCCCACGCACCGGATAATTTTCTAGGGCCAATTCTATGCCTCTACGTATATTGGCAAAGTCATTAGCGTGTAGTTCGATCACCACATTCCAATCTTCACTTTTAGCCCTAAACTGCTCAATTTTAAATGGAGGCTTAAGCTCGTGACTTAGATTAATGGCTATTCTTACTACACCATCATTAAACGCCAAAAAATCGAAACTAAGACATGGCTCAGTAAATGTTAGGCAAGAGTAGCGCGGTAAACGCCCATCTGCCAGACTTGAAAACCAGCGTAATAGTTGCACCAATTCTGTAGTTTCCACAGCCGGATCGACGAGCTCGCATCTATCGTCACCCTGAGCAATTTTTACCTTTAGCAAGCACCAGTCATCTTTCTTGCTATCTGGGAATTGGTATCCAATTACCTCCAAAGAAAAATCAATATTGCCTTCTACATTTTTTAGCTTGATCATACCGATTACTTATTTTGCGAGCTAACACCCCGCATAACGGGCAGTTTTTTGGGTGGGCGAAGTCCCAACCAGAAAACCGTCCTGCGCGAGCGTAGCGAGGTTGATGCGTTTGTTATGTTGTTTCGGTTTAGTGCGATTTTGATTAAACATTCCCTGCTTCCTTGCGATAACCATTTAGGTAAAACAGTACTCGTTTGACGCTAATACTACAACTGATGTTGACCAGCGAGAACCAAACAACGAATGCTCGCGAATCCGAAGATAACTTAATAAAAACAGGTGAGGTTGACTCTTGAAAGAACGAGCTCGTGCCATAGTCTTTTGTTATGTGCATTTTACCAACCAAAGCCACTAGTCCAATGATCTTGATCTAATTGATACTTATCTATTAAGAAACCATTCGGATGCGAACTAAAACCAGGTTTAGTTACTAATTTATCTCTTGCGATTTCGGCGTTTTCGATTGTCGAATAAACACCAATTAACTTGCTATCCTCAACCTCACTCTCTTCGTAGCTATGCCACAGAATATAAACTACTTTCATTTATACATAACTTTTCAATAACGGGCGCAGGCTCGTAGGGCATAATGGCGAAGCCGCCCTGCGTGTATGCGTCCCAGCGAACGCAGTGAGCGAGTTTATTGACTTGTTATGTGCGTCTCTAAACATCCTGCAATGTACACTCAAGTATTTCGCCATTTTCATATTCTACCCTACGCATTCCACTATCCTGATAAATTATTTCACCAGTAATAGTAGTTCCGAACTCTGGTAAGAGAGCCTTTGCACGACCTTCAGATAAAAGATCTAGCTCGTCTTTAACGATCTCTAAATCTGCTGCTTGAAGCGTCAATTTGATTTTTTTACCTGAGTCTGATCGACTAAAAGTTAAATCACTTTTCAATACAGACTTTTTGTCTAATAAGGTGTTTTCAATTGTAACTATGCCCGAGGACTTGGCGGCTCGTGGGGTTGAGTAAACAATCACACTATTTTGTGTAGCAATTAATTCTGGGGTTATCTGATTTTCTTGTAAGCAGTGCCAAGTTTCTTCATTTGGTGCCTCCTTGCAGCCTAAGAGAAATAAGGTTATTGAAAAGCTTAGTATAATTAGGTTTCTCATTTCAAAATTTCCATAATTGAGAATCTAGTGGTTCTCAAATTCCCTTTTAGCACATAACAACTTATTATGCAGACCGCATAGTAACAACAAGATTAATTCACTTTACACAGTCCTCATACTTATTTAATTTCAATAGCTTACTATTTTTTTGATGACAATTTCTACAATTTTTTATGTGTTTACTATGCATGCATAGTAAACGCGCACGTCATCACAAAAGAAGCATATTAAAAACAACAATCTAGAGTAATATCACGATTAAATAAGTCATGTTACTATGCGCGTATAGTAACAACAGCATGCAAAACGGCGCTGAGCCTAGGTTCTAACTGAGCTGCGTTGATTTTTGAGTTGTATTAAATGTAGATTACTATGACAGTCCTTCGGACGAACGGCCGCTTTTTTAATTAAGTGGTGATGCTGGAATTCAATTTTTTATTACATTCGAATAGGTGAAGCAGTCTTTCAATTCTGTTCCGTCTCACCTTGCCAATGTCTCCTTTTGGATGCAAGCAGGCCCTAATTTCCTCTTCAATATTTGCTTTATACCTGTTATCACCCAGAAAGTATCGCTTGGGTTCCCTATTTATCGTTTTTCGATCAAACAAATCTGGACTAAAGTTCAAGTGGAAAGACTAAATTGGTTGGTGTAATATTGCACCACTTAAATAGGAGCAATAATATATGCCTAGGCAAAGCGTAACTCTAACTGAAAAGAACGACGAGTGGCTCAAACTGCAAGTCGATGGTGCTGGCGATTACGCTAACAAAAGTGAACTAATCAATGATTTAGTCAGACGAGCTAGACGAGCCGAATATATTAATCAAAAGTTTGACCGAGCAGAAAAAAGCGATTTTGTGTATCAATCCCCTCAAGAAATGCTTGCGGAGTTCAAACATAGCGTCAATGATGGTGACTAAGTACCGTTTAACTTCTGAAGCGAAAGAAGATTTACGGCGAATATATGTCTATGGCTATAAAGAATTTGGTGAAAAGCAAGCTGATGAGTATTTTCAAAGTTTCTTTGACGCCTTTGAAAAGATAGCAGCAACACCTCTAGCTTATCAATCAATCGACCATTTTAGGCAAGGCTATAGACGATTTCCTCATCGCGCAGATGTTATTTACTATCGTATTAATCAGGACTGGGTAGATGTTATGGCCATCCTTGGTAGTCAAGATATGGATGTCTGGCTATAGGTTGCAAACACTCAGACTATGTCTGCAACTGGATGATTCCTGTTAGTCGTTTCTTAACAGTTTGGTCATAGTTTTACTGGGTACTTGCGTATAACGCGCGTTATTTCTATGAAGTTTTCGCGCTCAATGAAATAAATGGAATATCTTTGATAGATTGCTCTTCGGTATCCTTTGCGCACTTCATCGATTCGGGCAAATTGAGCAGGATTATTAACGATTTTAGGAAATACACAGAGCAAACCTTCATAAAACTCAAGTGCTGATTGGGTACCGAAATGAGCTTCTCCGTATTCTAAAATATCAGCGAGGTCCATTTCTGCGGCAAGTGTTAGCCTATAGTCATGCATTTATACGGCGCTTGTCTTTAAACTCCTGCAAAATTTGTTCAGCGGACTTGGTGGAATAACCACTTTGCTCCCCCATAATTAGCGCCTCTCTGATGACATTAATGTCTTCGTTTCGACGTTGCTCTTTGCGTATTAAATCTCTCAGTAATTCGCTATCACTGGCGTATTCGCCGCTTTTCAACTGACTTTGCATCCACTCATTTTGTTTATCAGTAACAGTGATGCTCTTTTTAATCATGCCCATAATTTACTTCACAGCCTAATTGGTAGTATTAAATACTATTATACATGGCATTTGTATTGCAATCATATTCTCTAAGTTTGCTGTTTATCTGAACTCTGGAGAATACTTATGTACCCAATTGCCGTTTACAAGAAAAAAGAGCCTTGGAATAAGGGAAAGCTCGTTGGTCAAAAACTAGCTTTGAAACAAAAGCAAATATGGGCGATTCGAATCAGGTTAGAAATTTCTGGCAACATAAGGGACCTAGCATTATTTAGTCTTGGCCTAGATAGCAAACTCAGGGGCTGTGATTTAGTATCCTTGCGTGTCAGAGATATTGCGCTAGGAATGAATATTCAGTCGCGAGCTAAGATAATTCAGCAAAAAACTGGCAGACCTGTTCAATTTGAAATTACTGAGCAGACTAGAGCAGCAATAAAAGCATTGATTCAAAAAGAAGCGCTTGATAATTCCGATTATCTTTTCAAATCTCGTATAAAGGATTCACCGCATCTTTCTACTAGTCAATATAGCCGTATTGTCGATGGGTGGATAAACTCAATCGGATTAGAAGGGACGCACTATGGTACTCATACGATACGGCGAACCAAACCATCTTTGATCTACAAAAAGACTAAAAACATTAGGGCGTGTCAATTGCTCCTCGGTCATTCTAAATTAGAGAGTACAGTTCGATATCTGGGCATCGAAGTTGACGACGCATTAGAGATTTCAGAGAGCATCGATATTTAAATTTGCTGTACTCGTCAACGACGGCTTTTGGATGTTTTTTTTGTCAGTCAACTAAAACCGCAAGCAACTCATTAAATGTCGAATTGTCACTTTAAGTGCATTGTCTATAATCTTTGGCTTTGTAGTCATTCATTAGATATAAGACTTTTTCGAAAGGCTCAGCCTAACCTACCACCTTTTGCACAAAACGGATGTATGTTCACTCACTTCTCAGTTGATGTTTCCAACCTTAGAATGCAAATAGCCGTTTTTATCACTCACTGCCGTATTTTGAATTAATACTTCAAGACATAGCTGAATAATTTGGATGTGCTTCAACGCGTTTTAGCCAAGCTTGAATATTTGGATTGCTCGCTAAATCAAATCCACCCTCGTCACTCACATGCGTGTAAGCATACAAACTTATATCCGCAGTAGTCAGTTTGTCGCCAGCAAGGTATTGCGTTTTTCCCAACTGCGACTCCATCAGCCTGAGCGCTTTGTGTCCACCTGCTTGAAGTTTTTCATACTCCGCTTTGCGTTCTTCTGGCATACCCAGATACTTATTGATAAAACGGGCAACGGCGATAAAGGGTTCATGGCTGTATTGCTCAAAGAACTGCCATTGCTGAACCTGCGCAAGTGCATATGGGTCGCTTGGTAATAAGCTCGTATTGTGTGCAAGGAAATTGATAATCGCGTTCGACTCACTCAGAAACCGACCATCATCTAATTCGAGAAGGGGGATTTTCCCCGCAGCATTCTTTGCCAAATACTCTGGGGTTTTTGTGTCCCCAGCCATAATGTCTACGTGAATCCAATCGTAGGGCAAGGAGAGTAAGTCGCATGTCAGTTTAATTTTATAACAATTACCTGATTTTATATCACCGTAAATTTTCATGCTTCCTCCAAACCTAAATCTGACCACACCGCGAACTCATTACCGCTGGGCTCTAAGAAGTGAAAACGTCGTCCGCCCGGAAAAGAAAAAATAGGCTTGACGATGTCACCGCCAGATTCACTGACTTTCGCCATCGTTGACTCCAAATTATTGGAATAAAAGATGAGTAGCGCCCCGCCAGTTTCTTCACGTGTCTTCAAGTCAGCTTGATAGAAACCGCCATCTAATCCTTCATTTGAAAATGCCACATACTCCTCACCATACCAAGTAAAATCCCATGCAAAGGCTTTATTAAAAAATATGCTTGTGGCTTTTAAGTCGCGCGCTGCAAACTCGACATAATTCAACTTATCATGTTGTGGTGCAGACTCGTTTACACTTGTCATAAACTTCCCTCCATAAAAGAACCTTGATACTTGCATTTTTCGATAACAATTAATACCGTTGAGACCGGCTTAGACAGTGTAGCTTATTTGCACAAGCCTTGGCTTCACATCATTAGCTTGCTCTATAACATGGAAAATAATATGAGAAATCTAGTTCGTACCCTCAGCGCCACCGGCCTATTGATAGCACTTTCTTTCAACACCTTCGGGGCGGATGGACATGCAAAGCATGAGCAAGCAGCTTATCAAACCAGCATTAGCACCCCCGCAATATTAGATTTAAGTGCCGTTGAACAAGCACAGTTAATTGCAAAAGGAGAGTTAAGCTCTGAAACGTTAGTTGCTGCTTACTTAGCACGTATCGATGCCTTAGATCGCAAGGGACCAAAAGTACAAGCAGTACTATCCTTAAACCCAAACGCGCTAGCTGAAGCCAAACAGAAAGACAAAGATCGAGCTGAAGGCAATGCTTTAGGTAAGTTACATGGTATACCCGTGCTGGTAAAAGACAACGTGGAAACCAGCGAACTGCCAACAACCGCCGGTGCGATTGTGTTGGCTAACAATATAACCGAGCGTGACGCGCCCATTATCGCCAAACTCAAAGCCGAGGGTGCGATCATTTTAGGTAAAACTAACTTATCTCAATGGGCTAATTTCCGCTCAAACGACTCGGTCAGCGGCTGGAGTGCGTTAGGTGGCCAAACAAGAAACCCGCATAGCTTGGACAGAACGCCTTGCGGTTCATCATCTGGTTCAGGCGCAGCAATCGCTGCGCAATTCGCCTCCTTGGCAATTGGTACTGAAACCAACGGTTCCATTATTTGCCCAACTGCCATGAACGGCATTGCGGGCGTCAAACCGACAGTGGGCTTATTATCTCGCACACATATCGTACCTATTTCTGTGACGCAAGACACTGCAGGACCAATGACAAGAAGTATTGAAGATGCCGCACTAATGCTGTCAGTGATGGCTGGAAGCGATCCTATGGACTCGTACACGAAAGAAGCCGACTTGCACGCTAAAGATTATTTAAACGAACTAGGGAAAACACTCAAAGGCAAACGAATAGGCGTATTTAAAGCCGTGCAGGGTGACCATCCAGAAATCATTGAAGCCTTTGAAAATGCTCAGCAGATCATGAAAGGCTATGGTGTTGAACTGGTTATGATTGAAGCGTTCGATACACCCGAAGGATTCTGGGGAAAGGCACTAGATCTTTTACTTATCGAATTCAAACACGAGCTAAATGCATATTTGGCTAACAGTGCACAAGCGGTGACTACACGCACATTAGCAGATGTAATGAAGTTCAATGACAGTAGTGAAAGAGAGCTCGCTATCTTCGACCAAAGCTTGTTTGTTCAGGCAGAAGCAAAGAATGGTTATGATGACGACTATAAAGAAATCAAAGAATTCTTAAGAGTCTCAACACAAGACAATGGCATCGACAAACTTCTGAAGGACCACAATGTAGACGCTATCATGATGCCGAGCCAAACACCTGCCTTCCTAATTGACCCAGTTTATGGTGACAGCTTTCCTGGAGGATTTGCTGGAGCGGGTTGGTTAGCCGCTATTGCGGGCTACCCTCAAGTGAGTGTTCCGATGGGCGACATGAAAGGTTTACCCATTAATTTAAGCTTCATGGGCACTGCTTGGGATGAAGCATTGCTATTAAACTTGGCCTACCACTATGAAAAAGCAAATAAAGCGATTCTCAAACCAAGTTTTGCAAATGGCGCTTATGAACATAAGCACTTTAAAGACGCTATGCGCCCAATAAAATAACAAAAAAGGGGTCAGTGTTAATTATTTTTTCGCGGTTTGTTCAGGTCCTTAATAATATAAACCTTCAAATGGCATGGATGCCATTTGGGAGCGGGCAGGATGCCGAAAAGCGTGTTTATATTATTAAGGGCCTGTGCAAATCAGAAAGAAAAAATAATTAACTCTGACCCCTTTTTTACTTTTTTAGTAAAACTATCTTATGATGGCTTTAATGCCCAAGCTGAGCAGTAGCCATTTGCATTCACAAGCTTACCTGGGAATGCACCACATGGACGCCATTCTTGACCATCTTCACCTTGAATCAATAGGCAGTTTGAACACTTCTTGCCTTCAACTTCAGACTTATGAACGTATTTAAGCGCCATAGCTGTCGGATCATCTAGTTTTAGCTTTTCTTGCGCGTTGGCATTTAATGCAACGCCACCCAATGTGAGGCCGATTAGAGTAGAGCCTGATAATTTTAAAAAGTCGCGACGATTAACGTTATTCATAATGCGTTTCCCAATTTGTAGACGAAAATAAAAATGATTCTCTTTTACACTGGCCCTTAAACGAAAAAAACTCGCCAAAAAATGACGAGTTTGCAAAGGGTGGTGCTTTTAATGTTTACCACTATTGATACTTATACCGAAAGTTTTTGGATCCATCTACAAAAACTATTCAAAAAATTAACTTTATTTGATCTAGCTTAAACTAGTATTTACTCATCGCGGCTAGATTGGTCATCCATTGGTAACTTAACCAAAATCCATACAATCACAGCAACAGCAACGATTGCAATACCGCAAACAATCAATAATTGGTCTAAATTCGGGATCATGAGTTCTCTCTAGCTTTTCCAGTTTTTATATCTAGGTGATGTAAGTTTTCATTTGGTTTTGCATAACTAAAGCGCCCCAAACGAGAAGTGGTATGATAAGAATCAAGACCTGATACAGCAACAGACTGGGCTGATTCAATATCCACATAGCCATCTTGACTGACCCACGTTTCGTTCAGAATCACTTCAACGACTTGCCCAATGACTAATTCAGTTTGATTGATTGCGAGTACCTGAATATCTTGCACCTGCATACCCAACTTGATTTGAGCTTCAAGTACATAGGGCGCTTTCACCTGTTCACTCATTTGTGGGCTTAAGCCAAGTTGTTCAAACTCACTCACATCAGAATCAAAACGGGCAGATGTATGATGCGCTTTTTCAACTAAGTCGGTGCAAATATGATTGATTGTATATTCACCGCTATCTTTAATATTTTGCAAGGTATCACGCGGTACCGTATGCGGTCGCATTATCATGCCGAGCAAGGGAGGATGGGCCCCAACATGGAAGACCGAACTCACGACAGCCAGGTTATCGATACCGTGTTTATCGGTGGTACCAATTAAGTTGCCACTTTTAAACCCTGAAAGTGAATTGATAAAATTTGCTCGCACTCGTTGCGGCATATTTTCAATGTCACTGGCGTTGAAAGCTTTTATCGTCATTTTATTCGTCATCTCGTTTGGCAATGATTTCAATACCAAAGCCATTGTCTATTATGCTTAGCTCTATAGGTGAGCAACAAATCTGACAATCTACAATTTGCTGCTGACCCACATCATTTTGTTCGTCTATCTCTAGATCGTTATACGTCATACAGTAAGGGCACTCAAACGTGGCTGCACTGGTTAAACTCATACGAACTACCTATACAAATTTACGTGTTTGATATTACTACGAGATGAATGCGTTTTAGGACGTGCAAAAACTAAAATGTTTTTCAAAATCGTAATCGTCACATATAACGTAACTTAAAATATGGAAAATAGAAGCCGAAGCCAAACCCGCAAATATCCTCGCCGAAGTAGTTTAGGCGAATGTCCCCTGTGTCATCGACAAACGCACCTAACCTTCCATCACTTGATCCCAAAAAAGATGCATCGACGCAACTATTTCAAAAAACACTACAGCAAAGCAGAGCTAGCTCAGGGCATCGATATTTGTAGACAGTGCCACAACGGATTACATCGACGCTTCAGCGAGATGGAGTTAGCCAAACACCTCAACAGCCTCTCGCTAATACAAGATAATCCAGAGCTGACCGAATATTTTGAATGGGTAGCGAAGCAGAAAATTCAGGTTGGTTGATTGTTCTCCCTGGTCTCACGCCATGACGCTTAGGTCGTTGGTACATTAATATCAATCTTTGTCTTAGCACCGCTAACCAAGTCATAAAGAGTTGCTTCTTTTTTCTCGTCAACCATTCGGATAACAAGTAAGACATTGTGATCAACAATTTCATAATTTTCGATATCTGAAAAAACGGTGGTGACATTTCTGCCGTCATAATCACTCGCCAATAGATCGATACTATCTTTGCGGTTCAGTTGCTTGTCTTTATTCGTATCGTCTTTCACAACGGTAAAGAGGTGTTTATCTAACTTGAATTGGCGATTGTAAGAGTCAATGTCTACCGTATCGTTAAGAAAAGTGTAATCGAGAATCAGGGAATTTTTGTCGAGTAAGGTTCTTTTATAACTGGCGCCTGTGAATAAGAAATTAACAGTTTCTAGATCCTCATAACCTCCGAAGCTGTTACTCATCATAGCTAACGGTTTTCTTAAATTGCTGACTTCTTTATCTTCTCTTGCGAGCCTGTTTGAACTTACCCTGAAAAGGAACACATCCTTATACTTGTTAACGAAACTTGTTTGGAGCTCGATAGGATATTCTTCCAATTCAGTTTCATCGACGAGTGCTATTGAATTGTGTTTTTGATAATCACTTTTGAAGATTTCTTTGGCGAGTTGATAGGCAAAAAAACCGACTATAATGATTAGCCCAGTAAATAATAGATATTGATTGGCTGTTTTAACGAAGTTGTTGATGCCATTTTTCATATATAATTAATCCCTTAATTCAGACATTGCCTTACAAGAGTGTAAACCCCTGCGGTGCTTTGGGTTGCTCGAAACGGTAGAGATTGACGTAAATGACAGCCGGTTTTTTCTGGCCTTCATAGGTAAGCTCATAACGATCTAGTAAACCACCACCGAGAGGCAAAGATGCATCCTCAAATTCACAACAGCTGCCGAGGCGCTCTACCTTCACCTTCTGCCCTTGTGGCCCAAGTAAGCTACTGAAATACTCAAAGTGTGCACCCTCGTATTTTGTTCCTCGCATAAAGCCACCCAGTTCAACCGGCTTTGATTCAATATAACCATATTGAGGATCTGTTGAGCTTGTCGAGAGATCACCTGTAAATTGGCTATTATTAGCCGTCGAGCTGCAACCATAAGTTAAAAATATCACTAAAACGGTGAGTAAATTCTTCATGCTAATCCTTGTTAATTTTCTTCGTCCAACCTGAAATCAAATTGTTCTTGTTTGTCTTTCTTTACTGCTAACACTTTATCTACAAATTCAACCGGGTCTAAGCTACCTTTTATTCCTTTCAGAAGCTCCACATGCAAGCGCATTTCTTTTTGATAAATGTTATGTGACTCTATTGCAGCGATCGACGGTTCCATTCTTGAATCTTTATCTAATAGCTCTTGGATTCGAACATCAGCTATTTCTAAACAGCGATCTAGTACCAACTTTGTCAATTGTATTTCCTTCGATTCGAGCTGCTCAACCATATAATAATGAGCAATGGCAGCGACCTGCGCGAGAGTTGCTTCAACCGAACCAAAATCATCAGAATCGGGAATTTCAACTTCAAGTGATGCACTCTGCCTTTTGTAGTCCGTATTAACGCCTTTCAACCAATTGTAAACAGCCGTTCTCGCGTTTCTCAATTTACCTGGGTTTCCCCAAGTTTCTGCTCTACTAAAACGGTCATAATAGCTACCGACACGATGGCAACATATTAGAGAGAGTGCGATCGCTTGCTTTAGACTAAACTCTTTTAGCGCGCTACGAACGGCACCCTCATAAATATTAGTATCCAACCTTAAGGCCCGATTGTACTAATAACAGCCAAAATCAAGGCTTAAAAAGCGCACAAACTTTGTTTCCCGCCGGATCGCGTAAATAGGCTAGATACAGGTCGACTTTGCCATTATTACGCAAACCCGGAGCATCTTCACAGGCTGTCCCGCCGTTCTCTAAACCGGCTTGATACCAAGCGTCCACTTCATCGGTTGATTTTGCCGCAAATCCATATGTACTGCCATTTGCGTGAGTCGCAGGCTGGCCATCAATGGGTTTTGTTACTGAGAAAACACCGGTTTTTTCGTACCAAAAACAACGGCCTTTATCATCAATGACACCTGGCTTGCAGCCAAGCACAGCGAAGATTGCGTCGTAAAATTTCTTTGATTCTTGAATGTCGTTTGCACCCAACATGATATGACTAAACATGAGCTTCCTTTGCGTATTCGTTTAAAGAAATGTTAGTAAAGCATACATTTGTAACGATTGTGAAGCATGCATTTATAGCATCCAAATCAGTACTGTATATTTACACAGTTATTTAGTATGCTTTGCGGCATAGAAACATTTAGCTTTTTGGATAACGTGCGCGACTTACCAACCTACTATTATCACACCCACTTTCATGAATTCTTGAAATTTGTGACAGGCCCATGTGCCTCATTATTAGATGAAGAGGATCAAACGTTCATCCAGCGCTTTCAAGCGCTCAGCAAAGACCAACAATGTTTAATCATTCGGTTCGTTAATCGTAAGTCGATATTTATTAAACCGAGTACGTACGTGTATGATGAAATCGATAACATTGATGATAATTTTTATCAGCTTTTTCAGGACAAATGGTTCAGACCTATTCAACGCAAGCATGCAGCGGAGTTTGTCGAGCATTTAACAAAAGCAGACATTCTTAGCCTATTGGAAGAAATCAATGTGTTGCTGGAAGAAGCCATCGAATATAAGAAATCGGCGCCGAAGTCGACGCTTGTCGATGTCTTGTTATCGGAAGTTAGCGCCGAACAAATTTGTGACAGCAGTATTGCTAGCGATTATTGGGAGGGCAATTTTGAGAGGCCCATTCATTACTTTTTATACCTCTATTTTGGTAATTTTCACGCAAAACTAAACCAGTTTTCTATGCGAGATTTAGGCGTCATGCGTACGCGTAAAGAACAAGCTCAGGTTTTAGCGCGTTTCGACAGCATAGACAGCGCAAAGAGTGCATTTAACCTGCACTTTCAACTCAACGACGTGCGCATTGCTTTGGCGAATTTCAAACACTCACCACCAAACGATCAAGTTCAAGGTCAAAAACATCAAGACGAGCACAAGGCTTATATCTTGGAGCAGCTATCCACTATGTGCTCTCCGATGGGTGACAAGGCCACAGAATTACATCAACGACTACAATTGTTACTTGCCAATGATCTACTGTCTTTCGATGCAACACATGCACTCGATGTTTTAGAAAATATTGGTTCGAGTGCAGCCAGCGAGAAATGGATCCGCGAAGCGTATAAACAGGGTCACACAGAGGCCGTGGAAGCAAGGTTAGAAAGTATTATCCAAGCACCTTTGTGTGAAGATCTCTTAGCCTTTGCAGAAGATTTCCTTGCTCGAAAGTATCATAAAAAGCGCACCAGCGTGTTGACCGATATGTTGCGCGACAACTCCCAAACGATCGCGATTGACGAAATTCATAAAGGCGCGGTTGAGCGCGGCGTCGTGGCCTATTATGAGCAACGTGACATCCTGGCTCTTCGCACCGAAAACGAAATATGGCGGGCATTATTTGGCTTGTATTTTTGGTATGAAATATACGAACTCGATGGCTTGGGCTTAAGCAATGAGTTCGACCATGTGCCCACTTCATTAAAGTCTAATCAGTTCTATGATTTGGCCAAGGAACATATTGAAACCCGCATCAACAACACCCACACCAAAGCTAGCTTATTTCAGCAACTCAGCTTTGTGGCAACCAAGCACTATGGCGAAGGAAACATTGTTTTCCGCTGGCGTAAGAACATTTTAGAACGACTGAATTTACTGATAAAACACAGCGAACTATCACAGCTCTTGTCACTGCTGCGTTGTATGACACAGGACTGGCAAAATTTAAGCGATGGTTTTCCTGATTTAATGTTAATAGAAAACGATAAATTACGTTTTGAAGAAGTAAAATCCGAAGGCGATCAATTGCGTCGTAATCAGTTATTGAGCATTCAGAAGCTGCAAGCGCTTAACTTTGATGTGCGCATCACGAATGTCGTGTGGACCTTTGACCCTATGCAGACCTACGTAGTGGTCGATATAGAAACTACGGGCGGGCGAGCTCAACATCACAGAATTACCGAAGTTGGCATGGTGAAAGTGAGTGGTGGTGAAGTGATTGCTGAATGGCAATCGTTGATCAATCCACAGCGACGCATTCCCGCCAATATCACTTCTCTCACCGGTATTGATAACGAACTAGTTGCCAATGCACCGCTATTTGCAGAAGTCGCAGACGATATAGACGAGTTTACTAAAGACTGTGTATTCGTAGCGCACAACGTTAACTTTGACTACGGCTTCATAAAGGCCGAATTTGAAAGGTTAGAGCGTCGTTTTCGACGTCCAAAATTGTGCACTGTTAGAGAGATGCGGAAATACTATAAGGGTTTACCTTCATACTCATTGGCAAACTTAACTAAGCATTTTGAGATTGATATGCAACGCCATCACCGAGCAATGTCCGATGCCGTAGCAGCAAGCGAACTACTGAGCTTAATCAATGAGAAGCGAGTAGGCTACCAAATCGATTAAGGCTCAGCGTTTGCAGGCGCTTTACTTATTGGCCTGTATGTAAAGCAGCTAATGAATAGACCATCGGTGCATTCCAATTGATAGTCACTTCGTTAGTTGAGTAACTGCACCAATCATCCAAGTAGCTCAAAGCTGGTAAAGGCGATGGATAATTACAGTTGTCTTGCTGACCAGGCTGAGGCCCACCAGCAACAAACCCTGGTACCGGTTCAGAAACAGTGTCAGCAAATGACGGTCGATGATGAATATCCATTGGCGTTTTGCTACCAAAACCCGTCATGAAGGAATAGTCTGTTGGGTTTCTACCCAATACGTAATCCACTAGGCCAACCGCAGCATTTTTATATGCCATATTGTCGCTTAGCTCATAGGCAAACAGCAAGACCATGCTTTTGTTTAACGCAACAGCGTTACTGCCCCACACAAAGTCTTCCTCTTGCATGGCAACACCATAAGCTGAAGTTTCATATTGAGCAACAATGCTGTCTGCTAAAGCGATATAAGACGCTTGAAAGGTATTGAAATCGCTCTGCTCAATCAACATCTTACCGGCCGATAGCATTGATATATAGCCTAAGGTAGCTGTTTCAGGCCACGCTGGTGTGTTTGGTTGAGCACTTTGACGGCTGCTCATCGCTTTGAAGCTAGTCAGATATTGCTGGTCTTGCGTTAACAAAAACAGTTCCGCGGCAGCCCATAAACGCTCGTCGTCAAAGTTACCGTCACCATATTCTCCAGTCGAGACATCGCTGGGCTGATTATAGGCCACGTTCGGATTGCTTTGTGCCCAAGTCCATGCACTTTCTGCTGCACTTTGGTAGCTTTGTGCAACACTCTGATATTCTGGTATGTCCGCATATATACGACTGGCTGAAGCCATAACGGCAGCAAAATTTAAAGCAGCACTTGTTCCTTTTTGCACTACGTAACGCTGTGCAGTGGAAAGGTGTGGCATTTGCGTGCCAGAAAAGTTGAGTGTGGTGAGCTTGTGATAAACACCACCATCATTGGGGTCTTGCATGGCCATCATCCAATCCAAGTTCCACTTTATTTCTTCTAGTATGTCTGGGATCGAATTACCCGATTCAGGAATGTTTACATCGCGGTTCTGATAGAAACTCGTGAAATGCTCATAAGCAGCCATAAGTGTGTATGTTGAAATACCGCTGTTCACAATATATTTATTGTAATCCCCTGCGTCATACCATCCTTTTGGCGCACTGATCACGGTTCCTTCTGGCCGATTAGCATCAGCAGCCGAGCTGTGGACCAACACATTTGTATCAGGATGACCTGCAGGACGCGCCCAATCAGCAGCGTAAGCGCCGTCGAGGGCAAAACTGGCACGGTTGAAGTAATACGCTTTCAGCGCAGCATCGTGGGCACTAAGAAATACGTCGCTACCAATTACAACGGTAGCATCTGTCTCGACACCTGCTACGCGCAGTGCATATTCACCAGGAGTAGTCAGTGAAGAAAAGTCGGCGAGTTGCACTGTATCGTTTGCGACAGACCAAGTTTGCTCTGCTGCGAGGTCACCACTCATCACTACCGTGTTTGTGCTCATATCAACAAGCTCGAAGGTAGTGCTATTGGTAGCAGGGATCACTGCTTTTTTGACGCTATCAGGCAAGTAGCCCAACTGATTCACTTTGATCAATTCACTGGTTTCAGGGCTTGGAGCTGGTTGTGGAGGTGGTGTAGTTGGCATATCTGGTGAAGAATTTCCTGCACCGCCACCACTTCCACACGCGCCAATTAGAAGCGCACTCGCCACAACCATACTTGTCATCGTCTGTTTAAAAACTGTTTTCATTTTCCACTGCCCTATAAATCGCCAGGCGCCATTAAAACCAATAATGTAAACGATTACAATAACAAAATTTAACAAAGCCTTAACAAGAATTGTTTTTTCGTAAACTATGCAAAACAGCAAAAAGGGGGTCAGAGTTAATTTAAAAAGGGGTCAGAGTTAGTTTTTTGTGGTTTGTTCAGGTCCCGAACAATGTAAACCTTCAAACGGCATGGATGCCGTTTGGGAGCGGGCAGGATGCCGTACAGCGTGTTTACATTGTTGAGGAGCTGTTCGAACAGAAAGAAAAATTAACTCTGACCCCTTTTTAAATTAACTCTGACCCCCTTTTTGTGACCCCCTTTTTAGTTTTTTGCGTATAGGAAAGCATGAAAACAAGTGTCAGAAACAAAGTAAAATTACTCAGCGAAGATGAGACCTCGCGTATCATCGAAATGGCGTGGGAAGATCGCACGCCTTTTGAGGCGATAGAGCGCCTATTTGATGTGTCTGAGCCAGAAGTGATTGAAATCATGCGCAGCAATATAAAGCGTAAAACCTTTAATAATTGGCGGGCTAGAGTGAGCGGACGTAAAACCAAGCATATTAAGCTCCGCAGCCCCGATGTGAGCAGAGGGTATTGTTCTACTCAGTATAAGCCTGTGCGTAAACGATAGAGTGGGGTTCCCGCCTACGCGGGAATGACATCTGTGTGGGAATGACGCGTATCGGTTGGGGTTCCCGCCTGCGCGGGAATGACATATCTGTGGGAATGACATATGTGCGGGAATGACGGATACCGCCTTAGCGGGCTTCTAGATCGTCTAGGATCCCGCGCCTAAACTGCGCTGTGACATCAAAATACCATGTTGCTTCTTCACCCGTTTCAGGGTTTTCAACACTAATGGCATCCATCGGGCGTTCTTGATGGTAAACCAACGACTGGCCAGTCACGATAAAACCATGCATTTGCACAAAGGCGTATAAATCGTTACTGCTGGTGATATAAAACGCTGTGGCCGGCGAGCGCCCATCACCCGAGCGCCACACCGCATCGATGAACCCATCTAAGAGCTGATTGTGAAACTCGCCCTGCGCTTGTTGACCTTGTTCATAATGGCACACCATCGCGCCATAGTGGCCTGTTAAGCTCGTGAAGTTCTCATTCAAAATAATATCAGTGGCACGCAAACAGGCATCCCATTGTTTGCTTTCCATGTGCTCGAAAGCGACCAGCTTTTGGGTTTGTTCCGCACTTGCGTAGGGATTGTAATTTGAGGTGAGGGGATATACTCGGGTAATCGCATCATAATCTCCATTGCTCGCCTGGCCCGATCTGAATTTAGCCACGAGCGCACGATAGTCAGCATCTGCTTTTGCATAATTGAGAATTTGTTTTTTTGCAGCTTCTTGTTGCTGTTTAGCCAATGCCGCTTTCTCTGCATCTACCTTACTCTGTGCCTGATTGCCCGTTTGAGCAGTGCCTTTTGTGGAAGGCGTACTTCCGCATGCAGATACGAAAATAGAAAAACAAACGATGAAGCACAAGGAAAAAAGGTGACGGGGTGAAAATGTGCGTCTGTGCATCTTGCGGGTCCTGGATAGCCATGTCATGACTTAACTGTGCAATGAATTGACCCAAAGATCAACTGTCGCTAATAGCTCTCAGGACGATATTTCTTATGGAAAGTCTTCAAATATAAACGTTCTACTTTGTCTCTCGCCCACGGCGTACGGCGCAAGAATTTCAAACTACTTTTCACTGAGGGGTCAGACTTAAAGCAATTGATGTTGATACGATAAGCAAGCCCTTCCCAACCGTATTCAGCCTCTAGTTTTTCTACAATTGCTTGTAACTTAACGCCATGCAGTGGGTTGTTCGCTTGTTGATTTTGCTGTGCTGCTGGCTCACTCGCAGTGTCTGCTGATGAGTCATTAGGTGAGGAAGAGGGCGAAGCATTTGCTTCGCCCTTTAAGCTATCATCGTTCATAATTCTAAAATGGTAAGAAATTGAACGAGTATTCTAACTCAGTTTTGGTAACGTTTTGAACACCAAAGTTAATAAGACCAATACGTCCAATGAGTTTCTCCACCAGTTCAGGTGCATCCAGCTCACTGTTAACTAACTTCACTTCTGACAATGAACCATCCGGCTCAATTACCAAACGCACGGTTAGCTTACCCTCAATAGACGGGTCTTGACGCAAGGCACGACGATACAAGGAATACACTGCACCTTTGTTGGCGTCGAGTATCTGTCTGATACTATCGAGATCACGACTACCAATAATTTGCTGCTCTTCTTCAATACGCTTGGTCGCCAATGACGCCTCACCTATTTCAGCTGCCACAAATTCAGTATTACGACGTCCCTCAAGTTCACCCGCAGCGCCAACGTCGGAGCTCAAACTTCCCAGCGCAATACCGCCACTGGTTTTATTGGTTTCACGACCTAGAATCTTGCGTTGCGTGCTTTCTTGTTGACCACCGCCTTGAGTTTGCTGTGTATTCGCCAAATTATTTAAGTTGGCGGCATCACGCATACTGGCGAGTTGATCTTGCAAGGCGAGTACACCTTTGCTTTTCGCCGTTTCACGCGCTTCTTTCGTTTTCTCTTCTAAAGTCGGCTCTTTTGGCTTCGGCTTAGGTTTGGGCTTCGGCTCTGGCTTAGGCTCAGGTTTTGGTTCTGGCTTCGGCTCTGGCTTTGGCTCTTCCTTTGGTTTTTCAGGTTCAGGCTCTGGTTTAGGCTCTGGCTCAATCACCTTCGGTGGCGGAGGTGGTTCCTTCGCTTTAATTACCTTAGCTAATTGCGGTGGCAGTTTTTCACGCTCCGCTCGCGGTATCTCAGGTAACTCTGTTATTTGCACAAACACCGCAATTGCTAGCGTGAGCAATAGCAACACGATCGTTATTTTGGTGAATGCTGCATTTTCCCTTGAACTGCTTTCCCAAGGGAGCTCTGAATGAAAATAAACCTTACTGTAGTTCGCGCTGCTCATTATCCACCACCCTGACTTGCGTCATCAACTGGTGCAGCCACATCACTATTTGATTCAAGCTGGTTCTCTACCGCCAAGGCGATATTGGTATAACCGGCTTCAGCGCTGGTTTGCATAATTTTCTTTAAAATCTCGTAAGGGACCGATTTATCGCCCATGATAGTAATCGATAAGCCCGGATCTTCTGCATCAGGATCTTCACTATCTACTGGCGCAGCAACGGTACGCGAAGCTTGATACAACAACTCCGTTTTCAGCGCATCAATCGTATATTCGCGCTGCTCGTACAAATCATTGGTCTTCGCTAATGACTTACCTTGCAACAGAATGTCTTGCGCAGTGATCATCAACAACAGCGTTTCTTTTGCTGGTGTTTTTACTGTTGATTTTGGTAGTTCAACAGAGTTATCACGTTGCAATACTTGCACATCTGAAGCATTTAGCATTAGAAAGAAAACGAGTACCGTAAAAACATCCATCAGCGATACTAGACTCAACTTTGCTGTGCGACTTTTATTGGCGCGAGCCATGCGTTTAGCGCGTGCTGATTGCTTCATTGTGCACCTCCCGCATTTTTAAGTTCATAGCGAGCTGGTGCTTCTGCTAAAGAGACTTCTGGAAACAACTCTGCGTCGACTACCGATACTGCAACAACGGCCTTGTAGGAGCGTGTCGCGTCAATCAAGCTAATAATCGTTTGATAGTCAGTTTCGTCCGGTAGCATTAACACAATGTCTTTCTTGTCGATAGACTGTGCTAATAGCGTTTGTTTCACTAGTTTAAGTTGTGTTTGCAGCCCTTTATAATCGTGCTGCATAACAGGTTCTGTGCCAATTGGAGCAGGCGCTTCACCTTCTTCAGGCACGGCGGGTATTTTCGGCACACTTCGTACCAAATAGCCTTGCGGGAAGAAAATATTCAATGCGTCATCGGTCACAAGAATTTCTAAGCTTTGATTTTCAATTGGCTCATCGTCGGCAGCAAGTGCCTCAATGCCCGGTAATTGAAGTTCAACAACCGTAATTCTCGAAAACACCATCATCATTAATAAGACAGGCACCAGTACGATCATCAAATTCATGAACGAGGTGATGTCTAATTCAGCGTCTTCTTTCTTGGCGTTACGCCCGTGGCGTCGTCCAATCATGAGAATGCTTCCTACTGGTCAGTCGTACGTGTTTTTGGGCCAAGATTCTCTTTTGCGATAAGTGTGTTCAAGCACTTCACGCCAGCCATTTCCATACTTTCTACGATTTCAGTCGTTTTCGTTTGTAACAATGAATGAAGCAGTAATAGAGGAATTGCAGCAATCAAACCGTAAGCCGTTGTGTTCATCGCAACAGAGATACTTTGCGACAATAAGCTCGCTTTCTCTGATGGATCAGCGTTTGCGACTGCTGAGAAAGCAGCAATCAGACCGATGATAGTACCTAACAACCCCAACAAGGTTGAGATGTTGGCTAGCATGCCCAAATATTGTGTACGTTTTTCTAGGCGAGGAACGGTTTCCATCAAACCTTCTTCCATTGCGTATTCTATGTCTTCACGACGAGGGCTTACACCTAGACGTGTGATGCCGGCACCAATAACGCGTGCAATGGGTGCAGTGCTATTTTGAGTGATTTGAATAATCTTGTCGAAGTTTTGGCTAGCAAGTAAAGGCTCTAGCTCTTTAAACGCTTTTTTATTCGTGCGACGGGCAGAACCCAAGAACCAATAACGCTCTAAAGCGATTGCTAAACCAATAGCTAGAACGATAGAGATAGGGAACATAAACGAACCCCCTTCTTGGAAAAAGCGTACGATGGTATCCATGATATCCTCTCAAAATGTAGTGATCAGTTGTTTATCAAGCCTCAATCGTTCTTATGAACACTGCATTTTGAAGGCTTGGTGAAGTTATGCAATTTTGACTACTGACAGTGTATGTGAATACGCTTTGAACTTATGTATTCTGTACCATCAACAAGTTGCTGAATTTATACCCAAGAGCTACTTTTCAGCGCTAACCGAAGTGGTAGTTTGGCTGTTTTGAATCCCTTCAAGAAGATTAATCTCCTTTAAAAATTTTTTTCTTACCAGTGGCTTAAGTGATGTTTTAATAGGCGCCCACCGGTTTTCATTGCGATCGATACGCTGATGCAATGGCAACTGCCAAGGTACAATTGACAATACCTTTGGCTGTTCTTTGTTTCCACGAATCGTTTCTTCTAAGCGCAGCACATCACCGCTAGCTGAGACATTTCCGTCAGATGCGACGCGCACATCAATGGGAGACTGCTCTTCTAAAGCTTCTGTCTCTGGTTCTTGAGCGATTGCTGCTGAAAGACCAAAGTGCAATAACAAGAGTAATGAAGTGCTACGTTTGAAAACGAATTTACCCATTAGCTTGCTCCCGCGCGATGGCCTTTAATTGGCGTTTAATATCGGTGATCCACTGCCCTGCTAAGCGTTGTTCTTTCAACAGTGCTTTAGCTGGCGTATCAGTACTTTGTACTTGTATATCGAGTAAAGCTTTATACAGCCTATAATCGCTTAGGGCTGAGGCTTTATCACCAATGTATAAGTCATTTAAAATGCCACGATTACGATAAGTCGATGCATTACCAGGCCACGCTTTTAAGGCTTGGTTGTAATATTCTTTCGCCTGCTCAAAGTTGCCCATATCTCTGTGCAATTTGCCCAAGCGGTTCAGCGCTTGATAATTGTTTGCTGACAGCGCAATAGCAACTTCGTAATCTTTAATCGCCTGTTCAATGTTCGTCGCTCGCTGATGGATATCACCACGTAAGACCCAGACTGAGGTATGCGGAGCGGCAAAGAAATCGGGATCGTCTAGTACTCGCTGAACCTCGCTTAATGCGCCGTCAGTGTTTCCTGCAGCCAAGGCATTCATCGCATTTTGTATATCCTGTAATTGACTGGAATTCAGCTTTTTCTGACTTTGGTTTTCCACTTGATAAGCGTTTATGGATGCCATCAAGCCCTGAGCCTCTAACATCAAGGCTTGCTCAGCTAGTTCTTCTTCGCTCATTACTTGCGCTGCTGGTTCAGTACCATCGTTAAGTACTTCTTCCGTTTTTTGCTCTGCTTCTGTCGCGCTTTGCTCATCACTCCCAAAAGTTGGGAGAGAAGGTAAGCTAGAACAGGCACTCATCATGACGCCAAAGCTCAAGACAAGCAGCGATTGCAGGAGTCGTTTGTTATTCAAAGTCTTCAACACTCAAGTCCTCAATTTGTTCTGGCTTGCGATAGCGCACAGGAAGGAAACCTTCTAGTGTACGTAAGCTTTCTTTCACCCAATCGTCATACAAACCATCATGAGCGCGTTTGGCATTGTTTTCATGCAAGGTAATCGCCGTTTCTTCAAACGGGAAAGCCTGCTCTTCTAGCAATAATTCGTACTGACTCATTTCCAGCGCCGATAAACCGTTTGGTCTAGCAGAATCCATCAGATCAACGGCCAACACAGAATACAGATTTGCTAATGCATAGTTTGCTTCTGTGGTGTACTCAGCAATGCCGTAAGACATCACGCCGTCGTAGCGAGCAATGGCTGTTTTCAATGCTGTTTGCTTGCGCTGTAAGCTCTTATTGAGTGGCAATGTTAGCTTGATCTTTTGGTAAGCGTTGTCGGCATCCTTAGCAAAGACCATAGAGCCCATCGCAGCTAAGTACCGCGAGCGAGCGGAGCGTTGGTCACCAGCATTTCGGTCCGCCTCGATCAATTTATTTAACCAGAAACGGCGTTTCGATTCTTCGCCACTTTCTTGATAGAACTCGGTCATTTTAAAGCGCGCTTCATTCGCATCTGAAAGCGGATTTGGATAGCGATGCGCATAGGAACGGAAAGTGTCTAATGCTTTCTCACGGTCATTTGCCTTTAAGTAATATTCAGCCGCCACAAACATAGACTCTCTACCGAGCTGGCTGTCCGGATTTGCTGCATGCTGAGCCATCAATAGCTTAGCAGCGGGAGCCCATTGCTCTGACTTCTCATATGCGACCAAGAGTTTGCCTGGAATAGTGGATACTAGCTCGTTTTTCGGGAAGCGCGTTTGGAAATCTAATAATAGCGGCAAGGCCGCTGACCAGTCTTCTAAAGCAAGTAAGTAAGTTGCTGTATCGTATTGCGCAGCCGCTCTGAACGTTGAATTTGGTGTTTGACGCATAATGCGTTGCAGTAAGGCCACACTGTCAGCTAACGCTAACTTTTGTGTTTCGCTGAGTACCGCAATATCTTCACCCTCGGGAATGGGTGCAGCTAAGGCTTCTTTCACATTTGCACGGGCAAGTACTTGTTCAGACTGCTGGAAGAATGTAGCCGCGAGACGATTAGTGAGCTCTTTAATACGCTCATCATCCGCCGGTAATATGCTTAAGAGGGTTTCGTAACCAGCTTGCGCCACCACATAGTTTTCTAAGGCAAAGTTACCATGCGCTAGCACTAAGCGTGCTGAAATAAGGCTTTCTTTCTCTAGCTCGTGCACGCCAATGTGTTGTTCACTTAGGCTTGCCTCAGGCAAGTTTGCACGAGCATATGCCAAGCCGTTTAGCTTATCGCCCGACAGCAACCAATTCGCCCAGCGCATTGATTCAATATACTTCTCTTGCTCGAATAAACGCTGCATAAGAGACTGCGCAACATTGACTGTGCGAGGGTCACTGGCAAAGTTTTCAACGAATAACTGTTGGCTGACCATCTTGCGAGCTTCTAATTGATTTTTGAAGCTAACATCCCGGTCGACCGCACGTTCCGTCAAGGTTTCAAACAATATTAATGCAGCATAAGCAGCTTCACTAGCCAGCGGGTTCGGCGAGTCTTCGTATGCATAAATCTCAAAGCTTTCTATTGCGCGATTCAATTTATTTGCTGAGCTTAAGGCTTCAGCTAAGTAGAAACGCATTTGTGGCACTTCATCATCTGGCGAGAAAGTACGGATAAACTGGTCATAATAAACCGCAGCAAGTTCAAAGGCTTCTTGCTTTGTTTTCATTAAATCGTTGATTGATGCTGTGCTCCAAGAGGAACTTTGCGCCTCGCTCACTTGGCTACCCACAAACGAACTTGCTGCCGTTTCTGCGCCTGACTCTGCTGCTTTTGAAGATGATGCGTTTGCCATCATGGCTTCAACTGTTTGGGCTATGCTGTGCTCGTTTTGTGCTAATTCTTTCAGATATTGGCGCAGGTAATTACTGGTTTGGCGTCCAACAAGCGTTTGTAAACCGTCAAAGTGCGGTCCATCAACCCCATAAGCTTCAACAAAACCGCGTTTTGCTTCTAACACCAGTGCCGGGAAATCACCTAAGATATATGCATCAATGTGTTTCACGTAAAACTCAACTGCACGCTCATGAATAGGATAGGTATTCGCAAAAACAAGCAAGGTATCCGCGCTGTCTTTAAAGCGGTCATTGTTTAAATGTTGCTGAGCAAGCTCTTCATAAATAAGGTTCTCATATGCACGCTGACCATTGGTCGCAAAGAAATCTTTGATTGCTTCACCATTTCCCTGATAAGAGAATAGTAGTGCCATGATACGAAGCGTGTCTTTCACCAACTTTTGTTGCCCTAAAGGCAGCTCATCCACACTGATAAAGGTTTGCGTGTATGAGTTATCTTCTAAGGTGTCATCGAGCATTTTTGAGAAAGATACCAAAGCGTTGCCATGATCTTCTTGTTTGAAGAAGCTCCACCCCTGCATGTAAGCAGAGATACCGTAGAAATTATTTGCGGTCAGGCTAGAAGTTTGTTCAGATAGCGCCAATACTTGGCCATAGTTGTCTACGGCGGCTGGGTAATCGCCACGCGTAAAGTAGTATTCACCAATTCGGAAATACAACTCAATATGATAGTTAGTCACAGAGTGCGTTGCGGTAGGGAAAGTGCGTAAAAAGCGCTGCGCTATTTCGACGCTCTCGACTTTTTTGCCGTCTAGGTCAAGCGCACGCGACAGCTGATACATCGCATCCATATATTTGGTTTCAGTGCGTTTTGCCTCTACCAGTCTTGCTTGAATTTCTTTGTCGGTAATTGTCGAGTTGGCCGCTTCTTCGGCTAAGCGCTGTGCTTCAGCCACAATTGAAGCTTGCTGTTCAAGCACTTCGCGATAGCGTGAAATGGCCTGATTAAAGTAGCTCGCAGGTTGCAGCGTGCCTATACCTTGATCGATACCTGTATCAACATTGCGGCTGTCAGCTTGACTCTGTGCTTGCTGAGTTTCCAGAGGAATACCTTCTTCCTGTGCCAATTCTGCTAATTGCATTTCGATATCAGCTAAACGAAAAGCCACCTGCTGCTTCTGTTTTTCATCTTTCAACAGTGGAAGGAGCGCTGCATATTCATCTCGGGTCTCTTTCAATGAAAGTCGCGGTGCTATCGATGGTTCAACCTTTAAAGGTTGTAAATCTAGCTCAGCCAAGGTCGGACGATTGCTCACCCCTTCATTGATGACAGATTCTTCCTCGGAACTAAATATCCCGCAACTAGCAACGAATATACTGCATGACAAGATAAGGGCTGTTTGAATTAACTTTTGCATCTTAACGCCCCCTCTCAGGTTGCGCTAAATCTTGCAAACGGATAATGGCTAAACGTGTGGCAACTTGTTGATCAGCTAATTCCTGCATACGCATCGCCATGTTGGCCCGCAAGAATTGCGTTAGTCTAGCTGTGATTGAATCGACTAACGCTTTGGTTTTCACATAGTCAGCATTTGCGCTCACCGCCATAGCATCAACGCGACTACGCTGCTCATCTATAATTGCCGTGTTGTTCTGTAAAGAGCTGAGTTGTTGATATTGTTTGTCCGCTTGTTGGTACGCACCTTTCAAGTGATTCAGCTGCTTTTGATGCTGCCATCGGCTTTCAGGGTAAGCTTCAGAAAGTTGCCAAGCTAAAAACCCTTTCAATCTGGCGACGCGCTGTGCGTATTTCTTCGATAACTTACGTTCACGTTCGTTATTAATGCGCTCAATACGTTGCTCTGACTTTTCTAATCGAGCAATGGCTGACAGTTGTTCTTCATTAGCAAATAGCGTCATTGGGACATTGGCTGCGTTCAACGCTTCTTCATAAGTTTCTATGCGAGTTAGGGCCTCATCCAAAGTAAGCTGAGCGGTCGTAAGTGATAGATTCTCACTGCGTTCAATAAAGGCTTGCTCGCGCTCGTCTAGCAAACGATACATGCTATCAATCTGGCGCAAATTCCCGTCGAGTGTATTCAGCAGTTGCTTAGCTTGACGCCTTACATCTAGCAAATACGCAGAATCTATCTCACCATCACCACTGAGTAATAAGATCTGAAGGTCACGATGTTCAACCGGCCAATTGCCGTCCGTCACCGTGTCGAAAAAGTCTTCTTCTTGGACTGCCAAATCAAACGTTTCCAGCGTACTCATGGCAATATCAAGCTGCCTTGAAGAATCACGTAATGACTGAAAAGCTTCAGCCAAAGCACCTTGTTGTTCGTAACCAAACGCTAAACCGTGACTGGCTTGCAAGGCATAAATACCTTGGCTATTGTCACGCAAATATTGCCAAGCCGCCATCGCTAGCGGCCAGCGATTTTCTTGTGCTAAGGTCCAACCGTAGGTAAGTAACGACTGTTCCGCTTCTAAAGATTCACGACCAATTTGCTGAAGTGCGATCAAAGCATTAGTGTAGTCTTTGTTATCAAGTAGGCTGATGCCCAAACCGTAGTTCAGACGATCAAATAAAGCATTGCGCTCTTTATTGGCTTGTTCCTCTTGCGTCGCACTTAAGCCATTGCCAAACCAGTCGAACCATGACCACCAACTGTTATTGTCGGCCGGGTCCTGCACTGCATTCTCTATCGGTGTATTGTCTAATTGCTGTTTAGCTGCAATAAAATAGTTATTCGCGGTCTCATAGTCCGCTTGGCTATGCGATATCACTGCTTGGTTTGCAAGTAAGTAGGTTTGATAAATAGAATCACTCGGCAACTCATTGGCGATCGTTAGCCAGTCTTCACCCGCTTCCATTTTTTCGTGGCTTACCTGATACAACAACTCTTCAAAATGCTCTTCACTCAGCTCGTCATCCAAATCATTGTCCATAATCGCCGCATAGGCACGCTGACTAATGCGGTCACGTTTCTGGGCAAAACCAGACTTGGCTAACCAGAACCAAGTATTCGCGCGAATATAGTCATCTGTAGAGTCACTAAGCAAACGGTTGAATATGATTTCGGCCTGCTGTGTCATGCCCAACTGAAGACTCACTGCACCTTTCATCAATTCCAGACGGTCGTTGTTGTCAGTCTCGTAGGGAGTTTGTGCGATTTGTTCGTTTAAGCGAGTAAGCGCTTCTTGAAGCAAAGTTTGATCAGGCACGTCTTGAAAATAGCTATACAAGACTTGTCCAAACGCTACCTGCTGGCGCTTTTGCGCTAATATTTGCTCAGCAGAACGGGTATCTTCCGGTTCGGGATCAGGTTTTGGCGTTGAAAAGCAGGCCGACAAGGCAGCTGTTAGCACGGCAACAGAAAGCAGCTTACCGGTGTTTTTCAAACGAATGAGGATTGACGCACTAGGCTTCATAAACGATATAAACCCTATAGCAATGAAGCTTCAAAAACAGGTTGCTGCTTGCTGGTCGAATCAACAATCTTTAATTCAACAGTGGCAGCTTCATCATCTTTGTCAAACTCAAGTGTAACCGCTCGCTTGTACGGACGGTTTTCAGGGCCGGTACCAATGAATATCGCGGTAACTTCACGCGCCCCTTGATTCACATTACCCACATACAAGCGTTGCACACCGCCTTTGTATAGAGCATTCACTTGTCGGTCGGTATATAAGTAATTGGTCGCCAACTCACCATCAATTTTCAACTCGACAGAATCTAATTTGAAGTATTCACCAACATCCATCGCTAAATAAACGGCCACTTGCGTGCTAGAAGGGAAGAGTAAGTCTTCTTCTAGGATAAATAGGTCTCTATTCAAATTCACTAGCGCTTGTTTCAGGGTTTCCATCTCTGCCGCTAGTTCGCTATCAGGGATAGGTGTTGCTTGCGCGACAGGCGCTAATACTGGCGCATCATCATTGGCCGTATCTTCCGATGGTTCTTGTGCTGCCACTGGCATTGCGATATTCATAGAAAGAGCAAACAGCATCATTGCGCTAAGTTGAATAAGTTTATTCAAAGTTGTTGTCATAAATTAGTACCAAACTGAAGCAAAAATGCGTAACACGTTTGCAGAAAACCCGAACAATGGTTCTTCACCTACTGGCGCTTCGGCCGTAGCATCTCTGAAGTCATCGTACGCAAATTTCATGTAATCCCATTCAAAATGCACCGCGCTCTTTTTAAAGATAGCGGTTTGAGAGAATTGCCATTCGTAAGCAACGCTAATACCGGCAGTGATACCGTTATAGGTGCTCATTTCCTTGTCGCGGGCCATGAAGTTAAACTCATTTGGGCGACTGAATAAATCTTGATAAAAATCCGCTTTGTCCTGTTCGTAATAACGAACAAAAAATTCAAACAACCATTCGTCTTTATAGGGTTGGATGTAGCCAATACGGAAGTTTTTCGCTTGAATTCCCCAGGTATCGCTATAGGTTCGAGCATCGCCGTAAACCGCAGCACGATAGGGAAGATAGTAGTTAGCATTAACAGAATACGCGGTACTTGAACGAGTACGAGGATAAGACTCCGTTGCAAAGCTGAAACCTCTGTCGGTGCTGGAATCTAAGAAGCGAACTGCACGGTAAGGGTTATTTAAATAGCCCTCGTCGGATATATGCTCAACGTTAAAACCAACTATCAAACTTTTGGTTGCCACTTGGCTAAACCCGAAACCAAACTTCTGACGATCAGCCTCTTCTTCGAAGCTTTCGTCACCACGACGTCCTACAACATCCCACCCTTTAGAATAACTTAAAGTAATGGTACTTAGGTCGCCGAAGAAATCTTGGCTAATACCGACATACACTGAGTTTGCTTCGAAGTCATTTTCGCTACTGTTGGTGAAGCTAGTACTCAACAAGGTTTTGTTATGTAAGAAGTCCACTCCGACGGTTTTTTCTTTGCGAACTTCTTTATATGGGCTTGCGGTAGAACGCACATCAATAGATGCGCCAGATACAGTATCAACATAATAATTTGCAGATACTGACACTTTGCCGCCGATATTCTTACGCAACAGCACTGAAGGACCATCTATCGTGACACCATCACCTTCGTAAGCGTGATACAGAACATCAGCACGCTCTGTCGGTAACACGGCAGCATTAGTGACGCTCACCACAATGGAGCTCACTATCAGCGCGAGTGTTACTAAACAGGCTTTGATCAATTTCAAATTCTGACGAATGGCTTTTGCCGTGTCTGTGCTAGTTGCAACCACAACCACCACCTGCGCCACCATCTGCGCCACGTGCGCCTTCACGAGATTCAAACACGTGTTTTGCATAGGCTAATGCCACCGGATTACGATTCATACTCATAATCGGATCGGCTAAATTACTGCGCTCATAAGGCTTAACCCACGGTTCAAGATTCGCCAATGGGTTAGATATTTCGAAGGTGCTCGCACAACCACTGCCTAACATTGCTGTTAAGGCGACTACTGATAATTTGAGTGAAGATTTACTGAAAAATTTCATGGTCATTACTCTCTCATCAACATTTTAATCGCTTTTTCATATTTCTTTTCGTCACCTTTACGGTAACCAGGGTGCAATAAACGCACATTGCCGTCACGGTCAACCATCACCGTCGTTGGCATTGCGTTTACATCATATAATTGGCTGACATCACCAGACGTATCAAACAGTACTGGGAAACTCACTTCAATATCGTCAAGCAAGACATTTGCCTTCTCAGGGTCGTCGTCAACGTTGACGGCTAAAATCTCAACACCCAAATCTTGATATTCTTGATACAACTCTTCAAATGCCGGCAGTTCTTCACGACATGGGCCACACCAGCTTGCCCAGAAGTTTACCAACACGATATTGCCGCGCTGTTCAGACAAACGCATGTTACCGCCATCTTTACTCTTCAGGGTAAAATCAGGTGACTTCTCACCAGATACTGGTTTCGCAGATACGTTTGCAGCACCCAAACACAAGCTTAAAGTGGCTGCGCCTAATAGGATGAATTTGCCCAAAGTACTCTTTGAGCTGGCTTTGCGTGAGCCTGTCTTACTTAAATTCGTTTGCTTAAAAATCATTGTCTGGTCCCGTCAATTAAAAGAAGAATGTTGTGCTTAGCGTAAATGCTAAGTTGTGAACATCCTTTTCTACCCCGATGATGTCGCTATTAAAAACGTGATCACGCACGTCTATTCTTAGCGCCCAAAAATCGGTAAACAGCAGTCGGTATCCTGCTCCAACACTCACAGTAAAACGCTCATCACCACCAAATTCGGTGCTACCAGCGCCTACCGTAAAGTAAAAATCTGAGTTAAAGACTAATGTATCTGTGAAGAAACTTTCACCATTGATGTTATAACCTAGTGATAAGTTATAATACCTATAGTCACGTTCCTCATCGGTAAGAAACGGCGCGCCACCCGAGAGTTTCTCGAAGCTTGTCTGTCCTGCAGTGGTCTGCGCATAGGCAGCTTCCAAGAAGAAATTTTCGTTCACATGATACGCAATCGTAGCGCCAACTACGGCATCTGACTCAAAATCTTCAATACTAATAAAGCCACCAAACACACCGATTTCGAAATTTTCTGTATCGATATCTGACTCATCAATTTCACGACGCTCAACATTGGGATCGATTAAGGCTGGCGGACGTTCCTGGGCTTCTTGATCTTGAGCGCTAGGCGCTGAATTGGCGCTTACTTGCGTACTTAATAATAAGGCGCTTGCGATAAGCAGTTTGCCAATGCTCAGGCAGCTTAAGTTTTGAAAGCTGGTTTTCAGTTTTGTCATTCATTTCACCATGGTATTGGTCATCGTAATTTCGTGCTTGCGTCGGTGTTTTTAGACCGACTATTCTTTATCTTAAAAGAACACCGCAAACCCGAGTTTAATTTCTTCTAGTCTTTCTTGATCGTCTCTGTCGGTCAAAGCAACGATGTTTCGGTACTCTAGTTTCACCACTACGTTACGAGCAAAGTAGTAACGTAAACCGGCACCCACTTCATACATATCGCTTTTTCGCACTTCATCACCACTCTGCACTAAGTTAGAGCGCGGACGTGTTCTTATTTGGCCTGCGCCAATGGTTAAGTAAGGACTTAATTTCCATTCCGGAAAGGTATGGTGTTGCAAACGCGCTGACCATAAAATATTTTCAGAAAAGTTCCCCAGTGCCTGTGCAAATGTTGCCTCTGCAATAAGGTTATCGGTCCATTTCCAAGATGTGCCAACCGATAGAGAGGTCACACTCTCAAGTACACCACCAAAAACACTGAATTCGAAGTTCCGATTGCCGTAGTCTTCAAAGGTTCCGGTGGGCACATAAAGCACTTCACCACTCGGCTTAATGGTTTTACCCAATTGCTCAGCTGACACCCAGCCCTCTTCACCTTTCTCGGTGCGAGCCTTGTACCAGCCAGTTCGCTTTTTCAAAATGGTGATCGCTTCCCCTTGTTCAGCCACGTGAAAAATGGGGTATTCACTAGCAGGGCCAGTGCGAAAATCAATATAAGGTTCAACGATGGTCACTACCAGTTCATCGGCTTTTGCCGAGAAGCTGAAGCAGCTTGCCCACGTTAAAACAAGCAGTACAACAAAGTTAAAATGTAGTTTCATTAATTAGTTGGTGCATCAAATGGGTTATTATAATTTTGGCCACCGACATCTAGCCATTCGTTAATCATTTTCAATTCAGCTGGCGTTAGCCAAGCTTCATGACTGCCGCCTTCTTCGAACACAGCAAAAAACCGGCCACTTGCGCGCGCGCCGTTCACTCTCATAGATGAAGCAACAGGAACCTGTTGTGTGACTTGAATGAAGTTACCTTCGGGGTCGACAATAGGCTCGCCTTCTTCATCTAACTCAAAGACAGGATCGCCATTATTATCGAATACTGGAACCAAACGTGGCAATAACGCGCCGTCGACAAGCTCTTGTTCAACATCATTAAACAGTAGCTCGCGATAGCTAGTGAGTAAGTCTGCATCAGCTGGCGACGGATTACCAGTAAGTTCTAACTGACCAGCAGGTACTTGCAAGACATTATCAGCATCAAACCGGTTATGACAGGCTACACAAGTATTGTCGCTCACGACCATTCCATCAACATCGACAATGGATCTGTCTAGCTCGAATAAAGGCTGAATATGATCAGGGAAATTAATCACCGTGCGGCAAATAGAGGTCCACGTTTGTGCACAGCTTTGCGTAATGGGTAGCGCGGTTGATAAATCGGCATAAGCAAGTTCGTAAGACTCTGCTGGCGTTTGCACAGCGGGGTCAGTCCACACATCTTCAAAAATGATATCGGGTGTTAAGTTTGGCACACCGTTAATGCGTGTGACGGTTTCTGCCATCGTCTCGCCTAGGTCGGTAAACAATGCAGGATTAGTGTTCGGGAAAGGTACACCCGTGCTAGGTGCCCCTAAATTAATTGAAGGCGCTTCTGCATCTGCACGACCATGCGGCCGAAATGTAATGTCAGAGTTATTGCTGCCATTGTGGCAACCATTACATGTTTTCGTTTCACCCGGTGCCACTTGCAACCAGTTTTCATGGCGTGCTGAAATACGTTTACCCTCAGCATCAACAATGCTTAAGGCGAAGGGCAAATTAGCAGGCACTGCAACCTTCACTGAACCATCAGGTTGAATAGGTGTGTAACCCAATAGTTCGCGCATCAGTTGGTCGCGTGAACGGCCGAAGGCGCTATTATCTAAGTCGAGAGTATCGTCATCTGGGATCGACACACTTTTCACAATACGTAGGAAGCGTGCAGGACGGTCGTCCACGGCTACTTGTGTCGGATCGGCCATATTGACTAAGCCAGCAGGGCTTAAATCTTCACCGGCAAAGTCATACACACTGCGAATATGAATAATACCCATGCCAGCATCAATTAAGGCCGTTTCAGTGCTGTCTATTGTCGTCTCTGGGTCGGCTGGAAACGGGCGACTTTCAACCGCAACTACTTCTGAATAGGCAAAGTTTTCTTGTGGCACCACTAAAGGTAGTTGCGTGCCCTCTTCCGGGTCAAACATCCACAAACCATATAAAGGCGGCGCTTGTTCAAACTCAGGATCATTTAAATTTTGTTCATCACAAGGCACGATAGAGCGCACAGCATCTTCTTCAGCATCTGCAGGCAATGGTGCTAATAGGCGGCACTGAGACCATGAAAACAACTGACGACCACTACCATCAAACAGAGGATACAAAGCGGCTATATAGCCACCTGGGGAAATTTCAGCTTCAATATCGATGTTGTCAAACAAGGCTTTCTCTTGTGCCGGACCACTAAGTGAATCGGCCGAGGCAATAGGTGTGAAATTATCAATATAATTAGCAACGTCGATAGCAACAAAATCAGTACCTAACTCTTCCTTCTCAAAAGGGGTGAGAGCAACAAGAATACGATCGTCTGGTGTCACTCGTGTTTGCGTGAATTGAATGTCTGCATTATCGCCGTTTGAATCGACATGGCTGTGTCGGCCATATAATAATTCTAAATCGCTTCCATCTGGATTCATTTGGTAAAGATGAACACCTTTATTGCCAGAAAACTGATCCCAGCGGCTAAAAATAATTTTTCCATTAGGCGTTACTAGAGGGTCTAGGTCATGACTTTGGTTATATGAAATTTGCTGAATATTTTCGCCATTTGCATCCATGATATGCAGAACGGACGCATGCACGTCTCTACCTTCCTCAAGGCCTGCATACTGGGGTTTGCCTTCATCAAGCAACACCGCTTGATTACCACGTTGGCGTGTTGAACTGAACAATATGCGCCCATCTGCTAAATAGACAGGTCCGGTATCTTCCCCCGCTTCAGCAACAATGTTCGACCCAATGACTCTTCTGAGCTCTTTAGTCTCAACAATATATTCCCAAATATTCCAGGTAGGTTGCTCATCATCATCAGCATCTTCATCTTCTGGCGCACGCATACTAAAAATAAGACGTGAGCCATCGTAAGAGCTCTCTAGATCTTTCACATCAATAGGTAAGCGCTCACCGTCTTCGTCAACACGATCAGCAAAAACGTCAGCAGTAATATCAACTTCTGCTGCACTAGCATTGGCGCGCGCTTTGATAATGAGTGATGCGCCAGGTATGAATAAAGCAGGTTCAGTAATAGAACGCTGCATATCAGCATCTTCTACACTTAAGTCGCGTTTAATAACAGCAATTGGCACGTCAACAACAACGGGGTCGGGGTCCTGCTCCTCTGAGGTAATGTTTTCACCACCACACGCAGCAAGTCCTAACAGCAATGAGCAAAGAAAAACGTTTCGGCTATATTTATTGAACGGTTTGTTAGTTTTGTACGCTTGAATTTTCATTTTTCTTTGCTCACTTTACAGATTATTTCGCATCCTAACGATACTGCTCTAGTGCTATGATTTATAGTGTCACCAAAGTGCAACGCCTTATCTCACCTAGCCTTAAACGTATATTTATTTGCACCTAAAACAGCCTTGCTTAAAGGTACAATTTGCGTCAGGATGAACAGACTGACAGCATACTGTGCCTACAGCAATCTTGTTTTCTATATGTACGGATTAAATAATATACCGTCGGTTTTAGGTATATTTTTCTACCCTACATTTGCGACTATCTATAACCAAACTGATATAAAAATAAAACGATTTGCACAATAAGTTATATACAAAAATAGGCATATAACAGCGTTGTCGGCAGAATTAGGGTAACCGTGAATCTCTCCATACCACGTACTTTTCCTCCACACCCTAGAGCTGGCAAGGCACCCAGCACACAAGTTCAAATTTTATACTGAATTTGTGTAAAAAAATACCTTTGCACTGTCTGTCATTGGTAACACCTTTGACTCCGGTTTTTATAAAAAGAAGCTAGAAAGGCGAGGCCACCTCAAATATTTATATGTTAAAACAGATAGATAGGCCACGCGGCACGTTTCTTGTAACGCTCAACTTTTAAGCCCAATTGCGTTGTTCGTATTTTGATCAATGACCGAGAAAAGTATGAATCGGTATAGCACTCTACACTTATTGATTGCACAAAATAACTTACTGACAACGAAAGGCGGGTATAACGTAGGTCAAATTCATAAAAGGAGTTGGTTCGATGTATTTGTTTAATAATGAATCCAAACGCCCGCTATCACAAAAATCTGCTATCTATAAAGGAAAGCAAACCATCGCTTCTGCTAGCAGGATGCTAAAGAAGGCGTGTGTTGCTGTTCCGCTAATCATATTGTGCGCCACTGCTAATGCTGGTTCCCTAGAACAAGCCAAACGCATGCATGATCGCCTAGCAGGTGTTCCGGGTAGTGCAGAAGTCATTCAACAAATGGCCGACCTCATCGAATCTGGAGACGCTCAAGCCGCTGCCGAAATTGCAATGGCATCGCCAAGCTTCTACAACGTGACCATTAAAAATTGGGTTACCCCTTGGACCAACGAAGAGTTCGATGTATTCGCTCCGTTAAATGATTACACTGCAACTGTGATCGGCATGGTAAGAGACGATGTGGATTTTCGCCAAGTATTAATGGGCGATATCTTATACGTGGGCGATAACAGTACTGGCGCTCCAGCTTATAGCAGAACCAACAATGCTCATTACGAAAGCTTAGAAAATAATGGTGCAGACCTTTCAAGCGTATTGGTTGCCACAACTCAGTCTTCGCTCACGGGCATTCCCGCAGAAGCAACGGCCGGTGTGATGACAACGCGCGCAGCTGCAAAATCATTCTTCAAAGATGGTACTAATCGCGCAATGTTCCGCTTTACCTTAATGAACCATATGTGTGGTGATTTAGAAGCATTTAAAGATACAAGTTTACCACCAGATAGAATTAGACAAGATCTCAGTCGCAGTCCAGGCGGCGATAGTCGAATTTTCACTAACTCCTGCTCGGGTTGTCACTCTGGTATGGACCCGCTAGCTCAAGCCTTTGCTTATTATAATTATGAATATAATGTTGAAGCTGATCCTGAAGGTGAAAACGGCAGCATCGTATATAACAGTGAAGGACAAACTGATCCTGAAACGCAACTTCGAGTGCAAGCCAAGTACTGGATCAACTCAAACAACTTCCCGTTTGGTTATGTCACCATGGACGATACGTGGGACAACTACTGGCGAGAAGGCCAAAATCAAACCATCGGTTGGTCGTCTAGTCTACCTGGCACTGGTAGCGGTGCTAAATCTATGGGTGAAGAGTTAGCGAATAGCCAGACCTTTGCACAATGCCAAGTAACAAAAGTATTCCAGAATGTATGCTTACGTGACCCTCAAGATGCGGCCGACCGCAGCGCAATCAGCGATATCCAAGCTGATTTTGTAGGAAATAATTACAATATTAAAAACGTGTTTGCCGCCACAGCAGACTACTGCAAGGGGGAATAATCATGTTTACTTCTAACCCTACATCAAGTGAAAACAACTTTTTAAACGCGCTTCGTCATGTTGGCGTTGCTAGTGTAGCCATCCTGTTATTAGCGAGTTGCGGCGGCGGTAGTGATACCGAAGTTGAACAAACGCCATTGCCACCTCCTGTTGAGCAACCCGTAGTAAACTACTCTGGCCCTGCTCCAGCAACCACAGACGTACAAAACTTTAAATTAGCCGTGTGGGACAATATTGCCAAAGCAGATCGTTGCGGCGCGTGTCACGTGCAAGACCAGCAATCTCCTCCTTTTGCTCGCTTCGATGACATCAACCTTGCTTACTCAGAAGTAAATGCACTGGTTAATCAATCGCAAATTAGTGAATCTGCCATTGTGACCAAAGTCGCTGGCGGCCATAACTGCTGGCTAAGTGATGACAATGCTTGTGCTGATATTATGACGACATGGATCGGCAACTGGTTAGCGACAGAAGAAACAGCAACCAGCATTGAGCTACAAGCACCGGTAGTGAAAATTCCGGGGGCTAACAAAAACTTCCCTGAAAGCCCTGCGCTTTTTGAAGCTGAAGTATATCCGGTATTGCGTGCACACTGTGTTGATTGTCACCAGTCATCAGCTGCCATTCCAATTTCGCCGTACTTAGCGTCGTCGGATATTAGCGAAGCTTACGCTGCATCTATCTCGAAAATGAATCTTGATACACCTGAAGATTCTCGTGTCGTTGCTCGTTTGCGTGATGAATTCCATAACTGCTGGAGCGATAACTGTGCTGCAGATGGCCAAGCGCTAGCAGACACTATTCGTGCAATGTCAGATGCGATTGTGGTGACAGAATTAAATCCTGATTTAGTTAGCTCGCATGCCCTAACGCTGTTTGACGGTACTTTAGCAACCGGCGGTGGTCGATTCGAAAGCAATGTGATCGCAAAATGGGAGTTTAAAACAGGCTCAGGCAACATTGCATTTGATACTAGCGGTATTGAACCAGCACTAAACCTTACCTTAAGTGGCGGTTACGAATGGGTTGGTGGCAATGGTATACAGCTTACTGACGGTAAAGCACAAGGTGCGACCAGCGACAGTAAAAAAATTCACGACTTAATTGTAGCCACTGGCGAATTCGCGATTGAAGCGTGGGTTGCTCCAGCCAATGTCACTCAAGAAGGACCAGCAAGAATAGTGAGCTATTCAGGTGGCCGTGACAGAAGAAACTTCACGCTAGGTCAAACACTCTATAATTACGATATGTTACTTCGCCACGGCAACACTGATACAAATGGTATGCCTGCGCTTAGTACACGTGACGCAGATGAAGATTTACAGGCAGCCTTACAACACGTAGTTGTGAACTATGATGGTAACGGCGGTCGTCGAATCTATGTCAATGGCGAATTCACTGATGATGAAGATGAAATCGAAGCCACTGGCTTGAACGATTGGGACGATAGCTTCGCGTTTGTATTGGGTAATGAAGTCTCTGGTGATGTTCCATGGGCAGGTACTATTCGTATGGCTGCCATGCACAACCGTGTACTAACAGAAGAACAAATCGTGAAGAACTTCGATGCTGGTGTAGGTGAGAAATTCTTCCTACTGTTTGGTATTTCAGATGTGATCAACGTACCACAAAGCTATGTTGGCTTTGAAGTGAGTCAGTTCGATACATACAGCTACTTATTTACCGAACCATTTATGATCAGTTTAGATGAAAACGCTAACCTAGATGGCATCACATTGACCGGTATTCGCATTGGTGTGAATGGTCGTGAAGCGACAGGCGGTCAAGTATTTGCAACCTTGAATCTCACTGTTGATGGTGTGCAAGCATCTGAAGGTGAACTGGGTATGCCGCTTTCAACTCAAGGTACTATTATTCCTGTGCTGAAGGGACCCGTTCAAGACGAGTTCTTCCTGACGTTCGAAGTATTAGGTGACTCTGTGTCTTCGCGTCCAGCAGCAGAAATTCCAGTTGCCGCGCCACCTGTTGATTTACCGCCACAATCAGATATCGGTATTCGTAATTTCGCTGAAGTGAATGCCAGTATGTCTGCACTAACTGGCGTGTCGGCCTCACAAACTCAAGTAAATGAAACCTATAATCAACTTCGTCAACAGTTACCCAGTGTAACGGATATGGGGAGTTTCTTGGCCTCGAACCAGATGGCTATAACGCAAATGGCTATACGTTATTGTGACGTTTTAGTTGAAGATACCAGTCTGCGCTCGGGCATGTTCCCAGCATTTAATTTCTCGAAGAATGCGAATGAAGGTTTTAATAGCGATGATAGAGAAGCACTTATAAATCCACTGGTCGACAGAATGATTGGCCCAGGATTAGCCTCACAACCTGATACAGGTTTAGTTGGCACAGAGTTAAACTCACTCATCGACCGCTTAACAACTTGTTCGAATAACAATTCTTGTTCTGCGCAAACTACACCCACAGTAGCGAAAGCAACTTGTGCAGCCGTGCTCGGCAGTGCTGCTGTTGTCATGCAATAGCAGAGAGAAAAGGTGAATAATATGAAAAAGACAATACATACATTTTCAAAGAAATACTCTGTCGGTGCCAGCGCACGAACTGATCATGGTGGCTTAGGCGGCCGTGATGGTACCGATGTTGATGCGCCCCTGTTTCACCAAGACCATGGCCGTCCAGTCACACGTCGAGAGTTTATTTCTCAAGGCTTTTGTGCCGGAACCGCGGCTGTTGTAGGTGGTTCTGTACTGAGCATGTTAGCGCCGAATAAAGCGCATGCCTCGTTATCAGCTGATTTGGAAGCGCTAAAAGGTGATTGCGGTATCGCAACGCAAGGTGCAGGCAAAATTCCATTTATCGTGTTTGATTTGGCCGGCGGTGTGAACGTTGCTGGCTCAAATGTTTTAGTTGGTGGTCGTGGTGGTCAGTTAGACTTCTTAAGCACCCAAGGCTATAGCCGCCAAGGTTTACCTGGCGATATGATCCCAAGCATTGCCAATGCAGACGGCGAGCTTTCAGACTTTATAAACAACGAACTTGGCTTAGCGTTCCATGCCGATAGCGGCTTTTTACGCGGCATCCAAGATAAACTCGCAATAACTAACCGAGCAAACGTGAACGGTGCTGTTATTCCAGCGCGTTCAGAAAATGATACCGGTAATAACCCACACAACCCAATGTACGGCATTAACCGTGCAGGTGCTGATGGCTCACTGCTAACGCTCATCGGTTCAAGAAACTCTGATAGTGGTGGCAGCTCGATGTCACCCGCGGCCATGATTGATGCTGCAAAGCGTCCAACCAAGGTAGATCGTCCCTCTGATGTGACCGGTTTAGTTGATACTGGTGACCTTGTTGGCTTATTGAATCAAGGCGACGCTGTATCAGTAATGGAATCAATTCAACGTATTAGCGACATGAAACTGTCTAATGTGAACACACAAGTTGCAAGTGATAGCGACCTGAAAAAGTTAGTCCGTTGCGGTTATGTAAAAAGTGCTGATATTGCCGATAGATTCGGTGACCCATCGTCACTTAATCCTGAATTAGACACTGATATTGTCGGACCTGCTGGTATCTTCACTCAAGAGGAATTTGACGGTGACCGCGAATTCCAAAAAACAGCTTCAGTAATGAAGCTAGTCATGAATGGCTTTGCTGGTGCGGGGACAATTACCATGGGTGGTTACGACTATCATACCGGTAACCGTTCAACCGGTGAAGCACGAGATTTACGTGCCGGCAGATGCATGGGCGCGGTTCTTGAATATGCCGCTCGCTTGAACACCCCCGTCATGATGTATGTGGTCAGCGACGGCTCTGTATTTAGTAACGGCATGATTGACGATTCTGAAGGTGGTCGAGGCAAAGGAGTGTGGACGGGAGATAACTCGTCCACCGCTGCTTCATTCTTCTTGGTTTACAACCCGAATGGTACGCCAAACTTGATCGGCGCTACCCCTGAAGAACAAGCTGTTAGCCAACAGGTCGGCTATATGCGTCGAGACGGTGCAGTGGAAACATCAGCAACACCAGCCGCGAACAACGTTAACTTATTAGTAGAAACCGTTATCCTTAATTACCTCGCATTACACGGCGAACAAGGACGTATGCGAGAACTATTCCCTCAAACGGGCTTAGGAAATGCTGCGTTAATGGATTCACTCACCGCTTTTGAACCTATTGTAAACGGGACAATTGGCGCCTAGTGCGCAAACAAAATCGGTAACAGTCAAAGTGGGAAAAGCCCATGCAGGAAGCAGGGCCAGACAAGGATGTTTGCTTTTTTCACTACGCTCTAAACACTAAAATTCGCACTCAGTTACGCGCTGTTTGCGAATTTTTGCCTTCAAGATATACTCATTCAAGCGAATGCCTAAAACTAGGTGTTGATTAAGGATGATATTATGTTGAAAGCCGTTGCGTTAATTAGCTTGTTGTTCACTACACTACTTGCTCAAGCTAGCTATTTTGATACCTCTCCGTGGCCAGAAATTCGTAAAAAGAGAATCGCTGTTCTTTTACCAAATGCACTAAACGCTGCGCAAGTAGATGCGTGGTTGGTTATATGCCGAGAAAATAACAATGACCCGCTTGCCGACCACGTAGGATGTGAAAACGCCGGTCAAACAGCGGCCTTTTTGTTTTATAACCACGCTGGCCAATTCCACTCTATGGCCTTTTCACCCTCTGGTGAATCAACTGCACTGCGAGACAGTCAGTTGCTAGACGAAGTGATTTCGGTAGAAAGAAGCGGCTCGGCAATTGATATGGTTGCAGACTACATTAATGAAAAAAACTTCAACAAAGTAGCTATTAATATATCGTCGACTAACGCTCAAGCCGATGGTCTGAGTTACACGCAACATATCGCATTGAGTAAAGCCTTAGGCCCAGAGGCGAGCAAACGTTTGGTATCCGCCGATGAAGTAGTTTATCAATGGCTATCCATTAAGCTGCCTGAAGAAATAGACATTATGCGCAAAGCCGCTGCGTTGACCGCACAATGGCAAATTGAGGCTTACCAAGAAATTATTCCTGGCGTGACCACAGATGCCGATGTTGCACGCTTTTTGAAAGCTAAAATGAAGGCCGCTGGTGTCGGTGATGCTTGGGCACCCGCTCAAAACCCTAATGTTAATTCAGGTACAGACCGCGGGCACAGCCATGCCACAAACAAAGTGATACAAGCCGGAGATGTCATTCAGACTGATTTTGGTATTCGCGTGTATGATAGATGGGTTACCGATATTCAGCGCTTCGCCTATGTATTGAAAGAGGGTGAAACGGAAGCGCCAGAAGATATTGCGACCTATTGGCAGAATGCAAAGCAAGGTCGTCATGCGGCGTTTTCAGCCATGAAGCCTGGTATTAGAGGTATCGATGTGGATGCGGCGCAAAGAAAGGTAATGGCAGATACAGGTTCACTCCCTCTCATGTGGAGTACGGGACATCCGGTAGGCTATGTTGCTCATGATACCGGTCCAAACCTAGGTGGCTCCAAAGCTGTTTCGGTTAGACCCGCCGCACAGCGAAAGTTGGCTGTTGGCATGACCTTCGCGTTTGATGGCTTTTACAGTTGGCACTTACCTAGCGGCGAACCTAAAACCATCTCGGTTGAAGAGATGGTGCACATTACCGAAGACGGCGCGGAGTACTTGATCCCCCCGCAAGAAGACTTAGTCTTAGTAAAGGCTGAACAACAACAATAGTTACGAATACGGCCTGCTCTTTACTGTTGCAAGCCGGTTGAATAATGCATCTTACGTTGATTATCCATCACAACCGCATCGTAACCGTCGATGCGGTTGATCAAACCCAAACCTTCGCGCAAGCCCATCACGAATACCGCCGTTGATAAGGCGTCATTATAGGTACTGCTGGGCCCAATAACAGAAACAGACTGAACGTCGTAGGTTGATTTTCCGGTTTTTGGCGAAAGAATGTGGTGATAGCGTTGCCCATCTTCCTCAAAGTAACGCTCGTAGTCACCAGATGTCGACATCGCTGAGCTTTCCATCGGTAATAATACCGCTTGTTTGTCACGATTACGTGGATCACGAATACCCACAATCCATGGCTTGCCTTGTCTGTCTCCCAACAAGCGTGTATCACCACCTGCAGTAACAAGCGCATTGGTAATGCCCATCCTTTCAAGCAAAGATATTGCGTTATCTACTGCATGCCCCTTTGCAATGCCGCCCAAATCAATTTTTACTTTGTCGTTTAAAAACTTAACGCTACTTTTTTCTGCATTCAACTGAATATGTTTATAGTTAATTGCGCTCAACAGAGAATCAATAGTCTTGTCATCGGGTCGTTGGTTTTCCTTATAGTTATAAAGGTATCCAACGCTGGCGAACGTAATATCAAATGCGCCTTTAGTGAGTTCTGATATCTTGATCGACTTATCTAACAACTCAAACATCTCAGGGCTAATCACAAGCGCTTTCTTGCCCGCTACGTTATTGATTTTACTTAACTCAGAGCTTTCTATGTAAGGGCTCATCAGCTGATTGATCCGCTCCATTTCTGCCAACACCGTTTTCACGCCCAGTTGACCTTGAATAGGATCTTCCGACCACACTTCAACATAAATGTTAGTGCCCATAATCGCTGCGTTTTCAGAATACCACTTTGCATTTGCAGCGTATGACATACTAAAAAAACATAGCCAAATTACGCTGCGCTTTAGCGAAGAAAATATCGTTTTTGAAAGCATAAATAACCCTAATTTACATTATAACCATACACTGAAAAACAGCGGTAAGGACCTCTAATCAGCTAACCACTTGTACATCACAAGAGCATCTACGTAACCCAAGCGAGGATGATTGAAGGCCTTTGGTAGCGTGCCAACCACAGAGAAACCTAACTTCAACCACAGCTTTACTGCTAAGTCATTGCTTGCCGCTACAAAATTGTACTGCATAGCTTTGTATCCAAATTCGACCGCTTTTTGCTGACTATGTTCACACATTATGGTCGCAAAACCTTTTCCTCTTGCAAGGCTCGATACCATATAGCCACAATTGCACACATGCTGACCGGGACCAGCTTGATTGGTCTTCAAATAATAAGTCCCCATTACCTCGCCATTTTCAACAAGCACATAAGTATAGTTAGGTGCGCTCATCCAAATAGAGAATGCTTGTTCTTTATTTGTGTCTGGCGAATAAGCATAGGTTTCCCCCGCTTTTGCCACTTCATGAAAAATGGGCCAAATAGCTTCAAAATCGTGTTCTGTGGCTTCGCGTATTTCGATCATATTTGGCGACTCTCTGATCTTACTTTGGTAATTGTTCTAGCATGTCTAAGGCAAGCGCCTCAGCGACACGGATGCCATCAATACCTGCTGACCAAATACCACCAGCATAACCTGCGCCTTCACCTGCGGGATATAAACCCTTGGTATTGATACTTTGATAATCGGCATCGCGCTTTATACAAATTGGAGAAGATGTACGTGTTTCAACGCCTGTCAGCAATCCATCTTGTTTCGCGAAACCTTTTATTTGCTTATCAAATGCAGGAATAGCTTCACGAATCGCGTGGGTCACATAGTCTGGAACAACTTGGCTAAGATCGGTTAGCGTCACACCGGGTGTATAAGAGGGTTTCACTTCACCTAGATCGGCGCTAGATTTTCCTGCAAGAAAATCGCCAATCAGTTGTGCTGGTGCATGGTAGTTTTCACCGCCTACCGAGAATGCAAGTTCTTCTAACTTTCTTTGTAATTCGATACCCGCTAGCGGATCACCCGGATAATCTTCCTCAGGGGTAATACCGACCACAATTGCGCTATTGGCATTACGTTCGTGGCGAGAATATTGGCTCATTCCGTTAGTCACAACACGACCTGGCTCTGACGCTGCCGCGACCACAGTGCCGCCTGGGCACATACAAAAACTGTAAACCGTGCGGCCATTCTTACAATGATGCACAAGCTTATAATCTGCCGCGCCCAAAATCGGGTTGCCCGCATTATCACCAAAGCGACATTGATCAATCATGCTCTGTTCGTGTTCAATTCTAAAACCAACAGAAAATGGCTTAGCTTCCACATATACACCTTGCTCATGCAAGGCTTTAAAAGTATCTCTGGCACTATGCCCAACCGCAAGGATGACATGCTTACAGGCTAAGTAGTCACCTGTTGATAGATGCAAACCTTGCACTTCTTTATGTTCATTCAAGTCGAGTTTTTCAACGCGAGTACTAAAGCGAATTTCGCCGCCAAGCGAGATAATTTGCTCTCGCATTTTTTCAACCATGTTCACCAGTTTGAAGGTACCGATATGCGGCTTGCTCACATACATGATTTCTTCGGGAGCGCCGGCTGCCACAAACTCATGTAATACCTTACGCCCGTAATGTTTACGGTCTTTCACTTGGCTATAAAGTTTACCATCGGAAAAAGTACCTGCACCGCCTTCGCCAAATTGCACATTAGATTCCGGGTTTAGTGGCTTTTTCCGCCAAAAACCGAAAGTATCTTTGGTGCGTTCACGAACGGCTTTACCGCGCTCCAGTACAATCGGCTTAAAGCCCATTTGCGCCAAGATCAGCGCAGCAAATAAACCACAAGGACCAAGGCCAACAACCACTGGACGCTCTGTCATGTTTTCTGGCGCTTGGGCAACAAACTTATAGGTCATATCCGGTGTAATACGCACATGCGGGTCGCGAGAAAACTGTTCAAATAGGGCGTCTTGGTCAGCAACTTCTACGTCGAGAGTATAAATTAAATGAATGTTTTTGTTGTTGCGAGCGTCATAGCCACGCTTGAACAGATTGAAGCCGAGTAATTGGCTCTTTTGGATTTTGAGCTTGCTGAGTATCGCATCTTCAATAGCGTGCTCTGCATGATCAAGGGGTAGTTTTATATCGGTTAACCGCAACATATGAAATGACTCTCTAAAACGCCGGACAGCCTCTCTGTCAGAACGGAGCTCTCGCTCAAGGCCATTTTAAATCAGATCCGATTTGATAGATAGCGCTGAATCATTTATCGACTTGCCACATTACCTAGCTTGAAACACCCAAGATACTTGTGTTTCACGATTTGTGCATTACACTAGCAGCGGTATTTAGAAACGAGAATATTCGCACTCCATGACTTTTGTAGTAACCGACAACTGCATTAAATGTAAGTACACCGATTGTGTGGCAGTTTGCCCTGTGGACGCCTTTTTTGAAGGGCCAAACTTTTTGGCTATTGATCCAGTCATCTGCATAGACTGTGCGTTATGCGTGCCCGAGTGCCCAGCAGATGCAATTTATCAAGACACCGAACTGCCTGCTGACCAAATTGAATACCTTGAGTTAAACGAAGAGCTTTGCGCTCAATGGCCAAATATTACCGAACTGAAGCCCGCACCAGAAGATGCAGACAAGTGGAACGGCGTGCCAGATAAGAGAGCTTTACTAGAAAAGTAATTAGCCTTTAAAGCCTTTTGCAACGAGATACACTTCTCGAGAACGTGGGCGTGATGCTGCTGGTTTACGCACGAAGACTTGTTTAAACGACTGTCTCACATCCTTCACATATTCTTCGTAACCCACCCCTTGGAAAACTTTCGCGCAGAAGCTGCCATTTGGTTTAAGTACGTTACGCGCCATATCTAAAGCGAGTTCGACCAAGTACATAGATGCGTATTGGTCTGTCGTATTCACACCGCTCATGTTTGGCGCCATGTCCGATACGACAAGATCGGCTTTGGTATCATCACCTAACGCTTTTAACAGTTGGTCGTAAACCGCTTCTTCGGTGAAGTCACCCTGAATAAACGTAACACCAGCAATGCCATCCATCGGGAGAATATCTGAGGCGATAACTCTACCGGAATCGCCCACCACCGGCGCAACAATCTGAGACCATCCGCCTGGCGCAGAACCAAGATCCATCACCACGCTTCCCGTCGAGAACAACTTGTCTTTCTCATTAAGCTCAATCAATTTATAGCTGGCACGAGACCGGTAACCATCTGCTTGCGCCTTTTTTACATAAGGGTCATTCAGATGTTCATCCATCCACTTCTTACTGGTTTTTGATCGAGCCATAGATTGAGTCTGCTATTGGTAGCGCTAAAACGGCACATATTGTAAGCTTGCACGCTCAATTTGCAAACCTGTTCCAGCAATCACGGCAAAAAACGTGCTTTTCAAGGAATGCGGCAAGCAAGATTCAGTTTAAAGCGGGTTTAAGCAGGGCGACATGAAACTAGACGACGTAAAAAAGCTACATCAAAAAAAATACCGAACACAATTCGGTTATTACTTGGTGGAAGGTGAGCATCTCGTTCTAGAACTGTACAAAGCCACCAGCAAAGCAGCCCGTTCGGCAATTACTCTATACATTACTGACCGCAATGAAAAATGGGCAAATACAGCTGTGAGCGACCTGAATGTTCAGCTTGTTAGTGAACGCCAAATGGACCAACTCAGCGATACAAAAAGCCCGCAAGGCATTATTGCCTGTGTACCTTTGCCAAAGCCCCACTTGCCAACACAAGCGTCTGACTCGCTACAACAAAAGGTCATTTATCTACATGAAATTCAAGACCCTGGTAATTTAGGTACGATTCTGAGAACACTTGCATGGTTTGGCAATTTCACTCTATTACTCAGTCCCAATAGTGTCGATCCATACAACTCTAAAGTGGTGCGTTCTAGCATGGGCGCAATTTTTCATGTACCGATTGAATTGGATGTAGAGCTAAACGAATTAGACACACGCTATTCGCGTTTCGCCTATTTAGATATGCAGGGAAGTGCGGTTAACACTGCTGAATTCACAAACTTTGATTGTTATTTATTTGGCAACGAAGCCAGAGGCGTCCCGCGGGATGCATTGTCGAGTTTTAATGCAGAGGCATTTACTATCGCTGGAAGTGGCGCAATAGATTCACTAAACCTAGCGAGTGCCGTGAATATTTGTGTTTATGAGTTATCAAAATAGGCGTTTACCACTCAGCGCAATATAAACGCCGACTAAACCTACCAAAGCGTAAACCACTTCAAAGGCACCAATAGTGTCTGCTTGCTCATTCAAAAGAGCACTTACCAACATAAAGCCCAAAAACAACGACGGTAAAGAAGCAAGACCAATCAGTATTCGGATGTTGTTAGCAAGTTTTGATTTATTGTTAGTATTCATCATTCCATACTCTCAGAATTACAGTCATAAGTGAACAAGATTGTGCATTCTCACTCTTCACTTTCAGCCTGCGAAAGATACTCAATCGGGTTGAGGTAAAAGCCCCCAAAACTCAAGGTGAAAACCTATAGTGGCCAGTTATTTTGTAGGCAAATAACATATCCTCAAGTTGCGGCCCACTGCCAATATTATGCACAACTAAGGGCCTACCAGAGTCACTATCGTATTCGTCTACCACTATCCCAATATGAGGAAGGTTGCCTGGCAACATCCAAGACACGATATCACCGGGCAAATAATTCTCGGCTCTTTGTGTGATATCCAAAGACTCACCGTGACGCTTAAAGAAGGCCTGCAGGTTCGGAACTCGACGGTGATCAATGTTCGCATCGGGCCTACTTAAGCCCCAAATACGTTTTGAGGGGTAGGCATCAAAATCTCTCTTCATGTCCTCATGCACCAGCTTTTGCAAGTCGATGCCAGTCGTTCGATAAGATCTAATTACAACATCTGTACACACGCCTATATTCTCTGGCACATCTCCATTGGGATAAGGAATTGAGATGTATCGACCGTCGTATATCACTTCATGCGCTAAGCGCTCTTTAGCTGCGCTGGCTAGCGGATGCGTAAGGGTATTAGAGCTAGCTGGCTCTGTTGTGACCTGCTGAGTACTGACTTCTTGCGCCCAAATAGGCCCAAATGAAGAAAGTAGATACGCCGCTATCATTAAGCGTGAAAACATCATTGCGGTATGGCTTTTATTGGCATGGCTTTAGCCACGGCAACCATGAATAAGGCAGCTACATCTAAAGGGGACTCTAGAGTATATGCGGGATGCATTTGATACTCTTTACGAAACTTGCGACGTCGCGCCCAGCTAAAGGGGTTCAACCAGCCAACATCAATACCATTGTCTTGCAAGCGATTTGCGAGGATTAGAATAGTGACTAGCGCGCCCAATATCCCTAGTATGATATGCATGTTACTTCCTTGCTTAATGTGAACCGTTTTCGTTCGTAAACTCTTGCTTCATAGTAGAGACTCCAGATTTACAAATCCAGTCCTACATCACCGTTTTTGAAGATCTTTCCTACGCCTCTAATCATCATAGCCATGCCTTGATAGGGAAGATCAACTAAGAGCTCTAATATATCGTACCAACTACTTTCGCCGTCGCGTTTAGGTGGCCAAATGATATGCGCTAATAAAAAAGCGATGATGCTGAAAATGAGCAATGACCAATTGAAGCCATACATGAACATATCGATGATGAAATACACACCAGTGGCAAAGAGAAATATAGCTAAAACAGCCCTAAAATCATTCATGATTTTAAATCCCTAGTCCATAATCTCGCTCCACTTTCGCAATACGAATTTTGAAGGTGTCGTACCAAACGCTTCGACCGTTTTTTTGAGCCTCAATGTGCTCTGCATTCGCTTTCCAGGCCTTTATTGATGTTAAGTCTTTCCAATACGATACGGTGATACCCAACTCTTCACGCGCGGATTCGATCCCAAGATAACCATCATGTTGTTCTGCTAATTCGATCATGCGGGCTGACGTTTCTACATAGGCCCTGTCACCTTCGGTTCGAGTAGACGTGAATATGACCGCATAATAAGGAGGCGCTGGCGTATCTGCTATTACTGACATACTGTTTCCTTTACTGATAAGTCTTTAGTAAAGACCAATTTGCAAATTGCTTCTGGGTGCATAAGCCCTTTGCAGACGAGATTGAATAACTTCTTGTTTGTTCATATCAATTGCGAAAACCCAACGTTGCTTACCAGCCCTTTTTTGTCTATTTCAATGCTGCATTGATAAAACGAAAAGTTAATCTTACTGCTAAATATGATGCTTGAACCCTTGTCGTTATTAGAAACAACATAATTGGACAGGTTTGCTGTATCAAGTTGCCTGATGACGTCTGCTTTAGTGACGCCTGGCGCAAAATTCCCACATAGGAAGAAGACTTCTTTTCTGGCTTCATTCCAATAAAAGCCATATACAATTAGCAAGCAAGACACTACTGCCAAGGAACTTATCTTTAGTACTTTTTGAATCTGCAAAACTCTGCTCCTGTATTGTGCTGGCTTACTCAAGCATACTTATTTGAATATGATAATGGACACGATTGTTACCTGTATTCATCAATACCCAATAAAGTATTAAATACATCGATTAGACTGGGTGTTCCCCATTCCCAAGTACCTTCTACAATAAAATATCGTATGCCAATTAACCAAATCAGACTATTGATAACACCAACTATTGTATAGTGGATAAAGGTACTGTTTTCAGGAACAAACCTTTCTTCAGCTCGTCGCTTAATTTCGGTGATACTTGCAGCTGAGAATACTACTGAGAATATGAGCAATAATCCTGTTTGCTGGGAGATAATTTCAGGAGTCATGTAATCAAGGTAAGCAATCCAAAATACAATCAAAGCTGTACCGAAGGGAGCCACAATATTGTAATCCGTGGCTTTCCCTTTTTTATCATCTTGCCAGCCACTTAATGAATCAAACTCAAAGGTGTGCGCCTGAATTAGATACGCAAGGCTAAAGGTGCCGACAATGGCATAAGACAGTCCAATGTGAGTTTGATTGTTGATATCAACCAAAAAGACTGCACTAACCAATACTAGTATTTGAAAAGCAAAGTGAAAGTACTCTTTTCTATTTAACACTGTTTCATAATGCATGTTCGACTTGTCACTCCCTATACTTGGCTTGAACCTCGGTTCCAAAAACTGAGATACATATAGGCGCCATGTTATACAACCACTGCTTGTGGTTGAGCGTCACCTTACGCTAGGCTTGTTGCCCAAATAACTAGAATAACGGTAATTGAAGTTAAGATCCTACTCAGCATTTTATACTGAGTTTCATTGTTGCGCTTGTCATAGTGGTCAACAACATTCACTAACAAATTAACCACACCAAATACAAGCGCTGAGCCAAATACCCAAAGAGAGTAGCCAGTAAAGATAATGCCATCTGAAGCACCTCTTCCCGGCAAGTGAAATGAATCGCTCGTAAAACTAAGATAGGCGAAAGCAAGCAAAATGAGCGACCAAAAAATATTGAATACTCGTTCCACTCCAGGGACATGGTTTGGCGTGTACTTTTCTAATTTAGTCATCTTTATAATCATCCTGAAAAAAGTGAAGGTGAAGTATCAAGCGCTACAAGTTCTTCTGAACCATTTCCTTTATCTTCTGCGCCTTTTCAAAATGATCCAATTTATGCGTTTGTATCCACCAGCTAGCGGCTTCCATCAATAGCGCTGGATTATCGTTTTTATTGGCAAAAAAGGCATAGAAAGAAAGACCGACATTATCTCCTTTACTGGCAATTTTCTTATCACAAACTTCGATAATTTTATTTCTTAGTTCTTGTCTCATAGAACTATTCACCTTCGGTAATTGGCTTCTTCCAGCCAATGAATAAAACGTAAACACCTATCAAAGAATTCGCAATTGGCGTTAACAGTAAAATCACTCCAAAGATGCGCAACGATAGCGTAAACCATCTTGCAGTCAAACGATATTTAAAGGTCGCGATAGATATTAATATAAGGGCAATAAGGTAGTGAAAAGACGAGACCATTTGTAGCACAATCTCTTGACTAATTTGCCCAGCCATTGTTCTTGGATCAGCCTCACCATGAATCATAGCTTGCTGGAAAAGGCTTAACAAAGCTGAATAGAGCGAGAGAAAATCAAGGACTGAAACAGCTAATAAGCAACAGCCGACAAGACCTAGTGTTTTATCCATATTGAGCTTCTCCTTGTAAATGAATCATAAAAAGGGTTTGTTCCGCTCTAATGGGCGCATCGAGCTCTTCAATTAAGATAGACCGAATATCATCCTGCTTTTCTTGGGCGAACGTTCCACCACTGATGAAATATAGAATGATGCCAACCATGCATAAGGTCAGGAGATAATTGATAGACGTTTTTAGAATATTTTTTTGCTGTGGGGAGTAAAGTTCATGCACAATTGCGTCATTAGGAGCATTCTTTAGCGCTTCCACTGCAGCACCCTTTTTGTCTGTTTCAGGTGCCGTAATGCGAACCGTTACAATAGTACCCTCCTTGTGTAGTCGTTCATCATAGTCTTGGATAGCACTAAAAGGTAAATACCCATATCGTTCAGCCCCAAAATCTACAAAAGCGGCCGCTAGCATCGGCTCGATTCTTGTGATCCTAGCTTTGAATAAATTACCTGTGACAAACAACCCATCTGAAGTCATCTTATTTCCCTATTATTTAACAATTGGCTCCAATGCACTTTTGAATAAACGAAGTCTTCAATCCTTCAAAATACGCTGTCGATAAACCGCAATATACCAGAATAACAATGCAATTAAACATCTGGTTATCGCCGTTGCGTTGCCACCCCTATTGCCATCTGAATAGGGCCTTTATGATATTCGACATGACTAACAACAATCGCATATTCTTTGGCAACTTTGGTCGAAACTTCACAAAATGACTATTTAGTTAAAATAGTCGCTTGATAGTCAATTTTTAACTTTTTTGTTTTTTAGATACTCAGCAACAACCTGATACGCAGGCAATGATGTTGGATCAATCTTTGAGTTTTTGGCTGTCGGGAAAGAAGAAAACCTAACAATAACCATATCTGCAGCTGGATCTATATAGATAGTTTGACCATGGACGCCACGTGCCGCGTACGCGCCATGCTCGTTATGAAAAACCCACCACATGCTTTTATAGCTACCACCAGGGAGTGTATTGTATCCAGCTTTTGCAAAAGCAGTTTTATCTCCGCCTGCAATGATACTTTCAACGACCGTCTCAGGGAAAAGCGAACGACCGTTTAACTTGCCACGGTTTAACATTAAGGATCCAATGCGCCCGAGATCTCTCAAACTTGCACTAAGCCCACCACCAGCAAACGGCATTCCTTTGGCATCAACAGTCATGTAACCGTCTTGTTCCGCGCCTATTTTGCTCCAGATACGTTCTGAAAAAAGTTGCGCAACATCTTTTCCAGTAACACGAGCAATGATCCAACCCAGAGCATCGGTATTAATTGTTTTATATCCAAACGCTTCGCCATGAGAGCCCTCTTTTTTCACAGTTTGTAAATACTCAATATAACCATTCGGCCCTCTGTAATCCGCAGGTTTCGGTAGGGGACTTGCTGCCTTTGAGTATAGCCAGATATCAGCCTGTGGGTCTGAGTAGTCTTCGCTGTAATCCAATGCGCTTGTCATATCCATGATTTGTCGAACTGTCGCACTCCCAAACCCGCTGTCGCTTAACTCAGGAATGATCGAAGAAGCCGTCGCACCTTCATCAAGCTTACCTTCTGCAACGAGGATTTCTGCAATTAAACCGGTGAGCGATTTAGTCATCGACATAGCGGCGTGTTTGCCATTCTCCTCTAAACAACCAAAGTACTTTTCATATACTATTTGGCCCTTATGTAAAATAAGAATTCCATCAGTATAATTTGCTAGGAGTGATTCATTCCATGTCATTTCGTGCTCACTTCCAAGGGGTTTGAACGTCAATGAATCGATATTTTTATCTATATCGTAATTGAGAGAGGATGGCGCACCAATCCCTCGACTTACCTGCTTTGTAGGCATCAACTGTCGAATATGACAAACAGTCCATCGTAATTTGGGAAAGCTAAAAAAATCTGACTCTGGTTGCATAATGAGTTTATTTGACGACGGAGGAAAACCAACCATCCAATCCATTTTCTTTGGATCTGACTCGGTAGCACTTAAGCCCGAAAAGGCGCGATCACTAGCGCCACTAAAGTGACTAAACATTAATATAATTAATACAAGTGTGACTTTCATTGTTATGACTCCCAAACATTCACTAAATCGATCGACTAATGTCTCAGCGAAAAAACAGACCCATTTTTTATTTTAATTACGCGGCATATTGCTTAATGAGTATATCGACAAAAACACCAACGCTGTCGAAATACCATAACTCAAAGCTAATATATCCCAATACCCGCTGCCAAGCATAAACAGCCCGGGTGCAATAGCGAGAGCTAGGGCGAGACCTTGCTGAGTCTTTTTTTGTTTCTTAAGCACAAAAACAACCGGACTGATTACAATCATGCTATACGTCAGCCCGCCAAAAAATAAGAAGCTGCTGACACTTAATGCATTGTCCGCAATCGAACTCATCCCTTCAGCAGCGTCACTTTGTTTTTGCCAAAAAACCAAGAACGCAACAATAAAGGAAGTAATCGCGCCCGCGACATTGCTCAGCACAATGGCCTGCAAATACCCAAATACACCGCTAAATTTAGGTTTATTCATTTTCTTATCTGCCTTATTCCAATATAGCCGTTTGGCATTCCCCAATGCATGCTTGAACTATACGGTGATATTAGCTGTTTGGCATTGCTTATCTGACGGTTTTAATTGAACGATATGTCAATTTTGGTTTCTGACTGTGAAGCTAACTCCAACACTTCATCGTAAGTTAAACCATCTAACTTTTTGCTTAAAATATCATAGTTCATGCTTTGCAATTCAGGGTTCAATACAACTGCTAAGGCTGTGTCTACGTCTGATAACTGTATCTGCATAAGTGAACCGATAAACATAAGCGAGTTTAAGAGAGCCCGACTCAATCGTTAAATAGCTAACTTAGCAAATATATGATTGTCGAAAAACACTCCGTTCTTAAATATCGCTTTCTTTAATACTGCCTCTTGGCTAAACCCTGATTTTAACAATAACGCCATTGATGGCTTATTGTCAGAGAATACTGCGGCAAACAAACGCACGATATCTGTATTTGAAAAAACAAACTCTGTCATTTGCTGAATGGCCGAGCGTGTTATTCCTTTACGCCAATATTCTTGAGCCAACCAGTAACCAATTTCTCCTGACTTTTCATATTCAAAATCCCCGCGGCTTACACCTATACAACCAACTAAAATACCGTCGAATGAAATGGCTTTAACTAAATCACCTTTGCTGCCTTCATTTATCCACCAATCAGCATCTTCAGGCGTATAAGGGGAGGGTATTTTTGTTGACAGAAACTCGGTGACAGACTCGTTATTAAGAATACTTGTGAGCCTATCTTTATCGTCTTCGGTAAAGTTTCGAAGTGACACCATATATCTTCCTTGATTTAAAATAGCCTGCGCCATAAGAAATATGCGTCATATGCAAGCTAGGGCGATGCGAACAACTGTTAATAGCAGCGGTTTTTAGTGAATCTGAACTTATAGCTCTTTCTTCATGATGCCAGCGAACTCAAGGCCACCTTCCAACTCACGAAAATCTACATTGACCAGTTCCCAACCCTCATTTCCGAGAAGATTCAAGTACTCTTCGACATCACTACGTTGTCTGCCTTTGAATAGACCCGCAGATTCAACATCTCGTGTATCGACAACTTTGTATTGATACTTTTTCATAATTTTTCCTTTTGAGAATCACTTGGATAAAACAGTACCCGTTTATTGCGGGTACTGCAAATGATGGCTGGGAGCGGAGGGTAAATTCAGCTCGCGAACTCGAAAGTCACTCATCAGCATCATAAAAATTACATGTCTTTAGTTCGCATTAGCTCTGTTATTTTCTGTTTGATGATTTGTTGTTCAACCCTTTTTTGAATTAAACCTAAGACGACATAAACCAAGCCGTAAACAACACCAAGTACAATCGGAAAGTCGATGTTTGTAAACTCTTCTGAAAATGACGCAACAATAAAAGCAATAACTATCGCAACCAATGTGCAAGCGGAACCTACCAAGCGCATACTCAACTTCGCTTGTTCTTTTGCCTTATCTATTAACCCAAACGTTTTTGCGGTTGGTTCATTTATCAATTCCGGAAACTGTTCTAATATCCATTCTGTATATCGCATCTTTGCTACTCCGTTGGATCTAATGCTTATTGCGTTTGTAATACTCGATTGTGTTATCAATGGAGGGCGATTAATCGTTTGTTATTTGCCTTGAATTTATGGCGCTTTTGATAACACATTCCATGTTTCCTTGCGGTAACCATCTAGGTAAAACAATACCCGTTTGAAACTGAGACTACAATTGATGTTGAGCAGCTCGGAATAAGCAGCCGATGCTCGCGCATCCGTTCAGCTTTTATTAGACCCCGCGCCTAGCGCTCCTATTTTCTTTCGGTAAAGATTTATACGCGCTTCCAATGCATTGCAGTATATCTGTGATGCGTGCTCAATATCCCCTTGGGCTCTTTGGTAATAAGCTACTCGTAGCTTATTACTTGTATGCTCCAAAACACCTGGTACAGAGTAGTCTTCTCCTAAAAAATCAACACCCTCCTTACAAACAGTAAGCGCTTCAGGCCATCTTGAAATGGAAATAAAATTAACACCCTCCTCATATCTATCTTGGATAAGTTCTATATCAATAGACTGAGTCAAACGTTCGAATTCAGCCATTTCCTGAAACTCTTCTCCCGAATAGCTTTTAGTGGTTAATTCCGACTGAGTATTTAGCAAGGTAAGTAGAAGTGAAGCGAAAATTAAACACAATAAAATCGCACCGAACATAAGGTGGCTTTTTAAATACATCCTTAACGGCCCATATAAAGCGTAAAAACTAAAGTTGAAAAAAGTCTCATCAACACAAACCTAACACTTTAAGAAAGTGGTTTGATTGTACTTTTTCGGCAAACCTATCTTCATGTTATCGTTGTGGACCTTTGACTGTTTAGCGCTCAGAGTTTGACCTGCTATTCTCGCTTTGTTGATTTAATAATTGGGATATTTTTTCTTTTTCCCATTTTTCACCAAATGGCTGAAATACGATAAATGCGTAGCCAGCAATGATGGCAAAAAAGGATAGAAATACGACAATCAACGGTCCTAAATTCTCTCCTCCGTTGTAGTTGGGCAACATTAAAAGAAGAAATATCCCAACTAGAAATGCAGAAAGTGCATAAAAATATTTGATAGATTTCACTCTCTCTCGAGCTTCACGTTGTTGAGATTGGTCTATGGAAGTGACCTCGTTTTCTTTTATCGGTGTTTGCTTACCACGAGCTATTGCATCTATCAGCTCATCTGTTGAAATTTCAAAAACTGACGCTAAAGATTTCAGAGTTTCTATCCCAACGCTTTCCCCTTTTTCTACCCTTTGGATAGTTCTTACATTTAAATCACTTAACTGCGCCAACTCTTCTTGGGACCATCTTTTTTCTAGTCTCAGTAATTTCATAGATATCGCCTTGCCTTATAGATTGCTACTAACTATATACCACTGGCTTCCTGTCGGTAATGACAAACAGACGACAAAAAGCCGACAGGCATTAAGTTTGCACTTATAAATCACTCTCTTTAGTCTGAATCGAATTTGTGACCTTTAATCTAAAAGTCTCTTCTAATGATACTAATATAGCCAAAAAGCCAGACAGTAATAGACCCAAGATTGCGTAAGGCAGCATGAGCGCACCAGTAACAGGAATCAAACCAACATTAGCAAATACCACTATCACTAGCGATATGGCCAGTATAATGTAGCTTATCACTGTAACTACTTTGATCACGTTGACTAGAGAGCTCAAATTTTTGGATTTAAGATCCTTATAAGGCATTTCCATATCTTTTCTTTTTCCTTTTATTTTAAGACTTGCTGCTAAGACAATAGATAGCAGTCATTACATTTTTCATCCATATAAGCGACACGATACTTATAGACACCATCGCCATGATTGAGTCAGTGAGTGAGTAGTATATTGTGTAGCGAAGCGAAACCGAACAATCTTAGAAAAGCCCGATTTTAATCGCTTGTTATGTTTACACACTACCAATGGTAATTATTGCGCTCCTGCAGACATACCAACAATTTTGTGGCATTCAGGGCAACAAAATACCCTATTTACACTAAACCAACCACGATTAACCTCCACGAGTTTATCCAACTCTTTTTCACAGTGTGGACATATAGGTTTAATTTTTTCTTTAACTATCTCGACCATTAAAAACTCCACTTATTAGGGAAATAAACATTTACTAAATTGAGCGATAAATATTAGCTCTCGACACCATATCTGCTACCAATTTTCCATCCAAACCAGCCACCAATAATATAGTAAATTGGCAAACCCATGAAAGCGATGCCTAACCCAATATTTGTGCCTTCACCTCCACTGCCAATATGAGGTACAACATAAATACTGCCGTACACTATTGCTGTGACTAAAACACAAGCGACAGACGCACCTATCATATTGCTGTTAACTGCACCTGACTTTTTTATCAAACCATATAACCCAATCAATACAAAAGGCAATCCAGGCAGCAATCCCCAGTATAGAATCGAATTTTTACCACCATCAAGTGCATAAACTAACGCTGATAAACACAGTCCTAAAACGATGATAATACTGCGAGTAAAAAACCTACTCATACCTAAAACACCCCAAAGAAAGAGCAGCATTGCATGCAGCCGCACGTAATGATGTCCCAGCAACCGAAGGGAGTGAGTTGATGCGATTGTTATGTTGCTTGGATTTATTGAGGTTTTGATAAAACATTCCATGTTTCCTTGAGATAACCATTTAAGTAAAACAATACTCGTTTGGCGTTGATACAGCAACTGATGGTTAGTAGCGTGGACCAAACAACCAATGCTCGCGAACCTGAAAATACCTTATTAAAAACAGATGAGGGTGACTCTTGAAAGAACGAGCCAAATAAGAATGTTAATTTTTGGCTCTGTTTATCCAATAATTGGGTTCTTGATGATTGCAAGCTATTGCAATAACCAAAATCAAATCTACTCTAATTTGATAAATCACTGAATAGGGAAAACGATTGAGTAAGCAGCGATGCATTCGCTGTCCGAATTTCTGCCAAGCTTCAGGGTTATGTTGAATTCGACTCAAAGTGGATTTTATCTCGGCAATAAACCGACTGCCCAAACCCTTTTGAATGTCTTCATAATATTCGAAAGCATCATCTAGTTCAGCTTCTGCAAGGTCTAAAAAATCTATTTTTATTAGTACTTTGCAAAAACATCTACCGCCGATTTTGATCCGACCCGCTTATCATCATAAGCGCTTATTCTATCTTCAGACTCTGCGGACCAAATTGCGTTTATTCTTTCATTTGGTGCATCTAAACTTTCTAGTAACTTCTCAACTAGAGCGACTCTCTCGTTCGTTGATAATGAGAGTGCACCATCAACCAAATCTTCAACTGCATTAGACATAGCAAATCTCCTGTAATGTGTTAAGAATACCATTGAACCGCAAAAATTGTATACATCAATGCATAACGGGCAGCATTGAGTGCAGCCGCATGTAATGATGTCCCAGCGACCGCAGGGAGTGCGTTTATGAGTTTGTTATGTTGTTTCGATTTGATGTGGTTTTGATAAAACATTCCCTGTTTCCTTAAGATAACCATGTAGGTAAAACAATACTCGTTTGAAACTAATACAGCAACTGATGGTTGGCAGCGTGAACCAAACAACAAATGCTCGCGAACCCGAAAAGAACTTATTAACAACAGATAAGAGTGACTCTTGAAAGAAAGAGCTTTCAATAATGCAAAATATGATTGTATTTATATAACAAGATGTTAATGTGTATAAAATCAAAATATATACACACTGGTGACATATGAGAACAAACATAGTTATTGATGATGAACTTATGGCTGATGCTTTAAGAGCTTCCGGATTACAAACGAAAAGGGAGGCGGTGGAAGAGGGATTAAAAGCTCTCATTCGGTTAAAGAAGCAAACTAATATTAAAAACCTTCGTGGTAAACTTCATTGGGACGGGGACCTTGAAGAGATGAGAGCATCTAAATGATTCTAGTCGACACAAGCGTCTGGATTGACTATTTCAAAGGTATTGAAACTCAAGAAACAAACTTTTTGGACCTTGCGTTAAGTCATGAGGATGTAGCTATTGGTGACTTGATACTACTTGAAATTCTCCAAGGATTCCGAAGCGATAAAGATTATCAGATAGCAAAACAAAGCCTCGCTGCTCTATATCAATTCAATATGCTTACTACTGACCTTGCAATAAAAGCAGCCGAAAATTATCGAATTTTGCGTAAGCAGGGCATTACTATTCGAAAATCAGCAGATGTAATTATCGCTACTTTTTGCATTGAGAAAAACATCCCACTGCTTTTTACAGATCGCGACTTCCTTCCGTTCACTCAGCACATGAAGCTTCAGACTGCATGCATTCAGACATAACACCCCGCATAAGGGGCAGCATTGCGTGCAGCCGCACGTCATGTTGCCCCAGCGACCGAAGGGAGGGCGTTTATGCGATTGTTATGTTGTTTCGGTTTGGTGCGGTTTTGATAAAACATTCCATGTTTCCTTGCGTTAACCATTTAGGTAAAAAAATACTCGTTTGGCGCAGATACAGCAACTGATGGTTAGTAGCGTGAACCAAACATTATGCGCTCGCGAACCCGAAATTAACTCATTAAAAACAGATGAGAGGGACTCTTGAAAGAACCAGTTTACTTCTAACTCAATACTGCAAAAGCACTCTTATGCTGCGTTTAAATCTAATCGTTGCACTTTCGCCAAGTCTAGGCTTTGCTTAGCTTGCCATAATTCGTAATTATCTTGCATACTGAGCCAGCTTTCGGGTGTTCTGCCAAGAGTTTTTGACAACCTTAGCGCCATTTCTGGGCTTATAGCGCTTTTACCTTTTACTACTCGACTTAGCGTTGATGCGGCTACACCTAAGTGAGATGCTAAAGTTCTACAGCTTACACCGTAAGGCTCCAGATAGACTGACTCGATAAATTCACCTGGGTGCGGTGGGTTATGCATATTCATTAGTGATAATCCTCATAATTTAGAATGTAAGCATTACCATCCTTGAACTCGAATGTTACTCTCCAATTTCCATTTACGGATATAGACCAGATATTCGATCGCTCACCTTTTAGCTTGTGTAAGGAAAAGCCCGGAATATTAATATCCTCTATTTCATGCGCGGTATTTATAGCCGCGAGCTGCATGCGAAGTTTTTTTGCATGCTGAGTTTTAATGCCAGAAGTTTTACCTTTTTCGTAAAACACCTTAAGGCCTTTATGCTTGAACGATTTGATCATGAAATGAGTGTAGCGCGGTGCGCATCACAAAACAAGAGAAACATAACACCTACTATAAGCGGCAGGCCAGTGCTCTTCTGGCATGTCCGTCTTCATAGTTTTGTTATTTGCCCCTACATCTATCTTAATTCACTAAATACTTCAGGATGTTGCTCAGCAATTCTCAATAAAGCTATTGCTGGCCCTTGAGGATTTCTTCGCCCTTGCTCCCAATCCTGCAAGGTTCTTGTACTTACGCCTAGTAATCCAGCAAACATAACTTGAGACATTTTTAGTTTTGAACGAATTACTTGTGGCGCGGAAGGCTCACTAAGTTCTGTTGTTCTGAGGGAGGCCTTTCCCTTTTTGTATTCCTTAATCTCATTTATACCAGCTAATATTTCGGCACCAATATCTCGATTACTCATTGTCGATTGCCTCCGCTATTTGTTTCAGTATATGGCCTGCAATAGTTGAGCGTTCCGATTTACTATACAAAGTAAGCATCCAAATTTCATGTTCTGCTTTCTTCCAATAGTAAATAGCGCGTATGCCGCCACTTTTACCTTTTCCTGAAGAAGCCCACCTCACTTTTCTAACACCGCCCGAACCTCTGACAATATCGCCTGCATCTGGTTTCTGTAGCAGGTAGGATTGCAGTGCTCTGTACTCATCATCAGATAAGTATTCGGAGAGTATTTTAGTAAAGAGACTTGTTTCAATAAAAACCATATTACAATAATACGGCAATGCCGTACCTTGTCAACTGATATTCGAAGGCAAATAACGCCCCGCATAGAGGGCAAGTTTATGGGTGCAGCTTTTGAGCGAAGCGAAATGCGCCCGTAAGCTTGTCCCAGCGACCGAAGGGAGTGAACTGATGCGTTTGTTAGCACCGGTTGATTTAACTCGGTTTTGATTAAACATTTAATGCCTCCTTGCGTTAACCATTCAGTTTGAATCGTACTCGTTTTACGGTTAGACAACAACTGATGTTCGATGGCGAAGACCAAACAGCGAATGCTCGCGAACCCGTAATAGAATTTCTGACAAATAGATGAGAGTAACTCTTGAAAGAATGAGCTTATACCTAAATCAAAACTGTAGAAAAACGAAGCATATTAGAATACAATGTATGACAATGTAATACATGAGGTGATTTATGAAAACAGAAATGTTAAGCACTCGAATAGACCACGATACAAAGGTTGCGTTTACTTATATCTGCGACGAAGTTGGTTTAAGTCCATCACAAGCAATTAAGCTTTTTGCTAAAGCTGTTATCAATCATGGCGGTATACCTTTTGATTTAAAAGCAAAACGCCCTAATGAAGATACACTAGCGGCAATCCTTCAGCTAGAGAGTGGTTTAGGAAACAAAGCTGATGATGCAAATGAGCTCCTCTCTCACTTGAGCGAGGGTAAGCTAGACAATGTTTAGCCTTGAATACTCGAACCAATTCAAGAAAGATTTTAAGAAAATAACTAAATTATCAATACCCGATATTATTGAAGTTGGTAACGTAATTTCGACTTTGCAAAAAGGTGAGCACCTTGCTCCAAAATACTCAGACCATTCACTTTCAGGCAATTGGTCCGAATATCGAGACTGTCATATAATGCCTGATTTGGTTTTAATTTATAAAGTTGATTCCAACATATTAAAGCTAGCAAGAATTGGCTCTCATAGCGATCTATTTACCTAGCACGCTAACACCCCGTATAACGGGCAGCATTGCGTGCAGCCGCACGTAATGATGTCCCAGCGACCGAAGGGAGTGCGTTTATGCGATTGTTATGTTGCTTAGATTTATTGCGGTTTTGATAAAACATTCCATGTTTCCTTGCGTTAACCATTTAGGTAAAACAATACTCGTTTGACGTTGATACAGCAACTGAAGGTTAGTAGCGTGGACCAAACAACTGATGCTCGCGAACCCGAAAACAACTCATTAAAAACAGAAGAGAGTGACTCTTGAAAGAACGAGCTTGCGCCATAGTCGTTTGTTAGGCATTTTTTACTAATGGATTAACCAAGTCAAACGAGGTTTCAGGTAAAACCTCTCCTGATATAGCACCCAAAATAGCCAATTCGAACCGCTCTTTGTATTCGTAGAGTTTTTCAGTATTAATATTATTAATTTCGTAAACATCATTTTTTGTAAAGTGAGCGGAAATTAAATTAAGAACTTTTTGTTGAAGATATAAAAGCATATAAGCCAAATTTTGTTCGACGGGTAAACTGACTTTCTGGAGCTTGGCAATATTTAATAACTCTAAATGAAGTGCCCAAAATGATTTTGAATCCCACTCACCGTACTCAGCAAGTCGCTCATAAAATGATCCTTCCCAATTTGAATTGCTCGGAATGTTTCTTTCTAGTTCAGAGTGCATTAATTCTTCCTGAAATACCTAAAACATAACACCCCGCATAACGGGCAGCATTGCGTGCAGCCGCACGTAATGGTGTCCCAGCGACCGAAGGGAGTGAGTTGATGCGATTGTTATGTCGCTTGAAATTATTGTGGTTTTGATAAAACATTCCATGTTTCCTTGCGTTAACCATTTAGGTAAAACGATACTCGTTTGACGCTGATACAGCAACTGAAGGTTGGTAGCGTGAACCAAACATTATGCGCTCGCGAACCCGAAAATAGCGATTTAAAAACAGGTGAGAGTGACTCTTGAAAGGGAGAGCCACCACCAGACGCAAATAGACTTGGCACTTGTTTAATTTAGCTTAACGTAACGTTTATTTATTATCATTATTGCGATAACCGCTGGCAAAATACTTGCTGGCATCGCAAAAAACATGACTTTCAGTGGAAATATATCAAACAAGTAAGAGAAACAAATAGCAACACATAAGAAACCGGTAACTAACCTAGCTAAACCCATATGAAAAACGACTTTCTCAAAGTCTATATAGCCTTCAGGGTTTTTTAATCCCGCTAGCTCAATGCACTTTTTTGCAACAATTAAGTAGCCCTGGTAAAGAATCACTGTTGAGAACATTAGACCTAAAAGAATAAAAATATTGATACCCGACTCATCGATCATATTGACACTCCATAACACCCCGCATAACGGGCAGCATTGCGTGCAGCCGCACGTAATGGTGTCCCAGCGACCGAAGGGAGGGCGTTTATGCGATTGTTATGTTGTTTCGGTTTGGTGCGATTTTGATAAAACATTCCATGTCTCCTTGCGATAACCATTTAGGTAAAACATTACTCGTTTGACGCTGATACAGCAACTGAGAGTTAGTAGCGTAGACCAAACAGCTTATGCCCGCGCACCCGAAAAGAACTCATTAAAAACACATGAGAGTAACTCTTGAAAGAAAGAGCTTCCAACAATTGTTAGTTTCATTTTACTAACCAAACTATGCTAACATTCTCCGAATCCTTTTTTAATATATCTGTAATTTCTATCACTTTGCCACTATCAAAATCTGCGGGCGCAGAAATGGAAACACTCATAAGCTCACAACCCTCATGGTCTGCAGCCAGGTGAGACCCAAGCTCCTCTGCACTTATATACTGCGAGTTAAAATTGATTAGCCCACTTTTCTCTATGGAAACATGATGTATCCCGCAATCATCGAAGATACAAATAATAGAAGGGGTTTTCGATGGACGCAGAACATCAATACCTTTATCGTTGGGAGCAAATGACTGATAGGCAAAAAACATAATAAGACCTAAGAGTACAGATATAAACGCATAGGAAGTGTAATTATTCATGACACATAACACCCCGCATAACGGGCATCATTGCGTGCAACCGCACGTAATGATGTCCCAGCGACCGAAGGGAGTGCGTTTATGCGATTGTTATGTTGTTTTGGTTTGGTGCGGTTTTGATAAAACATTCCATGTTTCCTTACGATAACCATTTAGGTAAAACAATACTCGTTTGACGTTGATACAGCAACTAATGGTTAGTAGCGTGGACCAAACAGCGAATGCTCGCGAACCCGAAATTAACTTATTAAAAACAGCTGAAGGTGACTCTTGAAAGAACGAGCTTGCGCCATAGTCTTTTGTTATGTGGTATTAGTCACCACTACCTCCGTCCCCTGCGGAGTCATAACTCCCAGTTTTATGCGCTCCACCACCAAAGGCCTTTGCCTCTTTGTACTGCGCATCGTGACTTCTATTTATTTGCCAGAAAATGAGAGCCCCTATAATGGGAATAAGCCATGTAAAGAAGGTTTGAGCACATTTTTGAAAATTATCTAGGTCATCTCTTTTAAAGAGAAAAACGGAAACTGATATGTTCAAAAACAAATAAATTGAGAGAATCAGATACCAATAAAAATCTTCCATGTTTAAATCTCCTTTGACACATAACACCCCGCATAACGGGCAGCATTTCGTGCAGCCGCACGTAATGATGTCCCAGCGACCGAAGGGAGTGCGTTTATGCGATTGTTAGGACAGGTTGATTTAACTTGGCTTTGATAAAACATTTAATGCCTCCTTGCGTTAACCATTTAGGTAAAACAATACTCGTTTGGCGCTAATACAGCAAACATTGGTTGGTAGCGTGGACCAAACAACGAATGCTCGCGAACCCGAAATTAACTCACTAAAAACAGATGAGAGAGACTCTTGAAAGAACGAGCAATATATAAGTTTAAAATCATCGCTGATTTAATCTGAACATCCTTAATACAATATATCCCAGAAGAGAATGGGCAACAGACCAGAAGAGAATAATAAAACTCCAACCTAATAAATTAATCGGGGCCATGAAGGTGTCTTCAGTAATCACTCCAAATACTGCTAAACCTAGATCCGAAGCGATTTGTAATACAAAAAATATAGAATAATAAATAATAGTTGCCGTAGTCTTATTTTCAATTAGCAAACTCGGCAGTATGGCGACAAGCAAATGAATCGAAACTAAACTTATAACAATCTTCAAATAAGGCTTCATGAGTACAAAAC
>NZ_JAVRID010000011.1:0-99933 GCF_031846205.1 Alteromonas sp. W364 | reverse complement strand
ACCTCAAGGAGGAAGTTGTGAAATACGTTGTTTTTTTAGTAGTAAGCATCACTATACTCGGTTGCGTTTCTGCACCCAGTGGTGAGACATCTAGATTCTCGCTTGATTCCAATATGAATGATTCGATTAGCCTTATTGATGAATACACAAGCGTTTGCTGGACTATCCCGGCATCAATTAGTAATGACGATATATCAACTCGAAAAACACGAGAAGGTGACAAAATTGTGTTTACTATTGGACGCGATAATTCTGATATACCTTTCATGCCATTCGCTCGAATCATATTGTTGCCCTCACCTCAACCTGTAACAGTTTCTATTGAAGAGGGGAGTGTTTCTATGGCTGAACCATGGGATGTAGATTTAAAACTCAAAAAATGGCTAGCGGGCGACAAGTCTTGCTAAACAGCTTGAGGTAAAACAACTCCATAACTGGACGTTGGCAAAAGCGGCCAACGCCGCTTACGCAAAGTGTATTATGACTAAAAGTGTATGAGCTGGATAAGCCGAAATTTACTTTTGATAATTGGTGGTTTTATACTTTTGCCAATTTCGATGTTTGTGTCTCTGATGATATTGGCGTTTGGTGTCGGATTTTCTGATGAAAAATTGATAGCCTCTATACCTGCTATTGCGTTTGCATTTTATCTGGTAGTTTTCATTGGTTGTTGGCGATTTGCACATTTAAAATTTGTGCGCGATAGTAGTTATGGTTATTGGGATATCGCTCCAATCTTCTACTTTGTTTTAGTATTCTTTCTATTAGCTATCTGGTGAATCAAATTGAGCCCGTCATATAACAAAAAAGGTAAAGCTGGCATTGCCAAGAGTGGGAAAAGCCGCTTAATTTGGTGTTAAGTGCCTATGTCTAAAATTGCTGATGTTTTATTGATATTTTCTGGATTAGTCTTTTTGTTGACTGTGGCAATAAGGGTTACTAACTATTCAAACCTAATTATTGGCCAAGGCTTAGGATTTACTTTAGCTTCTTTAATTGCTGTTAGTTTTACAACCAGTTGTAGTATTCGCGCTGAACATTTTGGGTGTCTGAGAGGAAACGTAGTTTTCGTTGCTGTATTTGGATTTCTTTGCTTTTTCCTAGATTTGATATTTGGAATTCAATACTTTTACAATGCAAATGAAAAATCACTTGTGGGATATGTATTCATGGTAATTACGCTACCAGCATTCTTATTACTAAAAAAAGATCTGGAAGGAAAACAATGGTTTGGCACCTAACGAGGCGCTCAAGTCTCTCCCTTTCGGTCGCTGGGAAAAATATATCTACGGCCTCTTCAAGTTATGCCGTACACGCATTTGCCCCTTAGCTTAACGTTATGCTCACCATGGAATTGAGTAATGTGGAAATTGTTGATTGAAGGTTTAGGCAAAGAATGTCGATTTGCACATCGCGCAGACACATCGGACATTGCCCAAGCAGAAAGTAAACTTGACTTGAAACTACCTGATTGTTTGAAGTCATGTCTTCTAGAGACTGATGGTGTGCTCGGTGAATATGACTTAGGCTTAGTTTGGCCTTTGGATACGATTATTGCTACTAACATTCAATTTCGTGAGAGTGTTGACTTTTCCGAGCTCTATATGCCATTTAATTCAATGTTATTTTTTGCAGATGCAGGAAATGGTGACCAATTCTTCTTTCCACTGCAAGGTAACAAAGTAAGGCGAGATGATGTTTTTGTTTGGAGCCATGAATGTGATAGTCGAAGTTGGGTAGCGCCAAGTATGCAAAAATACATAGAATGGTGGATCGAAGGTAAAATTAGTGTTTAGGCATAACAAAGAAAATGAAGACGGATATCTGGGAAGAGCGCACAGCTACTGCTTATTTGGTGTTAGGTAACCTTATGATACTTCGCGATGTTCAATTAGTTAACGGTGGTAAATCGAGTAAAGAGAAGCTTGAACAAAATAAGTACTTGATGAACTATTGGAACTTAGTTGAAGATATTTTTTGTATATATCTGCCTGATAAGTTTGATTTTGCAGGGTTGGCAAAGCTGAATGTATATCTGGGAAGATATTCAGGTGAGGATTACATCCCACCACGATCTGATGGAATAGCGGCTTATAAAAGAGATGACTTTATATTCGATGATTTTTGCGAGCTTACCGACCATAGTAAATGTGTTAAGTCTCTTTATTATCTAACTGATTCACTTAAAATTGTAGGAAATAGGCTCAACGTACCTTTTGAGATTTTAAACACCATTGATCTAATTGCTGAAAAGGTCTTAGGTTGTGATTTCCAGTTGGAACGAATACATAAAAAAACCAGCAAATGGAATAAGTCTAGGAATATTCGAGCTACTACGACCCTAACTTATAAAATTGGCGGGATAGATATCAACTTTGCATTGTTTGACAAGAGTGGTAGTGTTTTATACTCAAAGCAATTATTTTCGAACCAATTCAGGGACTCTACTTGGTTTATTCTTTTCCACGGAGCATGGCGTGACTCAATTTTCACAATTACTAATAGAGTTGAGAAACCTATATTTTCAATTGATAGCTCGGAGTTACCGGTTACCTAAAAAAACCATTAACCGGAACTGTGGAAGAACGCCACAAACCGCTTATTCAAAGTGTTATGTTTCACGCGGAATCATCGAGCATGTTTAAATATTTAGACCTTTTTGATAGTGAAGTGATCAAGTGCCTAGGTGATTATCTCGACTTTGAATTACTAAATATTGATAAAAATACAGACTGGATAACACTATCTCCAAACTATTCTACAGAAATAATTGCTGGAGAAGGTTCCGGTGGTGTTTATGTAGCTTATGGTGAAAGGGAAATCGAAAAACGTTCAATATTATTCATTTCATCTGAAGGTCAAGCAGGAAAACTTGGTAACGATCTAACTGAATTTGTTTCTATGATTATCGAAATACCATATTGGTTCGACTTACTTAAATTTTCAGGTGGTGGTCAACTTTCTGAAATGAGAAAAACAGCACAGTTCATGCTTGCCGAATATAATGAAGAGTATCCTGATTACAATAAGGCTAAGTCTATTCTAAAAGACAAATTGGACCTTGCCCATATTTCAGACCCAATTGCATTACTTCATTCTTGTATTCAAAATTCTGACTGTGAGGTGCTTGCTAATGATGGTTGGAAGTACTAGTCGTTGTTCAACACATCTGTTTCATCTGACAACAAGGCGTGGAAGTGAAACATAACAAAGAAATTGAAGCGGACATCGCCAAGAGCGGCCAACGCCGCTTACGCAAAGTGTATTATGACTAAAAGTGTATGAGCTGGATAAGCCGAAATTTACTTTTGATAATTGGTGGTTTTATACTTTTGCCAGTTTCGATGTTTGTGTCTCTGATGACATTGACGTTTGGTGTCGGATTTTCCGATGAAAAATTGATAGCCTCTATACCTGCTATTGCGTTTGCATTTTATCTGGTAGTTTTCATTGGGTGTTGGCGATTTGCACATTTAAAATTTATGCGCGATAGTAGTTATGGTTATTGGGATATCGCTCCAATCTTCTACTTTGTTTTAGTATTCTATCTATTAGCTATCTGGTGAATCAAAACGGAGTTTGAAATATGCTACAAATTAGACCTAATTGTGAATGCTGTGATAAAGACTTAGCACCAGATTCCAATGAAGTAATGATTTGCACATACGAATGCACTTTTTGTGTAACATGTGTAAACGAAATACTAGAAAATGTATGCCCAAATTGTGGTGGTGGTTTTGCTCCTCGACCTATTCGACCTAAAATGGCTAGGCGTAAAGGTTTAAGTATTAACCATCAGCCTCCTTCAACTGAAAGAGTGCATACCAAATATAGTATTGATGAGCTTAAAGAGTTCTCAATAAAAGCTAAACACATCAAACCGGAAGATCGGTGATTAATAAAATCACATAACAACTTGCTCAAACGGAAAAATAACAGTTGATCATCGCTTTGCGATTATAGCTAACCATTATTTTCCGCTTAGCAAGGCGTAATGTTCCAAGAACACTATGAGCTCATTATTGAAACTTTTTAGATGGGAAAAAGGCCGCCAATTATCTGGTTATGACAAAATGTTTTTGCTTGGTAGTAAATGGCTACTGATGTTTGACGTTTACCTACTGCGCTTCAAAGAAGGAAGTGAAATAAAAGCGCACACGGATAAGGTAGAGAAAGGTAAGCATTACCGGCTTAATATAGTGTTAAAACAAGCAAAAGAGGGCGGTGAATTTATCTGAAAAAGCCCTCTGTATCAGTAGAGGGCTTTGTCTATTTCATCAATTGTCTGCAGCAAGCGCTTAAACGATAGTCACAATCTTACATGCGTTAGTAGCGCCAACAGTTTCCATTTGATCTCCGTAGGTCAACATCACTTGGTCGCCAATTTCCATCAGGCCTGACTCTTTAAGTGCGGCAATAACGTCAGCGGTCATAGAACCTGGCTTTGATTTTGTTGAATCGAAATGCAAAGGGATCACTCCACGATAAAGAGCCATCTTATTTAAGGTGGCAATGTGGCGTGACATCGCAATGATAGGCAAGGATGTGGTAATTCTCGACATCAGTTTCGGTGTGGTACCACTCTCGGTTAGGCCAACAATCGCTTTTATCGTTGGTAAGTGGTTTGCTGCATAAACAGCTGCCATTGCGGTTGTTTCACTCACGTCTTTGAAGAATTCATCCAAGCGATGTTTTGAAATTTTCACACTTGGGTGACTCTCAGCACCTTCACACACGCGAGACATCGCCTCTACTGTTTCAACTGGGTAACTACCAGCAGCGGTTTCCGCAGAGAGCATCACAGCATCAGTACCATCTAAAACCGCGTTGGCTACATCCATGACTTCGGCACGAGTTGGCATCGGGCTTTCTATCATCGATTCCATCATTTGCGTAGCGGTAATCACTATTCTATTGAGTTGACGCGAGCGAGCGATCAGTTTCTTCTGAACACCAACCAATTCAGCATCACCAATTTCAACACCTAAGTCACCACGAGCAACCATCACAGCGTCTGATGCTAAGATAATATCATCGATTGCTTCATCGCAAGCCACCGTCTCTGCACGTTCTACTTTTGCACAAATTTGCGCATTCGAGCCTGCTGCTTGGGCCAACTCTCTTGCGTAATTCAAGTCAGCACCAGAACGAGGGAAGGAGACCGCTAAATAGTCAACACCGATTTCAGCGGCGGTCAGAATATCTCTTTTATCTTTTTCTGTCAGTGCTTCAGCCGAAAGTCCACCGCCTTGACGGTTGATACCTTTATTATTGGAAAGTTTGCCACCAACGGTGACTTTAGTAATGACTTTTCTACCTTCAACCGCTGTAACAACTAGTTGAATGCGGCCATCATCTAATAGCAATAAGTCGCCACGACTCACGTCGTCGGGTAGGGCTTTGTAATCTATACCAACAATTTGATCTGTGCCATCATTTACGCCTAGCTCAGCGTCCAAAACAAACGCTTGTCCAACATCGAGTTTCACCGCGCCGTCAACAAAACGCGAAACCCTAATTTTAGGCCCCTGTAAATCACCGAGTATAGCCACGTATTTATTCAGTTTTTTGGCCGCTGCTCTTACCTTGTTTGCTCGTTCAATATGATCTTGAGCATTACCATGCGAAAAGTTCATACGCACTACGTTGGCACCGGCAGCTATAATAGCTTCTATTGTTTCTTGTGTATCCGTTGCTGGACCTAAAGTTGCTAGTATCTTTGTTCTACGCGACATATTTTTACTCGGTTCTCGTTGTTTTGATAAGGTATTAAACAGTTTTAAAATGACTCTTTTATTTCAGCTCTGAAAATTTCTTACAATTAATTGTCGGTTTTTGTAAAGCGACTACCTCGTAAGGTATCTTTTACTCGCTTTAAGTTTTCTCTGAATTTAGTGCCTCTGCGCAAAGTAAACCCTGTCGCGAGGACGTCAATAAGAGTTAGCTGAGCTATGCGTGACGCCATTGGCATATATAAGTCAGTATCTTCTGGTACTGCCAACGATAAAACATAATTACACTCTTTCGCTAAAGGACTGTCGCCAGAGGTAATACCCACAACCACAGCGTCATTTGCTCGAGCAATTTGGGCTATCTCAACAAGGCTTTTGGTACGTCCGGTATGCGAGATCAATACAACCACATCTTCTTCGGTACAATTCATACAACTCATGCGTTGCATTAAGGTATCTTCAAAGTAGACAACCGGTACATTAAACCGGAAAAATTTATTCAAGGCATCGTGAGCGACAGAAGAAGAAGCTCCCATGCCAAAAAAGGATATTTTTTTCGCTTGAGTCAGCAAATCAACCACGCGATTTACTGTGGCAACGTCCACCGACTGACGAGCGACTTCGAGTGATGCCATAGTGGATTCGAAGATTTTATTCGTATATTCAGATGGACCATCGTATTCATCCACGTGGCGGTTTACGTAAGGTGTTCCGTTCGCCAAGCTTTGTGCAAGGTGGAGTTTGAAGTCTGGGTAGCCTTTGGTGTCTAATCTTCGGCAGAAGCGGTTGACTGTAGGTTCACTCACATTGGACATTTTTGCTAATGTAGCGATTGAAGAATGAATGGCAACTTGAGGATTAGCAAGGATGACCTCAGCTACTTTTTTCTCGGATTTACTAAAATCCGCTTTTTGTCGTGTTATTTTTTCTAGAATGTTCATGCATAATACTCTGCTGATAACCCTTCGCATCACCCTTTATATCAATACGGATGAAACCTGAGTTATAACAATTCAATGATATTTAATGAATTAAACTGTAATTATACTACGTTTATTTTTTGCTCTTGTCATTTTTGTTGTAAGTTTTTGACAAAAATAATTTACAAATAATCTATATTAGTCCTTACAAAGAGTATGGATACTGGGATTAATCGTGCCCACCATATTTCACTAATTAGACTGTTCGAGGGTCTTATCGCCATATTTGCCTTGGATTTGTATGATTAATAGGCGAATTTAAATGCGAAGGAAAAGGAGATAATGAATCTGTTGTTATTTTGTTAATTTACCGTCAGTTTTGCATGAGTTTTGGTTGTAATATTACTACATTTGTTGTTTACTATAGGCGATAATTACCTGTCAATAATTACAAATTCGCATGCTTGCCATGCACAGAGGCTACTATGAGTATAGATACTGGGACTACTAGTACTGGATATGAACCAATTGATTTCGTGTTGTTCGGCACCCTGGGTGACCTCGCAAGACGTAAATTACTCCCTTCTCTTTATCAGCTAGAAAAAGCAAACTTACTTAACGGTGGCACGACGATTGTCGGAGTGGCACGCCAAGATATGTCTGAAAAGGACTATGCAAAAGAAGTTAAAGAGAATATAGAAAAATTTACCAGCGAAGCGATCTGCAAAGATACATGGAAGCGTTTCAGTGAACGTTTGGATTATGTCCAAATAGATATGAAAAACCCTGAGGATTATAAGAAGCTGTGCGAGCATGTAGATGTATCTCGCACGATGGTGTGTTATTTCGCAACACCACCTTCTATTTATGGTGATATTTGCCAAGGGATGGATGCTGCAAAGGTCATCGACCCAAGCGTACGCGTCGTACTTGAGAAGCCAATTGGTCATGATTTAGCGTCGTCTAAAGTCATTAATGAGCAAGTCGCTGAGTTTTTCGACGAAAAGCAGATCTATCGTATTGACCATTACCTTGGCAAAGAAACGGTACTTAACCTAATTGCTTTGCGATTTGCAAACAGTATCTTCGCAACTAACTGGGATCATAACTGTATTGATCACGTTCAAATCAGTGTTGCTGAATCGGTAGGCATTGAAGGGCGTTGGGGATACTTTGACGACGCTGGCCAGATGCGCGATATGGTTCAAAACCACTTACTGCAAATATTGTCCTTAGTAGCCATGGAACCACCGACAACCCTAGACGCAGATAGTATTCGTGATGAAAAACTAAAAGTATTGAAAGCTTTGCGTCCAATCAATGCTAGCAATGTTGCAGAAAAAACCGTGCGTGGCCAATACGTCTCTGGCTTTGTTCGTGGTGAAGAAGTCCCGGGTTACCTTGACGAACCTGATGCGAACGAAAAAAGTACGACGGAAACGTTTGTTGCTATTAAAGCTGAAATTGATAATTGGCGTTGGGCCGGCGTGCCATTCTATTTGCGTACAGGTAAGCGTTTACCAAATAAAACCAGTGAAGTGGTTATTTATTTTAAACGACAGCCGCATAATTTATTCGGCGACAGCTTTGCTACCTTGCCTCAAAATAAGCTTGTGATCCGTTTACAGCCAGATGAAGGTGTCGAAATCACTGTGATGAATAAGGTGCCAGGCCTAACAAGTTCTGGTTCTATGGATCTGCAAAAGTCGAAACTGAATTTGAGTTTCTCAGAAGCCTTCTCCGAAGACCGTATCGCGGATGCTTACGAAAAGTTACTGTTAGAAGTCATGATCGGCAACCAAGCTTTGTTCGTCCGCCGTGATGAGATTGAACAAGCTTGGACTTGGGTTGATTCAATCAGAGCAGCTTGGGATGCGAGCAATGAGCCTCCAGCTACATATCAGGCAGGTACATGGGGACCTGTTTCTTCAATAGCATTGCTAGCGCGTGAAGAGCGCTCGTGGTACGAAAGCAAAGTGCTAAGGAAGTAGGGGATAACTATGAGTTTACACACACACACGTTTACTTCTGCTGATGAGCTGGTTAGTGTTTTTAGCCAGCGCATTGCCGATACATTAAAGCAAGCAATTAGTGAGAAAGGTAAAGCTAGCCTCGTAGTTAGTGGTGGTAGTACGCCGCTACCTTTATTCAAAGCGCTATGCTCTCGTCCCGTAGATTGGTCAAAAGTCACGATTACCTTGGCTGACGAACGTTGGGTTGATAACCAAGATGCCGCTAGTAATGAGAAGCTAGTCCGTGAAAACCTACTACAGGATAAAGCTGCCGCTGCCCGATTTGTTGCCTTGAAGACGCAACATGATAATGCCGAGGATGGTGTCGATGAGCTTACGCGTACGTTTGAAGACGTGGGTTTACCCTTTGATATTGTCATATTAGGAATGGGGGAAGATGGTCATACAGCATCATTATTTCCGTGCAGTGCGCAAGTAGAAGCGGGATTAGATCTCAATTCACCTGCTATGCTTATAGCAACGCAACCCACGACTGCGCCACATCAAAGAATGTCCTTCACCTTGAAGGCTTTAGTGAGTAGTGCACATGTATTCTTACATTTGACCGGGCAAAAAAAGTTAGATGTACTTAACGATGCCATTGAGAATGCAAGTGAACTCGAAAAGCCGATTAAAGCAGTGTGTGACAAAGCGACTGTTGAATTAATGTGGGCACCTTAGGAGAATATGATGAATCCAATTATCCAAGAAGTAACACAACGAATTATTGAACGTAGCAAAGACACGCGTGCTGCGTATTTAGCAAAAATTGAAAGAGCTAGAAAGCAAGGTCCACTGCGCGGCGAGTTATCTTGCGGCAACTTAGCTCATGGTTTTGCTGCTTGTAATAAAGATGACAAATCAGACCTACGCAGCATGACAAAAGCCAATGTGGCGATTATATCTTCTTACAACGACATGTTGTCAGCTCACCAACCATATGAAAGCTATCCGCAGCAGATTAAAGATGCAGTGAGATCTGTGGGCAGTGTCGCTCAATTTGCTGGTGGTGTTCCGGCAATGTGTGACGGTGTGACGCAAGGTAATGCCGGTATGGAACTAAGCCTGATGAGTCGCGATAATATAGCCATGGGCGCAGCTATTGCCCTATCGCACAATATGTTTGATGCCACTGTGATGTTGGGAATTTGTGACAAAATCGTCCCCGGTCTCTTGCTCGGTGGCCTTAGCTTCGGTCATTTACCCACTGTTTTTGTACCTGCGGGCCCAATGCCATCAGGTCTACCAAACAAAGAAAAAGCCAGAGTAAGACAAGCTTACGCAGAAGGTAAAGTTGGCCGTGATGAATTATTGGAAGCCGAGTCTCAGTCTTATCATTCTGCAGGAACCTGCACTTTCTATGGTACTGCAAACAGTAACCAACTGGTTGTTGAAGTCATGGGGCTGCACTTGCCGGGAGCCTCATTTGTTAACCCAGGTACACCTTTACGTGATGCATTGACCAAGGCCGCATCCGTGCAAGCAACACGCTTAACGGATTTAGGTGAAAACTATATGCCGATTGGTCATATTGTTGATGCTAAAGCTATGGTTAACGGTATTGTTGCCTTGTTAGCCACAGGTGGTTCAACTAATCACACAATGCATTTAGTTGCCGTTGCAAGAGCTGCTGGTTTAATCGTAAATTGGGATGACTTTTCTGACTTATCTAAAGCCACTCCACTATTAACTCGTATTTATCCTAATGGTTCTGCTGATATCAACCACTTTACCGCTGCTGGCGGTATGAGCTTGTTGTTCAAGCAGCTTTTAGATGCTGGTTTGCTGCATAACGACGTGAACACTATTTGTGGTAAAGGCTTAGAGCAATATACCAAAGAACCTAAGCTTCGTGACGGCGAATTGGTTTGGGAAGATGGCCCACAAGCATCCTTGGACAAAGAAGTGCTTGCGACAGTAGAGCAACCGTTTAAACCAGACGGTGGCCTATCTGTCTTAGAAGGTAAGATTGGACGAGCAGTCATGAAAACCTCAGCTTTGCGCGATCCTAATTGCCACATCAAAGCGCCTGCCGTGGTATTTGAAGACCAATATGCACTAGATAAAGCATTCCAAGATGGTGAGCTTAACAAAGACTGTGTTGTTGTCGTACGTTTCCAAGGTCCATCGGCCATTGGTATGCCAGAACTACACCGTTTAACACCGCCACTAGGTGTGCTACAAGACAAAGGGTACAAAGTGGCTTTAGTGACAGATGGCCGCATGTCAGGAGCATCGGGTAAAGTACCTGCTGCTATTCATTTAACGCCTGAAGCTTATAAAGGTGGTTTAATTGCCAAAGTTCACGATGGTGATCTGATTGAGCTGAATACGGCAACAGGTGAGTTTATTTTACATGTTGATGATGCCGAGTTAGCTGCGCGTGAACCTGCCGTTGCGAGTCTAAGCGATAGCCATGTAGGCATGGGTAGAGAGTTATTCGCAGGCATGCGAGCATCTTTGTCAGGAGCTGAAGAAGGCGCCTGTTCACTGTTTTTTGAGCAAGAGTAATAAATATGAGTAACATGTTCGTCGCTGATGTCGGTGGGACCAATATACGTTTGGCCCAAATTGAAAATGGCCAAATAAAAGCTATTAAAAAGTATCTATGTACTGAGTTTGACACAATTGCTGAGGCAATTACTCAATTCGGTGATGATGTGGGACAAGACAGCTTCGAGCATGGTTGCATTGCTATTGCATGCCCTGTTAATCATGATCTAGTTAAAATGACAAACCACACTTGGCAATTCTCCAAAAAAGCCTTGCGCGATGAATTGTCCCTATCGCAGTTACACGTTATCAATGACTTCTCGGCAGTAGCGCATTCTTTGCCAACCTTATCTGCCGATCAAGTCATAAAAATTGGTAGAGGTGAAGCTGACCCGAAAGGGAACATCGTCGTATTTGGACCTGGCACGGGCTTGGGAGTTGAACATCTAACCTTAACTGCTGCTGGTTGGCAGACCTTAGACGGTGAGGGTGGTCATGTTGACTTTGCACCAAATGATGAAATAGACATCGTGATTTGGCGTTACCTTAAAGAAAAGTTAGGTCGTGTATCTGCTGAAGAGGTACTCTCTGGCCGCGGTATCGTGAATATCTATAGTGCACTAGCGGTTAACGCTGGAGAGCCTGAAGATTATAATGATCCTGCTGATATCACTGAGCGTGCCCTCGCAGGCACAGATACACTGTGTGTCGCTGCTGTTACGCAGTTCTGTCGGATTATGGGCAGTTTTGCTGGCAATTTGGCACTAAATCTTTGTACTACGGGTGGTGTTTTCATCGGCGGTGGCATTGCCTCACGTTTAGGCGAATTCTTTGTAAACAGTGAGTTTCGTCAGCAGTTTGAGGCGAAAGGTAACTTTGCAGGCTATGTAGAAAATATTCCTACTTACTTAATTAATGAGCCCGATCATGGATTGCTTGGCGCATTAGCTTATTTATTACAACAAACAAAAGAGACTAATTGATGATGAATAACTGGACCTTTTCCTCAGAAGAAATCTTTAAGCAAGGACCGGTTGTACCTGTTCTCGTAATTGAAAACGTTGAAGATGCTGTACCAATCGCGAAAGCGTTAATGGACGGGGGTATTAACGTACTTGAAGTGACTCTTCGTACCGAAGCCGCAATGGACGTTATTCGCGTCATTGCGAAAGAACTTCCTGACGCCTATATTGGCGCAGGTACGGTCACCAACAGAGAGCAACTGAAAGCAGTTACTGAGGCCGGCGCTAAGTTTGCGATTAGCCCAGGTTTGACTGCCGACTTATTGCAAGCAGGTAAAGAAGGGACTATTCCTCTGATACCTGGCGTTTCAAATATTTCTGATTTGATGAAAGCGAAAGATGCGGGATACGACCATTTGAAATTCTTCCCTGCAGAGGCCGCGGGCGGCGTAAAAGCATTGAAATCTATTGGCGGACCATTCCCTGATGTCGCTTTCTGTCCTACCGGCGGCATTAGCCCGAGTAACTATAAAGAGTATTTGGCTCTGCCTAATGTGAAGTGTTGTGGTGGCTCTTGGTTGGCGCCAACGGATGCAATTGAAAATAAACAATGGTCTATTATCACTGAGTTGGCAAAACAGGCTGTCGCCATTTAGCACAATACGAATGTAAGCAAACCATTAAAAAAACGCTCCTGAGGAGCGTTTTTCGTCTCTAGTCAATTATCTGTTCTAGTACATGCCTCTCGTTCGGGGCGATACAATGCGGTGAGCTTATTGCAGCTTCTATACAGAGCATGTTTCTGTAACCTTCTGGGGGCATGTCAGCCATCTTAGCGCTCTTATCTATCCAAGGGTTCCAGATGATCACAGAATCGTGTCCAGTATGCGCTACGGATAGATTAGCCACATTGCTAGTCGTTCGTTCATCGAAACTGACACTTACCTTTTCCATCTTGTTGCTGTCATCGACTAAATGGATACGGTCAACCTCTTGTTGTATACGATAACGCGCCGGACTATCAAACAAGCGACTATCTTCCAGTTTGTCGATGAACTTACCTTCAATACCGTGTAATTCTAGTGTATCAATACTAGGTACATTCAAGTAAGAATGGAGTGCCGCGGTGATTGATTGCGAAATGCTAGACAGGTTTTGGCTGCTTAGTTTAACAGTGCATTTCTCAGCAAATGTAAACTCAATTTCTACATTTAGCGACTTTTCGAAGCCAAACAAGCCAAGCTTACTAGGTTGAAGTGTGATCTTAGTTTCGTCTTCGCTTTCGCTAATGGCACTCACATCCCAATCTTGGGTGCGCACAAAACCGTGTGCCGGATAATCGCGTGAAGCATGAAGAGACTGACTGTTAGATTCATCGTTGTGGTGTTCAGGGTAGATGTCTGCAAACCACGGCCAGCAAACAGGAATACCGCCTCTAATCGCTTTGCTTTTATCAAATATTGCCGCAGAACTTAACCAAAGGCGCTCGCGTTGATCCTTCTGTGGTATAAAACTGAGTAAATGTGCGCCGAAAAGACTCAACTTTGCTCGACAATGCTTGTTTGTAATCTCAAGGATATCGACTTTATCAATACTCGCCCTGTTCACTGTGTCGAGCACTGTATAGTCAATCTTTGTGTCAGTCAGCATAGTGTGTCCAAGTAGTTAAATTAATCAGTAAAACGGTTAAGGGTAGGGCGTAAGTATACAAACCATCGGTCTGAAAAGAAAAAAGACGGCGAGAAGGCCGTCTTTTTTATGTCAACGTTGCGACTACTCTGAAATATGCGCAACTAAATCGAGTACTCGATTTGAGTAGCCAACTTCGTTGTCATACCAAGATACCACTTTCACAAAGGTATCTGTTAGTGAAATACCCGCATCTGCATCAAACACGCTTGACTGTGTATCACCGATAAAGTCTTGCGAAACGACAGCGTCTTCTGTGTAACCAAGAATACCTTTAAGAGGGCCTTCTGCTGCAGCTTTCATTACTTTACAGATCTCTTCGTAACTAGCGCCTTTTTCGAGGTTAACGGTAAGGTCAACAACAGACACATTGGCAGTCGGAACACGGAAAGCCATGCCCGTTAATTTGCCATTCAATGCAGGAATGACTTTTCCAACCGCTTTTGCTGCGCCGGTAGAAGAAGGAATGATATTTTGAGAAGCACCACGTCCGCCACGCCAGTCTTTAGCTGAAGGGCCATCAACCGTTTTCTGCGTTGCTGTTGTTGCATGCACTGTTGTCATCAAACCGTCTTTGATCCCGAAGGTATCGTTTAGGACTTTCGCGATGGGTGCGAGACAGTTGGTTGTACAAGATGCGTTTGAAACGATAGCTTCACCTGCATATTCTTCATGGTTAACTCCCATGACGAACATGGGTGTGTCGTCTTTAGACGGTGCTGACATGACAACTTTCTTTGCACCCGCTGCTATGTGCTTTTCAGCGGTTTCTTTAGTTAAGAATAGGCCCGTAGACTCAATAACTACATCTGCTGCTACTGCGTCCCATGCTAAGTCTTCTGGATTGCGTTCTGCAGTCACACGGATTTCGTTGCCGTTGACGACTAACTTATCTCCTACAACCTCTACAGTGCCGTCAAAGCGGCCGTGTGTAGAATCATATTTAAACATGTAAGCAATGTAGTCTAAATCTAGTAAGTCATTGATTGCTACTACGTTGATATCGCTTCTTGTTGCAGCCGCGCGTAACACTAAACGCCCAATTCTACCAAATCCATTAATTCCGACATTAATCGCCATGTGAGACCTCTTTTGAATGTAAATTCATCAATTGAAATAAAATTACAAAAATTATTGATCAAAACCACTTTTATTGCAAAGTTATATTAGCCTTTGTTGTTTAATTACATATTTTTTAGTGTAAAATAGTAATGCAAACGTATTCAATTTCCTATTAGACTTACTTAATGAATAATGGCGCGTTAAAATTATGTTGCAAAAACGCTAACAACTGTCTGTGGTGCATCAAAAAGTTGAGACCAAGGCAACTAGGAAGAATTAAATGAACCAAATTATTGAAGGTTTAGTCGCTTCTCGAGGCATCGAATCAGCATTTGTCGATGCTTGGGGTAACCCTGCAACGGTTACCGATGAAACCAAGATAAAACTGCTGAAAGCAATGGGCTACGAGGTCGATGACCTTACATTGCTTGAGCAACAAGTTGAAGATAGCGTAACGCAACAATGGTTAAACTTGGTCAATCCAGTGCAAGTATTTAAGCATGATGAAGCTTTAGTCTTCCCATTGCGTGTTTCTATAGATACAGCGGCTGAAGTTTATAACGTTTTGTTAACATTGGAGTCTGGTGAAGAGCAACGCTTTGAAATCGAACCAGTTGAGCAACAATTGCTTAACGTGGCCGAATTGGAAGATGAGGAAGTTCATGAATATGCTGTTGCCTTAGATGTAGACTTACCAATGGGTTACCACGAACTGACAGTCTCGCTCGGCGATGCTGAATTGGGTCGCTCACGTCTCATAAAGGTTCCCGAACGGTGTTTTATTCCTGAACCGATTGAAAATGGTAAAAAGATTTGGGGCTTAAGCGTTCAACTGTACTGCGTTCGCAGCCAAAAGAACTGGGGTATTGGTGACTTTTCTGACTTGACCGTGCTAGTCAAAAATGCGGCTTGTCAAGGTGCTGATTTTATTGGCCTTAACCCTATACATGAACTTTACCCTGCTAATCCAGATGCTTGTAGTCCTTATGGCCCAAGCTCTCGTCGTTGGCTGAATTATCTGTATATTGATGTCGAGCAAGTGCCTGAATTCGACAGTAAAGTCGTACAAATGTGGGTTCAAAGTTTTGGCCTTGAAGCGCGTTTAAATGAACTCAGAGCAACGGAATATGTCGACTATGAGGGTGTTGCAGAAGTTAAGTTAGCAGCTTTAAACCAAGTGTTTACTGAGTTTCGGTCTGTCTATTTAAGTAAAAATACGAAGCATAACAAGGCTTTTAAGCAATTTGTAAAAGAAGGGGGGGAAAGTCTGCAAACCCTCGCTGTTTTTGAAGCATTGCAAGAGCGTTTGAAAGCTGATGGAAAAGATTATTGGGGATGGCCTGTATTCCCTGAAGAATATAAATCATATGACATGCCAGCTGTTGCTGAGTTTGCTAAGCAGAATAAAGAAAGAGTCACGTTCTATCTGTTTTTACAATGGCAAGCAGCCCTGCAATTTGAAGATGCTAGCAAAGCGGCAAATGACGCTGGTATGCTCATCGGCCTCTATCGTGACTTAGCGGTGGGGGTGAGTGAAGGAAGTGCAGAAATTTGGGGTAATCAAGATCTCTACTGCATCGATGCCTCCGTTGGCGCACCTCCTGATATTCTTGGACCGCTAGGCCAAAATTGGGGCTTGCCTCCAATGGATCCTATCAAATTGTATGAGCAAGCCTATCAACCGATCATCGATTTATTTTCTTCAAACATGCATGCGTCTGGCGCATTGAGAATCGACCATGTCATGGCTTTGTTGCGTTTATGGTGGGTTTATCGCGGCGATCATGCAAGTAAAGGGGGCTATGTTTGCTACCCAGTTGAAGACCTCCTTGGTATTTTAGCGCTTGAAAGTCAACGCAATCAAAGTTTAGTGATTGGTGAAGATTTAGGTACCGTGCCAGAAGAGATTCGTTCAAAGTTAGCCGATAACGGTATGTATTCCTATCGTGTCTTCTTCTTCGAACAAGCCGAGGATGGTGGTTTCTATTCGCCGTCTCACTACCCAGAACAATCTATGTCTACGCTGACGACCCATGACATGCCGACCTTAATAGGGTATTGGCACTGCGACGATTTAGCATTAGGAAAAGAGCTCGGCCTATATCCAGATGCTGATGTCCTAGCAACGCTTTACGATAGTCGTCACGAGAATAAACAGCATATACTGGACACTTTACATGGTCATCATTCAATTACTAAAAATGTAAGCCATAATGTGAATGATGTTGGCATGTCCACCGAGCTTAACTATGGCATGCAAACACATATGGCAACCGGCTCAAGTGCATTGCTCAGCCTTCAGCTAGAAGACTGGTTGCAAATGGACAAGCCGGTGAATATCCCAGGTACGTTTAAGGAATATCCAAATTGGAAACGTAAGTTATCCAGAAATTTAGAGGATATTTTTGATGATAGTGATATTGTTGCCTTAGCGAAGAACTTAAGTGGTCGCCGTAAAGCAGCAAGTAGCGAGTAAGCGGGACTTTTACCGAAAAATAACAATATTGGAGCTTCTATGGCTGTAGCTACAGAACTAACGCATGGCCGTTGCGCAAACCCATTTACTATTTTGGGTGCAACACAAGTAAAAAACAAAACACGCGTGAGTCTGTGGTTACCAAGCGCTACAAAAGTAGAGGTATTCAATGCTAAGTCTAAGAAACTCCTTAGCGAAGCCACTCAAACAGAGAGTGGCTTGTTTATTTGTGAATTTACAAAATCCAGAAGCAAAAAATTTATATATTCAGTAACAGCCCATTACGGTGATACACAACACTCCTTTATCGACCCCTACCAATTTCAAGATGAAGCGTTTCATGCAGTGCATTTTGTAGACCATCAAGCAGAAAACCTATATCAACAAATTGGTGCACAGTTGACCGAAGCTCGAGGTGTATCGGGTGTTCGATTCGCTGTGTTTGCGCCAAATGCCTCTGCGGTCTCGTTGATTGGAGATTTTAATCTTTGGGATGATGTGAAGCATCCTATGCAGAAAACGGATCTAGGCTATTGGGTCTTATTCGTACCAGAACTGCATACTGGTGATACCTACAAGTTCGCTATTAAAGATGCTGAAGGGCATCGATTGCCGGATAAAGCAGACCCATTGGGCTTTCATCATCAACAATATCCATCACACTGTTCTGTTATCTATGACCAAGATGCTTATGAATGGCAAGATCAGGCTTGGATGCAGCGAGAGAACATTGATCACTACCATAAACCGATGAGTGTGTATGAGGTTCATTTGGGTTCTTGGCGCAAACCAGGGGACCAAAATCGTCGTTACTTAAGCTATCATGAGCTAGCTGATGAGTTAGTCTCTTACGTCAAAGAGATGGCCTACACTCATATCGAAGTGCTGCCAGTGTCAGAGTTTCCATTTGATGGCTCATGGGGTTATCAACCCGTTGGCCTATTCGCACCTACCAGTCGCTTCGGTGAACCAGATGGTTTCAAGTACTTTGTTGATAAATGCCATCAAGAAGGCATTGCAGTGATTGTTGATTGGGTTCCCGCGCATTTTCCTGAAGATGGCCACGGTTTAGCTAGGTTCGATGGTTCGCATTTGTACGAATACGAAGACCCACGCAAGGGTTGGCATCCAGATTGGAACTCATGTATTTACGACTTTGGTAAACAAACGGTGAGACAATTCTTGGTTGCAAATGCCTTGTTTTGGTTTGATAAATATCACGTTGACGGAATCAGAGTAGATGCTGTAGCGTCAATGCTATACCTCGATTATTCTCGAAATGACGGTGAGTGGATCCCGAATGTAGACGGCGGTAATCATAACTATGAGGCTATTAGCCTGTTACAGTGGATGAATACAGAGGTTTATGCGAAACATCCACATGCGATGACCATAGCCGAGGAATCAACCTCGTTTGCGGGGGTCTCAAAACCCGTTGATGCCGGTGGTCTTGGATTTGGCTTTAAGTGGAATATGGGCTGGATGCACGACTCACTGCATTACATTGCCAAAGATCCTGCCTATCGCCGTTTTCATCACGGTGAACTGACATTTAGTATGGTATATGCATTCGATGAAAATTTTGTGTTACCTATTTCACACGATGAAGTAGTGCATGGTAAAGGTGCAATGTTGCAAAAAATGCCAGGCGATGAATGGCAACAGGCTGCAAATCTGCGAGCGTATTATGGCTTTATGTTTGCGCACCCAGGCAAAAAATTACAATTTATGGGTAACGAATTTGCCCAAAACCGAGAGTGGAACCACGATATTTCTCTAGATTGGCACTTGCAAGATGAGCCAAAGCACGCGGGTATTCAGGCCTTATACAAGCGTTTGAATCAAGTATATCAAAAGCATTCAGCACTGCATGAACTAGATCATGAACCTAGCGGCTTTCGGTGGATTGACCACAATAATGCAGAACAATCGGTTGTTTCTTTGCTTAGACGCAATGCCGATAATACCGAGCAGGTCCTTTGCATTGCTAATTTCACTCCCATCCCTAGAGAGCAGTTTCGTGTTGGTTGTGAACAGGTAGGCGAATATACACTCCTGTTGAATACTGACGATGCGCAGTTTGGCGGCAGTGCTTATTTGGCTGATACCCCCAAAGTTGATTCGCAAAACACACCGTGGAATGATTGTGAACACTCTGTCGTTGTTAACTTGCCACCACTTAGCGTGATTTTCTTAGCGTGGAAAGAGTCTACATAATGACAATGCAAAGTACTGCGTTTCAACTACGCAAAGGCAATGTAAGCCCTTTCGGTGCCAGCCTTGATGAGCAGGGGTGTAATTTTTCGATTTACTGCCCAGACGCGAGTAAAGTCTATCTATGTCTGTTTGATTCAAACGAAGTAGAAATTGCGCAAATTCAACTCCAACAAAGGCTGCAGTCAAAGTGGTTTGGCTTTGTTAGTGGTGTGCAAGCGGGTCAGCTATATGGATATCGAATCGAATCAAAAGCCCACCGAAAAGTCAATGACGAGATGGATGTCGGGCGTTTGTTAATAGACCCCTATGCAAAACAAATTAATCGTCCGTTGCATTGGCAGCGTGATGCCTATAACGGCGAACAGCGTGAGATACTGGGGCAAAGTGTGTTTGACAATGCAGGCTTTATGCCTAAATCGGTAGTGACGCCTTGTACTGATTTACCTGAAACTGTGTATTGTAAATTGCATAGTGAGAGACCTTCAGTAAGTCATCGCGTGATTTATGAAGCGCATATTAAAGGATTAACCAAGCTGCACCCTGAAGTGCCTGAAGAGCAAAGAGGAACATACCTAGGCGCGTGTCATCCCGCCGTTATCAAACATCTAAAAGACCTGGGGATTACCAGCGTTCAGTTTTTACCTTTGTTTGCGTTTATGCCAGAACCTTATATTACAGAAAAAGGACTCACGAATTATTGGGGCTACAATCCTATTAATTTTTTTAGTCCTGAGCCGCGCTATGCCAATAAGGACGCGTTGTCAGAATGTAAATTAATGATTCAAGAGTATCATAAGGCCGGTATAGAAGTGATTTTAGACGTGGTCTTCAACCATACTGCGGAAAGTGGTGAACCCGGTCCCATATTATCCTTCAAAGGCTTGTGCCATCAACATGCCTATCTTCAAGTGATTAATGATGAAGTGAATACGCCCACTTACATGAATTATTCTGGTTGCGGAAATACGATCAACGCTGCCAACACTTTCATGATGAACATGATTATTGATGCTTTACGCTACTGGGTTTCGGAAATAGGGGTTGATGGCTTCCGGTTTGATTTAGCTGCATCGCTAGGGCGAGAACCATTCGACTTCCATGCAAATGCCGCAATATTCAAAATTTTACGTCAGGACCCTGTTCTCAAAGGCGTGACGATGATCGCTGAACCCTGGGATATCGGTCCAGGTGGATATCAGCTTGGTCAGTTCCCGGACTATTGGTTAGAAGTAAATGATAAATTTAGGGATTCAGTGCGCGGTTTTTGGCGCTCAGATACAGGTCTAAAAGCCGATTTTGCCACTCGATTAATGGGCTCTCGTGATGTTTTTAGAAAAGGCATCAGGCCTATGCAAACCAGCGTAAACAATATTACTTATCACGATGGATATACTTTACAAGACATTGTGATGTATGAACAAAAACATAACCTAGCAAACCTAGAAGACAATCATGATGGACATAATCACAATCTGAGCTGTAACTTTGGCGTCGAAGGACCAACTGAAGCACCAGAAATACAGCATCAACGTGAACAACAAAAACGTAATTTATTCGCTACATTGATTTTATCGCAAGGCACACCCCATATATTGGGCGGTGATGAATTGAGCCGTTCTCAGCAAGGTAATAATAATGCCTATTGCCAAGACAACGAATTAAACTGGTTCGATTGGTCCTTGGATGAGCGACAAAAAGAGTTTTTAGCATTTACACAACATGTCGTTTCCTTACGTAGAGATAATCCACTGTTGGCAAGGATGATGTTTGACGACGATCAGTTTAGTAATGAAGTGAATGTAGCCTCAGCAGAGTGGTATCGTGTTGATGGGTCTCATAAACGAGATCAAGATTGGACCAATGATAATCATCACTGTTTCGCCTTACATATCATCGAGGCATTGAATGAAAGTGACAATGAACCGACCAAGGAAGCGCAACAATGGTTATATTGCATCAACAGCTCACCAGAAGATGTTGAATTTAACTTACCCTTATTGCTCAGCTCCGAACACTGGGAATGTGTCTTGAATACCCATATTAATGCCATTAGCGATTATCAATCTATTCCGGTCAGCCCCTTGTTTTCGATGCCAGCTCGTTGTTTTTGCCTGTTTAGAAAAAACGTATAAAGCGCGCTTTTTTGATTCAGCTATTTATCCCTACCTAAAATGGGTGGTATGATCCCGCGCAATTCAAATCCAATGAGTATTGATTAATGAGTGTGTCTTCCAAGCATTTGCAACAAACGGAACAAAGCGGCCTATGTGATATCGGCTTTATTGGTTTAGGTGTGATGGGTAAAAACCTCACTTTAAATCTAGCTGACAACGGTTATAAAGTTGCATGTTTTGATTTGGACCAAGCCAAAATTGACGCCATTCTGGCACAGGACGAATTGGAAAGAACCACTGACGAAGCGCGTGTTGTCGCCTGTCGATCTTATACAGAGTTACTCAGTAACCTCAAAGCACCGCATACTATTATTTTGTCAGTCCCAGCAGGTGAACCTGTAGACCATGTTTGTCATCATTTGATTGACGCTGGTATCGAGGCTGACGACATCGTTGTAGATACTGGAAACTCATTGTGGACTGATTCTGTTGAGCGTGAAGCCAAATACAAAGGAAAATTTGTATTTTTCTCAACGGCTGTTTCAGGCGGGGAAGTCGGCGCGCGCTTCGGGCCATCACTTATGCCTTCTGGTGATCCTTATGCTTGGACTCGCATCGAATCTATTTGGCAGGCAGTCGCTGCTAAGGTTGACCCTGAAACAGGTAAGCCCATTGAATCTTTTGAGCCAGGAAAACCAGTTACAAGAGGCGAGCCGTGTACTACCTATATTGGCCCTGTTGGCGCGGGTCATTATGTGAAAATGGTACATAATGGGATTGAATATGCAGATATGCAATTGATATGCGAAGCTTACCATATCATGCGTAACGGCCTGAATATGTCACCAAAAGAAATTGCGGCAACCTACAGAGAGTGGAATCAAGGTTTATTGAACTCCTACCTGATTGAAATCAGTGCTGAAGTATTAGATCAAGAGGACCCTGAAACAGGTGCCGCGTTAGTTGACGTGATTATGGACAAAGCGGGTCAAAAAGGTACGGGATTGTGGACTGCTGTCAGTGCCTTGCAAGTCGGAAGCCCGGCACAAACCATCACTCAAGCGGTCTTTGCCAGAAGTTTATCGTCATTTAAGTCAGAGCGGGTGGCGGCAAGTCAGAAACTGAGTGGTCCTGATGCTTCAATGACAACGCACAGTTCAAAGGAAGAAGTCATCAAGCAGTTACATGATGCTTTATATTGCTCCAAAATATGTGCTTACGCCCAAGGCTTTCAATTGATGAGTATTGCTGCGAAAGAGCATGGCTGGCAGCTTGATTTTGCTGAGATTGCCAAGATATGGCGAGCAGGGTGTATCATCCGTGCGGTTTTCTTACAATCGATTACCCAAGCATATGAAAGCAATGAGCACTTAGAGAACTTATTGCTAGACCCATTCTTCATCAAGCAAATCAACGATTATCAATCAAATTGGCGTCGTGCCATTGCTTCAGCAACGATTGCTGGCATACCTTGTCCGGCAATGTCCAGCGCCTTAAGCTATTACGACTCCTACCGCTGTGATGTATTGCCTGCTAACTTATTACAAGGTCAGCGTGATTTCTTCGGCGCACATACTTTTTCACGCACAGATAAACCAGAAGGCAAAAAATACCATATAGAATGGAATCACCCTGACAGACCCATGGTTGCGGTAAAAAAATAGTGAGCCGTTTTGAGCCTAAAAGAGGAAAGTTGACATGACGAACATGACTGATAAAGATTGGAAAGAAAAACTTTCTGCTGAGGAATATCGAGTAACACGTCAGGCCGGCACTGAACGACCTTATACTGGTGAGTACTTGAATAATGAGTCGACGGGAAATTACTTGTGCAAATGTTGTGGTGCTCAACTCTTCGATTCAGGCGCTAAATACGACGCAGGCTGTGGTTGGCCTTCATTTTATGAACAAAGCGCGGATGCCAACGTGCTATATCGTCCAGATGACTCTCTTGGTATGCGCAGAATTGAGATTGTGTGTAAGCAATGTGAGGCTCATCTCGGTCATGTTTTTGAAGATGGCCCTCAACCTACCGGACAACGATACTGTGTGAATTCATTGTCGCTGCAGTTCGAAGCTAAGGATAATTGAGCGAAATCATAGCAAATCTATATTTTTTTGATGAAAATTTCTTACAAATGAATTTCTGCCCAACATGGCCTACGAATTCTTTGCGTCTGGCGCACCGAATAGCTATCTAAATTTAAATAGTAATGTATTAACAAGGGCTTATTGCTCACATTTTTTGCATTTGAACTTCTCTATCGTTTCCAAGAACGACAAAGCCAATCGCCTTTACGATATCAAATCACATCAACCCAATACAGAGTCTAGCGCTAACTGCTGTATTTGTTGATAAATTACACACATTCATCATGCATCTCTAGAATATTCTGAAAAAGTGAAACTTATCAACAATTTGGCATAAGGCCCTCGTTTGAATAGAATGCGCCCCGAAACCCATTCAACAACCTATGTTTAAAAGGTACTTTGCATGAATCAGCAGTTCGAACAGGAATTACTCACTAGTTGGCAAGAGCGTCAGGAATACGCGGAAAAAATGCTACCTATCATTGGTAAGCTTTATCGCAATCATTGCGTTGAAATCACCGTTTATGGCCGTACCTTACTAAACGCTAGCGCCATTGATGTTATTAAGGCACATCGCACAGTGAGACGTCACGAGGGAGTGAAGCTTAGACTACGTGAAAGTTGGCCAGTACTCGAAGCAATTAGCAACATGGACTTAGCGCCTGTTGAAATAGACATCGGTAAACTGGCGTTTGATTTCCATTATGGCAAAGGCAAAGATCAAACTGATTTACAAAGCTACTTAGATGAAGCACTAAAAGCAGTCCATAATGCTGAAGATGAGCATAAAGCAACAGATGTTGTTCTATACGGCTTCGGCAGAATAGGGCGTTTGTTAGCACGTCTGTTAATTGAAAGACAAGGCAAGAACAATAAGCTGCGTCTACGTGCTATTGTTGTGCGAGGCGGCCGTGAAGGCGACCTAGAGAAGCGTGCAAGCTTATTGCGCCGAGACTCTGTGCATGGGCCTTTTAATGGTAGCATTACGGTTGATGAGGAACGCAAAGCGATAAAAGCAAACGGCTCTTATATCCAAGTTATTTATGCCAACAGTCCTGAAGAAGTTGATTACACCCAATATGGTATTAACAATGCCATTATAATCGACAACACGGGTATGTGGCGTGATGAAGAAGGTCTAGGTCTGCATTTAAAAGCGAAGGGCGCAAGCAAAGTATTGTTAACTGCACCGGGTAAAGGCGATATCAAAAACATCGTTCACGGTGTTAATCATGCTGATATCCTCGATACAGACAATATTCTATCTGCCGCAAGTTGCACAACCAATGCGATCACGCCAGTTCTTAAAGCGCTAGATGAAGAATATGGTATTGAGAACGGACATGTAGAAACAGTGCATTCATTTACTAACGATCAGAACTTAATTGATAATTACCATAAAGCGGATCGTCGCGGTCGAAGTGCATCACTGAACATGGTTATTACTGAAACTGGCGCTGCAAAGGCGGTAGCGAAAGCTTATCCGCAATTAGCAGGGAAATTAACGGGTAATGCGATTCGTGTACCGACACCAAACGTATCTATGGCGATTTTAAGTTTGAACTTGAAGTCAACAACCGACAAAGATAGCTTAAATGACTACCTGCAAACGGCGAGTTTGTTCTCAGACTTGCAGCATCAAATTGATTTCACTGCATCTACCGAAATCGTGTCTACTGACCTAGTTGGTACTCGCGCGGCAAGTGTTGTTGACTCTCAAGCAACTATTGTCGCTGAGAATCGCGCAACGCTTTACGTTTGGTATGATAATGAGTTCGGTTACAGTTGCCAAGTAATGCGTGTTGTTCGTGACATGGCTGGTTTGAAGTACCCTTTAGTACCAAGTGCTGAACCGCTTACTAACAGTTAACTGAGTTTTGGTAGCCAACATTGCTACCACCAGCTACAGCGAAATAGAAAAGCGAAAGTGAGATACTTTCGCTTTTTTTTTGAAAGAACTTCATGTTGTTTGAGGTCTGTGTAAACTAAATTAAATGACTTTGTCTTTGCTAGTATTGTGCTAGTGCAGTTCAATCAAACGATGAGTGGTAAGCGCGATGGAAGAGAATACACAGGAAAAAGAGCAAGAAAGTACTGCCGAAATAAAAGGTAAAGGTGTACTTGCTGGTATCAAATCATTTTTTACTACAAGCTCATGGCCAAGGGATTTGCTGTTAGGGGCTATTATCGTTCTTGGCTTTATGACGTGGCAAAACCGAAACCTACTCGAAACGAATGGCTCTATTCAAATAAGTCCGCAGAACTTCATCGATTTACAAGGTGAAATTTACGCACTGGAGCCGAATGATAAGAAAACGCTTGTCTACTTTTTCGCACCTTGGTGCGCGGTTTGTAAAATGAGCATCGGGAACTTGGATGCAGTGAATACCGACCAATATAATGTCATTAGGGTTGCTTTGGATTATCAATCGCAAGAGGAGATAGAAGCCTTTGCAAAGAATAATAAAGTCAATGGCACTATATTATTAGGTGGTGAACAACATAAATCTCGCTTTAATATTAGTGGTTATCCAACATATTATGTACTCAATGAAAACTTAGAGGTCATTCGTAGTGATATGGGATACAGCACTTATTTAGGCTTGAAGCTGAGAACTGCAGGCTAAAAGATACAGTCCACCGAACACCGAATGACAGAGCTCTATGAATATTTTGTGCTTGTCTACTTACTGATGTTTTAGCATGTGGTAAAGTACGCGAAAAATTAAATAGAGGACGTATACATGGTCATCACCAGTCAGTTTGATAGTGGTAATATTCGAGTCATTCAAGCGCAAGATCCCCAAGATATTCAGCTTGCTATCAACAAAGATAATAATTCCGACTTTTATCAGTGGTTTCACTTTAAATTACAGTCAACAAAGTTTGTTGAGCACAAAATCGTGATTGGTGACCTGAAAGGTTCTGCTTATCCTGATGGTTGGCCGGGTTATCAGGCACTTGCTTCTTATGATAGAGACGAATGGTTTCGTGTTGATACAGAATATGATGGTGATAACTTAACGATAAACTTCGTACCAGAGTATGACTCTGTTTACTTCGCATACTTCACTCCTTACAGCTATGAGCGTCATCAAGATTTCCTTTCTTCAGCACAAATGTCTTTTGATTGCGAGCTACGTCATTTGGGTTATACCATCGATAAACGTGATATGTCATTGCTCGTTATCGGTGAAGAAGCTGAAGGCAAAAATAAAATTTGGGTAACAGCACGTCAACACCCTGGTGAGTCAATGGCGGAATGGCTAGTTGAAGGTATGGTTGGACGTTTGTTGGATGAAGATGACGGTGTTGCGAAAAGTTTATTAGAACAAAATACATTTTACGTGATCCCAAACATGAATCCTGACGGTTCGGCGAGAGGTCATTTGAGAACGAATGCCGTGGGAACGAACCTCAACAGAGAATGGGAAACGCCCTCATTAGAGAAAAGTCCCGAGGTTTATCACACCTTAAAAGCGATGGATGAAATTGGGGTCGATATGTTCTTAGACATTCATGGCGACGAGGCTTTACCCTATAACTTCGTGGCAGGATGCGAAGGAAACCCGAACTACAATACCAAGCTTGAAGAACTCGAAAATACCTTTAAGCAAGCCTTGCTAATGGCTACGCCAGAATTCCAAGATGTGTTTGGTTACGATAAAGACGAACCAGGTAAAGCCAACCTAACAATCGGTGCAAATGCGGTAGGCCACCGCTATCAGTGTCTTTCATATACATTGGAAATGCCGTTCAAAGATAATCAGAACTTACCTGATCCTGCTTATGGTTGGTCAGCGCCACGTTGCCAACAATTGGGTGAAGACCTTTTAATAGCAGTAAGAGCGGTGAGTTCGGAACTTCGCTAAAGTTAACACGCGACAAAGCACCCGTTTGGGTGCTAAAGTTAAGAAAGCTTGATTCTGGGCCGGCAGAAGCGCTGAAAAGCGTGGGTGACAGCTTATGCCACCTTGCAAATACCAGCAAAGCATGAACAATAGATTCAAATTGACATATAAAAATAAGAAAAAGAGGACGTTACTTTGGAAAGCTTATTAGACTTTTTTAACCTTATAGATGGATTTTTAGGCAGTGCAGCTTGGTTTCCCTATGTCTTACTTGGCGTAGGTGCATTTTTTACGATTTATTTGAAATTCCCGCAAATTCGTTTTTTCAAACACGCTTGGTTGGTCGTTACTGGAAAGCTTGATAAGGGTGATGAACCTGGTGATACCACACACTTTCGTGCACTAACTACAGCGCTCTCGGGCACAGTCGGTACCGGAAATATCAGTGGTGTTGCGTTTGCTATATTCTTAGGTGGCCCGGCTGCATTATTCTGGATGTGGGCAACAGCATTCTTGGGTATGACAACGAAATTTGTGGAAGTCACACTATCACACAAATATCGTGTTAAAACTGAAGATGGCACCATGGCTGGTGGTCCCATGTACTACATGGACAGACGATTAAATATGAAATGGTTGGCTGTCGCGTTTGCAATCGCTACGGTGATCAGTTCATTCGGAACAGGCAACCTTCCTCAAAGTAATGGTATCGCAACGAGTATTGAGTCAACATTTGGTTTTTCTCCAATGTTGGTTGGTGGTGTTCTCGCTATAATATTAGGCTTAGTTATCCTTGGCGGTATTCAACGCATTGCAGCCGTTACGTCTAAAATCGTTCCTTTGATGGCAGTCGTTTATATTATTGGTGCGTTTGCCGTTATTTTTGCGAATGTCGAGAATATCGGTCCTGCATTTGGGGCTGTTATTAGCGATGCTTTCACGGGTTCAGCCGCTGCTGGTGGTTTCTTAGGTGCGACACTCGCCTATGCTTTTAACCGTGGTGTAAACCGTGGTTTGTTTAGTAACGAAGCCGGTCAAGGTTCTGCTCCAATTGCGCATGCCGCAGCAAAAACCAAAGAACCTGTATCAGAAGGTATGGTGTCTATTTTAGAACCGTTCATCGATACCATTATTATCTGTACTATTACCGGCTTAGTGATCTTGTCGTCTGGCGTTTGGAAAGAGAAACATCAAAATATTTTCGACCGTTCAGACATGATGTTTATCGCAGGTGAGTATCAAGAATCTAAAAACGAAGATGTACAGGTTCTATTCAAGCATCTAAACAAAGTCGACGAAGATGCAATTACTAACTTCACCGGTGAAATTCAAGTGGTGAATGGTGTTGCTGTCAGCGATGGATTTACTTTACTGAACAGTCGCTCTTTCGCTGAAGATGTGACTTATAGCGTAGGTTCAACCGAAGACCCATATACTGGGCGTTTACTGGTGGAAGATGGCGCGTTAGTCAAACAATCTATCATTGTTGAGGGTAAGTCACTGGTTCACTCTGCGAATCTCACGGCGATTGCCTTTACTCGCGGTTTCTTTGGCGAATACGGTAAGTACATTGTCTCGATTGGGCTACTATTATTCGCGTTCTCGACCGCTATCGCTTGGTCTTATTACGGTGATAGAGCAATGACTTATTTGTTAGGTCCTCGTTCAGTTATGCCTTACCGAGTGATCTATTGTGCTGGTTTCTTCTGGGCAGCTATCTCGGATACCACGCTAGTTTGGGCTTTATCTGCGGTGGCGATAGTCGTTATGACTTTACCAAACCTGTTTGGGATCATGATGCTACGCAAAGAAATGAAAGAATCGGTGAACGAATACTGGGAAAAAGTAAAAAAATAATTCCTAGCAAATAGTAAAATAAAAAGAGTTTAATCGACTGGTCGATTAATCTCTTTTTACGTATAAGAACCTAAGATTTTATTAAGGAGACATGTATGGCAATTACAGCATGCCCATCCTGTTCTAAACCCATTTCAGATAAAGCAAAAACATGCAGCCATTGTGGTTTTAACATCGGCAATGCAAGTGCTGAAGACATTGCGAGAAAAGCAAGCCTGAAGCGTTACAAAGCGATGCAAAGCTTACAAAATCAATCTATGGTTGCGATTTTAATGTTTATTGCGGGTTTCGGTTTTATTTATTGGGGTGGCTCAGAGCCTGGAGAAATCCAGTATAATCTGTCGATAGCTGCCACAGTATTTGGTTTTGCTTGGTACGCCGTCAATCGCGTGCGAATTGTTTTAGCAAAAAGGAAATAAGATGGATGTACAACAGTTAGTTCAAGCCATGACGCCGCAAATATATGACAATTTGCGCAATGCGGTAGAAACCGGTAAGTGGCCTGATGGCACGCCGTTGACCGAAGAGCAAAAGGAAAACTCTTTGCAAGCGGTGCTGTTATATCAATCACGCATTGAACAATCTGAACAACACATGACCATAGGCAAAGACGGCGAAGTGGTACAAAAAAGCAAATCTCAATTGCGTCAAGAGCTACAACAAGAAGCCACTAATCAAAGCCCTATAGCGCGGTTTAAACAAGATGATATTTGAACGTTTATTTAAAGCAAAACACCTTCACTCTGATCCAGACACCCGTATTCAGGCAATTGAAAGTCTTTCTTTAGACAAAGCGAGTGATAAGCAAGCGTTGCATGAACTAGCGTTCAACGATAGCGATGCGAGAGTGAGTTTAGCAGCGCTGGACAAATTAAATTCTTTTGCCTTATGGTTAAAAGCGTCTGAAACCGCTGAAAACTCACGAATTAAAAAACGTGCCTACGAAAAGGTGTTAGCTGAGGTTAATAACCCAGACTCCAACTTGATCAGTGCGAGTGAATTTGCGGCTTTTGTTGCTGAGTCAAAAAATACAAATTTATTAGAAGACCTCTTGTCTTCGAATCGACGCTTGCAAGAAAACGATGCGCTGGCCTTAGCTAGCTTGCTTAAAATCGACAAGGTGAATACCACTCGCCTTTATTTTCGAGAGCATGCCAATCAGGCTCAACAACTCGTTATTGTTAATCGTACTAGCGATATCAATGAGTTAAGTAAATTATTGAAATTCAGTCAGTTTGACGTGGTTGTCGCCGCTGCTGAGAAGAGAATTAACGAATTAAAAGAACTAGAAGCGAAACCAATTAAGCTGAAACAAGATGCTACCTTGGTTATTTCAAAAATGCTCGCGTTAAAAGATCAAAATGACTATGAGTACATCTATGAACATAGACAAGGCTTAGTCTCACAATTTGAAACCTTGAAAAAGTCTTTTTCTATTCTGGATGAAGAATCCGCCTTGATACTTGCAGAAAAGTACTTGCGTGTGGGTGAGTCACTGGAAAAGCGTTTAGCGGCGCTGAAAGGTGAGTGGCAAAGTGCTAACGAGCTGAAAGAAACTACCAATGCCTTGGCTGAAATTGAGAATCGATTTAATCAGGTTAAACAACAAATAGATGCAATATTGGCGTCAATTGATGATCCAAGCCTGTTAGCACAATCAAAGCTATTAAGTAACGCATTAGAAGATATAGCAAGTGACGTAGAAGATGCGCGTAATCGACCTCAGACAACCGCTCACAAGCGCCATATCAAACAAATCGTCCAACACATCGAGCAATATAGAGCCTTTCTCATTGCCTTGCCTGAAGCAAAGGAAAACAAGGTAAAAGCAATGGCCTTGCTGACAGAGTTGGAAGGTCTTTCTGAAGGTTTGACAACACAAGAGTTAAATGAAGCATTGCATGCTTTGAAAAAACAATGGCAAGCGCTAAGAAGCGACCTTAATTTACCTTTGCCTGAAAGTGTATTAAGCGCTTGGAAAACCGCTGAAAAAAAGTATCGAAGCACGCTGAATAGTGCGTTTGAGGAAATCAAACAACAAGAAAAAAAGGCGGTAGGTAAGCTGCTAACAGTGCAGCGCATGATTCGACAAGGTAGCTACAAGCCAGCTATCTCAACGTTTAGACATGCAAAAGCACAGTTCGAAGGCTTACCTGAAAAAGCGCAGCGCGCGCAACAAAAGTTATTTGATGAACTCTCTGATAAAGTCACTGAGTTACAGGAGCTTCAAGCATTTATAGCTGCGCCAAGAAAGCCGGCCTTGCTTGAAGATGCAATGAAACTGGCGAATGAGAAAAATATTGATGACCTAGGTGAGCGAGCTAAGCAAGTAAAGGTGCTAAGGTCAGATTGGAACGGTTTAGGCAAGTTGGGTACAGAAGAGGATGATGAACTCAACAAGCGATTCGATGAGGCTTTAGAGCAGGCATTTGCGCCTTGTCGTGAGCACTACGCTGAACAGGAAAAGCTAAGAGCCGAGAACGCTAAAGTTGCAGAGCAGTTGATTCAGCAGCTATCCGCTTTGCAAGAACAAGAGAATGTGGCGAGTTTAGGGCGCTCACTCAGCGCGCTGAATAAGAAATGGCGTGAAATTGGTGTTTTAGAACACGACCAAAGAAAGCGACTGCAAAAAGATTACTATGCCGCTCAAAAACCGATCCAAGTCAAACTCGATCAGTACTATGCCGAAAACGCAGAGCAAAAGCAGCAATTGGTCACTCGGGCTGAGCGACTCAATGACAGTGAAGATTTGACGCAAGCCGTGGATCAAGCGAAACAATTCCAGCAGCAATGGAAAGCCTTGGGGTTTGCGGGAAAAAACATTGATGACAAGTTGTGGAAAGCATTTCGCGCGGCCAATGATAAAGTGTTTGCTAAACTCAATGAAAAAAGAGACGAGCAAGCCGGCGAAATCTCTGCCTCACAGAAGTTAATCGCTGATATCTTACAACCAATCCATAAAGCGATTGATGCTGCTAACGATTCTGCTAGTTTGGCTGAACTGACAGAGCAAGCGAACTCGGCAAAAGTTCATATGAGCGAACTTCCACCAAAGCTTGCAAAAATTGAAGGGCAAAAAATCGAACGGGTGTTAGAAAATATTAACGATAAGTCTCGCGCTCTCGATAAGCAACGAAGTGAAGCGCAGTGGGATAGCTTATTCACGACGCTAGCAGCGTGGAAAAGCGGTGAGAATGAAGACGTTGATCTGCCAGATACCTTCGAGCAACTTCCCAAGCGGTTTCAGAGCCTCTTTAAACAAAGCAATACAGCATCTGCAGACCGTAAAGCTATTACGATCCAAGCCGAAGTCTTACATGATTTGCCAAGCAACAAAGCTGATGAAAAGCAGCGCAAAGAACTACAATTGCAGATGATGGCTTCTAAACTTGAAGGCAATGAGCCACAGACCCTACAGACCTTACTAGCCGATTGGGTGTCACATGGTCCATTGCAGAAAGAAGATCAGGCGTTACTCAAACGATTGAAGAAAGTGTTTGAAGCTCAATGAGTAAGCTAAGCGCAAGCAGAATAGGCACTGATAGCATCATGAGAGTAGAGAATGCGTAAACATATTTATGTAGCTTATACTGGCGGTACAATTGGTATGAAGCCCTCTAAGAATGGCTTCGTTCCGGCTGAAGGCTATTTAAGTGAAACACTCGCCAAAATGCCAGAGTTTCAACGCAGCGAAATGCCAGCGTTTACAATCCATGAATATGATGAGCTGCTCGATTCCAGTGACATGTCACCGGCAGACTGGCAGTTGATTGCTGATGATATTGATCGTCATTATGATGATTACGATGGTTTTATTATTTTGCATGGCACTGATACCATGGCATATACGTCATCTGCTTTGTCATTCATGCTAGAGGATCTTGCAAAGCCAGTCATAGTGACTGGATCCCAAATCCCATTGGCAGAATTACGTTCGGACGGGCAAACGAACTTGCTCAATGCGCTATACATTGCGGCAAATTATCCAATCCCTGAAGTTACCTTGTTTTTCAACAACAAGCTGTTAAGAGGCAATCGCGCTCGCAAAGTCGATGCGGACGGTTTTGACGCCTTCGACTCGCCCAATTTTCCAGTACTATTGAAAGCGGGTATTAATATTGAAGTCAATCATGACAACGTAAGACGTTTAGCGACTGACCCTTCTTTTAAAACTCAAGCGCGAATGCGCGTTAGTCCAGTGATATCTCAACCTATTGGTCTAGTTAGTTTGTATCCAGGTATTTCTGCAGATGTGGTAAAAAATATTATCCAACAGCCAGTAAATGCCCTTATATTATTAAGCTACGGAGTCGGCAATGCGCCGCACAATGAACGCTTATTGGAACAACTTGTCAATGCACAGAAGCAGGCGATTATTGTCGTCAATTGTACCCAGTGTTTCCGGGGCAAAGTGAATATGAGTGGGTATGCGAATGGACATATTTTGCAAGACACCGGCTTAATATCTGGCGGCGATATGACACCAGAGGCGACACTTGCTAAATTACACTATTTGCTCAGTAAAGCTGATTTACCGATAGAAAAGCGCAAACAGCTGATGATGCAAGACCTGCGCGGCGAGCTTTCTCGTAAGTAACAAACACGCATTGATTTGATTTGATTGCGTTCGTGTACCAAATTCCTTCCAGTTACTAGCTTCAATTACCTAATTTCCCCAATGAATTAGTTGATTTAGATCAATTATGTATTATAGTTTCAGAAATTATTGAAACTTCAAAAGGTTTGGTTATGAAAATGACACCCATGATAGCGTCTTTTGTGATGCACTTCGGTGAGATGGGCAGCCGTTGGGGCTTTAATCGTACCGTTGGGCAAATATATGCTTTGCTTGTGATGACTGAGGAGCCACTGAGCGCGAATGATATTGCAGAAACGCTCAGTATTTCACGTGGTAACGTGAGTATGGGCTTGAAGGAATTAGCGTCTTGGCAGTTGGTGACGACAACTCACAAACCCGGTGATAGAAAAGACTACTATCGCAACAAAGGGACTATCTGGGATATGGCCAATCGAGTTTTTGAGGAACGCCGTAAGCGCGAGATGGATCCAACCTTAAGCCTGCTGAGAGATATTATGCTCGATGAGCCTGGGAATGCATCTGAAGTGTATGCGCAAGAGCAGATTTCAGAAATCCATGATCTATTAGAAAATATTACTCACTGGACGCAAAGTCTGCAGTCACTCAGCCCTGAAAAATTGAATACCTTAATGAAACTGGGCTCAGGGGTGGGCAAAGTCTTAGACATGAAAGACAAGTTTTTAATGAAAAAGTCGGAATGAAAGAAATCTTAGTCAATCTTTAAATAAGTCCTTTTTCTTTTTCTCCACGCTCACCATTTTTTAGAGCGATTGTGTCCGAGGTCTATTATGTTTGATGTACTGATACTGTCTAGAATTCAGTTTGCCGCTAATATTAGCTTTCATATTCTATTTCCAACTATCACCATTGCACTTGGTTGGTTACTGTTTTATTTCAAAGTACGCTATGACTTATCGAATCACCCAGTATGGATGCGAGCATATCGTTTCTGGGTAAAAGTATTCGCTTTAACCTTCGCGCTTGGGGTTGTGAGCGGTATTACAATGTCCTTTCAGTTTGGTACCAATTGGCCCGGTTTCATGGAGACCATTGGTAACATCGCAGGACCTTTGCTTGCCTACGAGGTGTTAACGGCATTCTTTTTAGAAGCAACGATGCTAGGCATTATGCTATTTGGTTTTCATCGTGTTCCTCGGTGGGTTCATACAGGCGCCACTTTCCTCGTCGCATTTGGCACAACGATGTCGGCCTTTTGGATATTGGTACTAAACTCATGGATGCAAACACCTGATGGTTTCGAAATGAGGGAAGGGGTAGCTTATGCTACGGATTGGATGACCATTATTTTTAATCCTTCTTTTCCGTATCGCTTCACTCATATGCTGTTGGCTTCTGCTCTGACTGTTTGCTTTTTGGTCGCAGGACTATCGGCCTATCGAATTTATCGGGGTGACAATAAAAAAGCCCCAAGACTAACCTTAAAAACAGCGATCTTTAGTGCTGCGTTGTTAGCGCCTACGCAAGTTTTTGTGGGGGATTTACACGGCTTAAATACGCTCGAGCATCAACCTCAAAAGGTAGCTGCGATGGAGGGCTTATGGGAAACTCAAGAAGGCGTGCCGTTAGTGTTGTTTGCGATCCCAGATGAAGAATCACGAAGCAATAAATACGCCCTAGAAATTCCAAAGCTTGCTAGTGTGATCTTAACCCACGATCCGGAAGGTGAGTTGCAAGGCTTGAATGACTTTGCAGGCGAGCATCCACCTGTGGCTCCTGTATTTTATAGCTTCAGGCTTATGGTAGGCTTAGGATTTACTATGTTGCTTGTCGCTTGGTGGTGTACCTTTACCTTAGTGAAAAAACGCGCTATGTCTACATTCCAGCTAATGACTCTTATTAGTATGACTTTTGCGGGTTGGGTTGCGACATTAGCCGGTTGGTATGTTACTGAAATTGGGCGTCAACCTTATCTTGTCAGCGGCGTCTTGAAAACCGCAGATGCGGTGACCACGATAGCCTCCGAGAATGTCTTACTGACTTTTGTTCTATACATGACCATGTATGTTGTCTTGCTTGTTGTATATGTGCGTACGCTATTCTTAATGGCAAGACGTGCAGTGAAAATTGAAGAATATGATTTGTCACCACCGGGCTTACCAGAGCGAAAAGGTAATCAATTCAATGCAAATGCAAGCGCGGGAGGGGTATAAAATGGACTTCTTATTTTCAGCACAAGGTCTGCCGCTTGTATTTGCCATCCTGACCGCTGTTTCTATTTTGCTATATGCGATCCTTGATGGCTTTGACCTAGGTGTCGGGATTTTACTTCCTATGCAAGATGAGCACAGTAGAGATGTTTCTATTTCTTCAATAGGGCCATTCTGGGACGCTAATGAGACTTGGTTAGTACTTGCGGTAGGTTTGTTATTAGTTGCTTTCCCAGCAGCGCACAGTGCGATTTTAAAGGCATTTTATCTACCGGCTACGCTCATGCTGTTAGCGCTCATTCTGCGTGGTGTCGCTTTTGATTTTAGAGCGAAAGTAAAACCCAAACGAAAAATCATTTGGGACTACGTATTCAAAATTGGCTCGATCGGCACGGCTTTCATGCAAGGTTTTATGCTTGGCTTGTATGTTATGGGTTTGGAATATACTTTGATCTCTGTTGCTTTCGCCATGTTTAGCGGCTTATGTGTGGTCGCCGCCTATGGTTTGATAGGGGCAACTTGGTTGATCATGAAAACCTCGGGCGAACTGCAAAACAGAGCCATCATGTGGGCGAAGAGTTACGGTACGGTCAGTGCTATCGGTATTATTGCGGTTTGTCTGGTTAACCCCTACATAAATCCTTCTGTCTTAAAAATATGGACAGAGTTACCTTGGGCCTATTTTTATGCCGCCATACCGCTACTTTGTGTCGCTATGTTTGCACTTGGATACGCAGTTTTGCATCGACTTCCTCTGCAAGACGACCGAGGAGCTTGGCTTCCCTTTGTGATTGTCGTGATTGTATTCGTGTGCTGTTTCTTAGGCTTAAGCTTCAGCTTCTATCCATACATTGTGCCTGGCGAACTTACCTTATTTGAAGCCGCGAGTGCACCAGAGTCACTTATGATTATATTGGTAGGTAGTTTGTTTGTGTTGCCATTTATCGGGGCTTACACGGTGTTTTCATACTACACCTTTAGAGGCAAAACCGAGGACTTACGCTATTACTAAGCAATAAAGCACATAGGGCAAATTGCTGATAAATCTGCTAGTCTAGGATGAGGTGTACTTATAAGGATGTTTTATGAACTACCAGAAAAAGCTGCGGCAATTAAATGTCAGCATGTGCATATTATTAGGGATGATATGTAGTGTTTTGTTTGTCGGGAGAGAGGCGCTACCTGCTTATTTATTCTCAGAAACGGTCAGCGGAGAAGTCGTCGAATATAGTGTTACCAGAGACAGACCATCGTATATGACGACTTCTCAACATACGCCGGAAATGCATGAAGTACTTGTTGAGTACATCTATGATGATACGAAGTATTGGTTCTGGGTTAATGCGCACGTCTATAGTGCTGCGGGCTTCCTCACGACAGGAGATACTGTGACGGTGGCCTTTGATACGGAGTACCCAGAGTTCGGGTATCTTATGAATTACGCATTGTTTAGTACGCTTGCATCCATATTATTCCCGTTCATCTTGCTCATTTTAATTGTGGTAACGCCACAGTGGCTTTTTACTATCAAAAAAGCGAAGGAAGAAAGGGCACAATAGCCCTTTCTTATTTAACTTCTACACCCGCCGCTTGTTTATCAGCATGGTAACTAGAACGTACCATCGGCCCACAAGCAGCATGGGTAAAACCAATTCCTTTTGCGTAGTCGCCGAGTTCATCAAACTCTGCAGGCGGCACATACCGTTTAACTGGGAAGTGATGCTTACTTGGTTGTAAGTATTGACCAAGTGTCAGCATGTCCACATTGTGGGCTCTAAGGTCATCTAGTACTTTTTGCATTTCATCGGCTTCTTCGCCCATGCCCATCATTAGGCCAGACTTTGTCGGAATATCAGGGTGCTGTTCTTTGAACTTGCGCAGCAAATCAAGTGACCACTGATAATTAGCGCCAGGTCGGCATTCACGATACAAGCGTGGAATAGTTTCCAAGTTATGATTGAAAACATCAGGAACGCCTTGTTTGAAAATCTCTAAGGCACGATCCATTCTTCCTCTAAAGTCAGGAACGAGGACTTCAATTTTTGTACTTGGGCTGTGCTCGCGAATGGCATTGATGCAATCAACGAAGTGCTGAGCGCCACCATCTCTCAGGTCATCACGGTCAACCGAAGTAATAACGACATAGCTCAATCCCATTTCTGCAATCGTTTTGGCTAATTTTTCAGGCTCTTCCGCGCTAGGTGGAAGTGGCTTGCCATGAGCAACGTCGCAGAAAGGGCAACGACGAGTACAGATATCACCCAAGATCATAAAGGTTGCTGTACCGTGGTTAAAGCACTCTGCTAAGTTAGGGCAACTCGCTTCTTCACATACCGAATGTAGCTTATTTTTACGTAAGGTCGCTTTAATATGCTCTATGCGGTCAGTGGTGCGAGGAAGCTTGATTTTAATCCATTCAGGCTTTCGCAGCATTTGTTCTTTTTCGGTGGGGACAATTGTGATGGGAATGTGTTTAACTTTCTCATCATCTCTTAATTTTACACCAGCTTGTGGACGTGTATTATTCATCGTCACCTTCTCTAAATTCTTTGTGCTTAATACCCAAAAGAGTACAAAAATGTTCAACTAATTGTGGACCTGCTTGCGATAAACTTTCCGGGCCACCTAGGCTGATACTATTCACCATTTCCATTCCCGCGTATCCGCAAGGGTTTATTCGTTGAAAAGGACTCAGGTCCATATTAACATTTAAGGCTAAACCATGAAATGAACATCCTTTACGTATGCGCAGGCCAACAGAACATAACTTCTTTTCGTCCACATAAACACCAGGCGCATCTTTCTTTGCGTGGGCTTTAACGTCATAGTCGGCCATCAGCGCGACAATACTATCTTCTAATGCGCTGACCAAGTGACGAACACCTAATTTATTACGTCGAACGTCAATGAGAATATACAGCATTTGTTGTCCAGGACCGTGATAGGTCACTTGACCACCGCGGTCAACTTGCACTACCGGAATATCTCCAGCCGCTAGGATATGCTCTGACTTGCCTGCTTGGCCTTGAGTAAATACAGGTGGATGTTCAACTAACCAAATTTCATCAGGAGTATGCTCATTACGCTCGTCAGTAAATTTCTGCATAGCTTGCCAAGTAGGCGTATATTCTTTCCTACCTAATTGACGCACGATAGTAGGGAGTGTCGATTCACTCAAGCTACAGAACCACTCGTACTAACTCGAGTTTTGACAACTCTGTGTAAATGGTTTCCATATGGTCTTTGCTTTCTACCTTCACACTGAGTGACATAGAGTGATAAGTCCCTTTGCTTGAAGGCTTAACGCTAGGCGAATAGTCGCCTGGCGCTAACTCTTGCAAACGTGTTACAACAACCTCAGGTAGCGTTGGGTGCGCCACACCCATGACTTTAAATGTTTGTAAACAAGGAAAGTCTAGGAGTTCATCGAACTTTGTATCCATCGTCATATTAATCTTCGAAACCTAATTTAAGAGATACCCAATCCATTGCTTTATCAAAGAAGCCACCTTCCTCTACTTCATGTAGTGTGACTAAAGGGTAAGTCGCCACATTTTCGCCTTCAAGCTGCAGAAACAACTTACCAACAACTTGGCCTTTGGCAATCGGTGCTTCTAAGCTTTCGCTAAGCTCGAAATGGGCTTTTAATTTGTCAACTTGGCCACGAGGGATGGTGATAGGAGTGGACTGATTTAAACCTAAGTCGACCGTTTCACGATCACCCATGTAAATGCGGTGAGCAACGAAGCTATCACCGGCTTGGTATGGCGTGACTGATTCATAGAAGCGGAAACCATAACGCAGCAGCTTTTTGTTTTCCACCTTTCTAGAGCGCTCACTGTCTGTGCCCATAACAACCGATATCAGGCGCATATCACCTTGAGTTGCAGAAGTAATTAAGCTGTAGCCTGCGTCAGAGGTGTGACCCGTTTTAATGCCATCTACATTAAGGCTTTTGTCCCATAGCAAACTATTTCGATTAAATTGCTTAATGCCGTTATAAGTAAACTCTTTAATGCTATACAAAGCGTAGGCTTCAGGTAATTCAGAAATTAACGCAGAAGATAGGGTCGCCATGTCACGAGGTGAAGTGTAGTGGTCAGGGTCGTGTAGGCCATGACTGTTCACAAAATTACTCGCGCTCATGCCCAGGCTTTGGGCGTGTGCGTTCATCATACTAGCAAAAGCGTCTTCGCTTCCTGCGATGTGTTCAGCCATCGCCACACAAGCATCGTTACCTGATTGCACAACTATACCGTTGAGTAATTCACGAACGGAGACTTTTGTACCTACTTCGATAAACATTTTTGAAGAGTCTGGGAAGTTTTTCGCCCAAGCATTCTCAGAAATTGTCACCATGTCATCAAGGCTTATGTTGCCAGCTTTGATTTCTTTTCCGATGACATAGATTGTCATGATTTTCGTCAAACTTGCTGGAGCAAGACGCATATCAATATTTTTTTCAGCAATAACGTGACCGGTGTTGTGGTCCATCAGCATAAAGCCGCCGGCGGCAACACTCGGTGGTGGAGGGATAACGATAGCAGCGTTAGCTAAAAAGCAAGTCGCGGCAAGGAGTAACGTAGAAACTATTTTTAAGCGCATTTATTCAACCGTTGGTTTGTGGTTTATCATTTTGATATGAATTGCCTGACTTACCCGCCTTTATTATTTTTATGATGACGAATACAGCTTTTCATTCATGATTTGTTAACTGTGGATTTTATAACATTCTACCCACCGACTACTAGTGCAATACAGGATTTATTGTTTAATCTGCTGGCACGACGAGAGGAAAGGCATTATCAAATCCAATATTTTTCAATTCTTCGATAAGTTTTTCGGCCTTTTGTTCATTTTTTAATGGCCCTAAACGTAATCGGTACACATTATCTATTAAAGGCGTGTCGGCAGGTACTTGATATAAGCGACTTAAACCTTCGGATAATTCGATGACTGCCTCTTGATTTGAAAATGCACCCACTTGCACAAATAACTCATCTAAACTAGGTCTTTCGGTAGCCAATAGGCTAGGGCTAAGTGCCTTTGCGGGAGCGAGGTCAACTCTATTATTATCGTTTGATTTGGGTTCAGCTTGGGCTGCTAATGCGGTTCGTTTTTGATTTGGTGCAGCGATCGATGGAGGCACTTGTGGTTGTTGTGGTTCGCCATTGCCTACTGTCATGATGCCATTTTCATCAATATGGATGACTTCAATCTTCACATTTGCGACCCCGTGGGAAATCACGTCTAGTTTTTTCGCAGCGGCATAACTCAAATCAATCACGCGGTCGGGATGAAAAGGGCCGCGATCATTTACTCGTACGATCGTCGTTTTATTATTGTCTAAATTAGTGACTTTCACGAAAGAAGGTAGAGGCAATGTTTTGTGTGCGGCGGTCATTTCGAACATATCGTAAATTTCGCCATTGGAAGTTAAATGGCCATGAAATTTCTGTCCATACCAAGATGCACCGCCAACTTCCACAAACCCTTTCCCTGTAAACATCGGCGTATAGTATTCACCAAATACAGTATAGGGCCTGCTATTTGCCGGCGCATAGGGCTCATACCGAGGTACGGCATCTTCAAGTTCGAGTTCTCCATAGCGAAACTGTGGAGCACTATCTTGTTTTTGGGTGTAGCGGCTACTATTGTTTGACTCACAGGCGAACAAGCTCAAGCCCATCAAACATAAGCACAAGTGTCTATTTAGCGCGTTCATTCCATTGTCACTTTTGAGTTATTATTATAAATTTATCTCGACATCAGTCGTTTTTGTGTACTGATTGACATTAAAATACCAAATCCAGCCAGCAGAGTCACCATTGATGTTCCACCGTAGCTCACAAGGGGAAGAGGAACACCCACAACTGGCAGCAAGCCAGATACCATGCCCATGTTTACGAATACATAAACAAAAAAGGTCAGGGTGATACTGCCTGCCAGTAATTTACTAAATGCATCTTGGGCTAAGTTCGCAATCATCATGCCCCGGATAATAATACACATATAAATAAACAATAGACCGATTACGCCAATCAGACCAAACTCCTCGCTGAAAACAGCAAAGATAAAATCAGTGTGCCGCTCTGGTAGAAATTCTAATTGAGATTGAGTACCTTGCAACCAACCTTTACCACTGACTCCACCAGAGCCTATCGCGATTTTAGATTGAATAATGTGGTAACCAGATCCCCATGGATCGCTTTCAGGGTTCAAAAAAGTGAGTACTCTTTGTTTTTGATACCCCTGCATGAGAAATATCCACATTATCGGCGCGAACAAGCTGGCCATAATGCTTATCACTGAGATTAAGCGCCATGTCATTCCAGAGAGAAAAAGTGCGAAGATACCTGAGCTTGCTACTAATAGACTGGTACCTAAATCGGGTTGTTTAGCAATTAAGATGGTGGGTATAAAAACGATGATGAAGCCGATTGCAATATTGCGGGTACGTGGCGGCAGGTTGAACTTGCTGATATACCAAGCAATCATTAACGGCACAGCAAGTTTCATTACCTCAGACGGCTGAAACCGGATAATCCCAAGATCTAACCAGCGTTGTGCACCTTTACCCACAACCCCGAAGAATAGAACCCCGAGTAGCATGAACAGCCCAAAACCATAAAAATAAATAGCCAGTCTTCGATAAGCCATCGGTGGTATTTGCGCCAAGACAACCATCACTAACAATGCAATACCTAGGCGTGTGAACTGACGAGTGACTAAGTCCCAATCTTGGCCACCCGAACTGTAGATTGTGACTAAACCAATGCCCATCAGGCACAGTAAGGCGAACAATAAAAAGCCATCGATGTGAAGGCGTTCCAGAAAAGTGGTTTTTACGGTTGTAAATTTAGTTGCCACTACTGACTCCACTCACAATACTGACGTTGTCAGGCGCTGTGCTATTTGCCTTTTGTGCAATACCTTTTGCTTTAACTTCACTAAAGTAATAATCCATTATCGTGCGAGCGGCCGGTGCTGCATTAGAACTACCGCCGCCAGCATTTTCAATGACTACAGATAAACTAATCTCAGGCTCAGAGTAGGGCGCATAACCTACGTACATGGCGTTGTCTCGCAAACGAGCAGAAACGTTCTCTTCCTCATATTCAGCGTCTTGAGCAACAGAAAATAACTGTGCCGTGCCAGTTTTACCGGCTGAAACGTAATCGGTCCCTCTAAATGCGGTATGCGCTGTACCATGCTCTCGGTTCACCGTTCCATATAGTGAATCGAGTATAATGTCCCAGTTCTTTTCATCGATCATTTGTATCGGTTCTTGCATTACCACGGGAATTGGATCGACAGCGCCTTCAACCATGTAGCCCTGAATTAAACGAGGGGTGTGTTTTTCACCTTTGTTCACAAGGAAATTGAGTGATTGAGCGAGTTGTAGCGGCGTCGCATTCCAGAAACTTTGTCCAATCCCTACGGGAATCGTATCACCGATATACCAAGGCTCTCCGAACCTGGCACGTTTCCAGCCACGACTAGGCATATTGGCGCCAGACTCTTCATGCAAATCAATACCAGTACGGCTACCAAAGCCAAACTGCTTCATGCTATCACTGATACGATCTATGCCCAATTTAAAGGCCAAATCATAATAGAACGTATCACAAGATACTTCGACCGACTTAGTGACATCTACGTCGCCGTGTCCCCATTTTTTCCAGTCACGCCAAACATGGTCAACGTTTTTCAATCGATATGTACCGCGGTCTTTAATTGTCGTGGTCTCGTCAATTTCGCCGGTTTCTAAGCCAAGCAAAGCGAGGTGAGGCTTGATTGTAGAGGCAGGGGGATACCGGCCTTGTGTTGCTCTGTTAAGGAGTGGACTGTCTTTTGATTGCAGAAGTTTAGAATAATCTTTGGTACTTATACCATGAACGAACAAATTAGGGTCGTAGCTTGGGCTGCTATACAAGGCCATGACACCGCCAGTTTTGGGATCGGTGATAACCACCGAACCTCTGCGGCCAGCCAGTACTTCTTGAGCTTTCTTTTGTAAATTAATATCTATATTAAGTACGATGTCTCTACCCGGAGTAGGAGGGTCGAAGCTCAATACCCGAATAATACGCCCACGGTTATTCACCTCTACTTGCTGGTATCCTACTTTGCCATGCAGTGTTTCTTCATGGAAACGCTCAACACCTTGTCTTCCTATGTCATGTGTTGCAGCATAGTTCGACAGTTGCTCGCTTTGTCCGAGCTTTTCTAAGTCTTTTTTATTGATCTTAGCGACGTAACCTAGCATATGTGTAAGCGTATCTTTGAAAGGATAGTATCGAGATAAACGGGCTTCGATGCTGACACCCGGGAACTGATGCTGCTTTGCTGAAAACAACGCTACGTCGTCGTGTGAAAGTTGTTGTCGAATAGAAATCGGTTTAAAACGACGTTGTTGCTTCATTTGTTTCTTAAATGCATTGACCTCGGCGTCAGTCAATGACATTAAAGCGGATAGCTGTTCCAGTGTTTCGTCGAGTTCGTCTACTTTTTCAGGCGTAATCTCCAGGCTGAAAACGGGTTTGTTCTCAGCCAAAATAACACCATTTCTGTCGTAAATGAGGCCTCGATTAGGCGCCACTGGCAATACTTGAATTCGGTTACCGTTTGAACGAGTTTGATAATCTTCATATTGGGTAACTTGCAATTTATACAAGTTGATAATAATGACCAGCATCAGCAATGAAACAAAGACAATCGCCACTACCGTTCTACGGGCAAATAAATTCGCTTCTGCAGTGTGGTCGCGTATCGTTTGGCGCTTTTGTGGCATTATGCTTTTCTACTCACTCTCTATGGTAAGGGTGATTTTGTGTGACAGACCATGCTCGGTATAAACTCTCTGCGACGATAACCCTAACCATTGGATGGGGTAGCGTTAAGTTAGACAAAGACCAGCGTTGTTCTGAAGCTTGTTGACACTCAGGTGATAGGCCTTCGGGACCGCCAATCAATAAACTGATATCGCGCCCGTCCATTTTCCACTTGTCCAACTCTTTGGCTAATTGCGGTGTAGAGAGGGGTTTACCCAACACTTCCAAAGTCACTACTTTGTTTCCCTTTGGTATCTGTTGTAAACAACGTTGCCCTTCTTCATACAGAATTCTTTGCACATCTGCATTTTTGCCGCGTTTACCAGGAGTGACTTCTAAGAAGGACACTGGCATATCTCTAGGGAAGCGTCGAATATACTCATTCGTGCCTTCGACAACCCAATTGGGCATTTTGTTCCCTACCGCGACAATTTGAATTTGCATAGTGACAGCCAGATTTGACTAGGCTATTGCCAAAGCTTTTCGAGTTGATAAAAGTCGCGCGTTTCATCCTGCATGACATGCACAACAACATCACCTAGGTCGACTAGCACCCATTCACCGCTTTCTTTACCTTCTACAGAAAGGGGAGGCATTTCAGCCGCTTTCATTTCAACGACTAAGTTCTCAGCAATGGATGACACGTGGCGTTTTGAATTTCCCGAACAGACAATAAGCATGTCAGTTATCGTGGATTTATCTTCTACGTTTATTTCAATGATGTCTCTAGCTTTCATGTCGTCTAGTTTGTCGACGACGAATTTTACGATTTCACTTTGGTTCAAGTTGATTCCTATCGTTTATGATTCATACAAATGGTGTTTATGGATATAGTTTAACACCGATTCAGGCAACAATGCTTCGCTGATTTTTGCTTCAGACTCATTTCGAGTACGAATTTCGTTTCTTATTTGAGTTGAAGAGACATTCAGCAACTTCGTTTCCAATGCAACTACCTTACCAGTTTGTGTGTGTAAACTGAGTAACTGCGCTTCATTTAGGTGTCTTTTAGCGCTACAGTCCATATACTCTGATATTTCTGGAAAGTGCAGTAGTGCTTCTCTACCACGCTTTAACACGAAAATGTTACACAATTGAATAAGTGACTGCCACTGATGCCATGAACGTAAACTATTGAATGAGTCAGTGCCCATGAATAACCAAAGAGGCGATTGTGTTCTTTTTCTCAATTGCTTAAGGGTTTCAACTGTATAACTTGTTTTGTTTGAGCGTATTTCGATATCTTCAATACAAAAGCGACGGTCTTCCGCGCATAACAAAGCAAGCATCGCAAGTCGATGCTCTGTGCTGACTTTTGGTGTTACTTTGTGCGGCGGAATATGACAAGGCATCAACGCAAGCTTGTCTAAAGACAATAGGCTCAATGCGTCTTGCAATGGATGCAAATGGCCAAAGTGCGGGGGATTAAACATGCCACCGAAAATAGCGGTCGGTGTTAATGCTGAAGAGTTCGGCTCAGAATAGGGCATAGGTGGTCTATTTTATTAACGTAATGGTAAATGCTGCAAAGGTGCAGGCATGAACATGACAGCTAAATGACTCAATAGTATAAATGGCTTTCGAGTTTGTTCACTTTTCAGAATAAGATCGGCTTGTTGTAAATGCGTCATCATTAATTGTAAATCTGCGTCTGACAATCTCTGCAAAGCGCTTCGATACAGGCCTTGTTTACTTTGCCAAATCCGCATTTTATTAAAGTTGATATTACCTTCCAAGCTTTGCATCGATTTGCATTCTAGTAAGGTTTGCGCCTCTTTAATTAGGCTCCATAAAATAATATTCGGCTCAACACCTTCACTTTCCAAGCGATAGAGAATTTTTATCGCCTTTTGCATATCACCAGCAAGTAAATCATCGATAAATTGAAAAACCGTGAAACGAGATTGATCGACCATACTATTGGCCAACATTTTCTCATCTATTGTTTGACCTGAGTCTCCATACATCAAGGACAGCTTTTCTATTTCTTGTTTGGCAGCTAACAGGTTTCCTTCACTAAAGTCACAAATCATTGCCATACCAGCAGGGGTAACGTTGACTTGTTGTTCGCGGCACCGTTGTTGCACCCATTGCTGCAATTGTTTGCCTTCAAGTGGGTAGCAGTGAGAAAACATGCCTTTGCTATCTAGGGCTTTAAACCACTTTGCCTTTTGAACATCTTTACCAATTTTGGGACCTTGAATTAAAATTATTGTGTCTGGAGAAGGATTTTCACTGATGGCCGTCAGTACTTTACTGCCCTCAGCGCCAGGCTTACCCGTCGGTAAGGTTAATTCGATGTATTGCTTGTCAGAAAATAATGACATTGTTTGAGTGGCATCAATCAATTGTGACCAACTGAAATCGGTATCTGCTACTAAGGTTTGTCGCTCTTCAAACCCTTGCGTTTTGACGTGTGCTCGAACGCAATCAATCATATCTAGTTTTTGTTGAGGCTCGTCGCCAAAGATCAAAATAAAGGGGCTAAGTCCTTGTTGTTGAACATGCTGTTCAAAACGGTTGGGATATACCTGCATTTAATTATCTCTGCTCTGAATTGCTCTGGCCTTTCTATCTTCGATTGAACTCAGTGCTTCAGTGTATTGGCTTGAAAGAAGACGAATGATGCGGTCCGCTGATTCTTGACGCATTTGGTCTAATACGAGGTCGAGCTCTCGCGATTTAGCCAACACTTGATCAGGGTCGTCTTGATATTCGCGTGCGACAATCATTTTCGACTGTATGGGTTCAGCAAAAGGAAAAATGACTTCGTATTCTACCGAATAAATTAACTCATACTCAGCAACTTGGCCTGTTGAAAAAACGGAGAGTAGGCGGCGCTCTAAGCCCTCAGGCTGCAGCTTTATTAATACGACGGTTGTTGGCTCAATGCCACTTGGGATCGTTTTCTCACCTACAATACTGTTCAACTGGTAAACCGGTAGGCGGTCATCTAAGGCTCTAGCAAGGGGTAAGTAATCAAACTGCGACAAAATAACCACATTGTTTAAGAAACTGGGTAAGGCTTGTGAGCCGCGAAGCTTGAAACCGCAACCTTGCAGAGTTAGCACAAATATCACCAGGACAAAGGCAATTTTCACTTTAGAGAATAGCGCGCAAAAAGAAAGACTGGTTTGCTGAAGCAAACTGTCTTTCTCTTGTGTATTGCCTATATGATTAAGCATATTAGATGTATACCTTTAGTTGGCAACGATGTTGACGAGTTTACCGGCAATATAAATAACTTTTCTTACCGTTTTGCCTTCAATAAACGCTTGAACATTTTCTTGCGCTAGTGCAGCGGCTTGGGCGTCTTCGCTTGAGATATCCGCGGCTAGCGTCATCTTTGCGCGTACCTTGCCATTAACTTGCACGACAATCAGCTTCTCATCTTCAACTAAAGCTGCTTTATCTACTTCTGGCCATGCAGATGTTTGTAATTCACCTTCACCATCTAGCAAGTGCCATAATTGTTCGCAGATATGCGGTGTGATTGGGTTGAGCAGTTGGATCATGGCCATAATACCCTCTCTTTGCAATGCTAAGTCCTGATCGTCTTCAACGTTTGCTTTTTGCAGGTTATTTAATAGCTCCATTACTTTTGCAACGGCCGTATTAAACGTTTGTCGACGACCTATATCGTCCGTCACCTTTTCAATAGTTTGATGAATTTCACGTCTTAAAGCTTTCTGAGATTTACTCAAAGCATCAAGCTGCAGGCTTGGTGCAGCTCCCGCTTCTTTACATGCGCTGAAGTGCTCATGAGCTAATCGCCATAGACGTTTCAAGAAGCGATTGGAGCCTTCGACACCGGAATCTATCCACTCAAGTGTTTGCTCAGGTGGCGCTGCAAACATCGTAAATAGACGAATAGTGTCCGCCCCGTAAATATCAATCACTGACTGAGGATCGATACCGTTATTTTTCGACTTCGACATTTTTATCATGCCGCCATGTTGCACTTCAGTACCGTCAGCTAAGTAGGCTTTTACAATGCGTCCTTTATCATCTTTCTCAACTGTAACGTCTTTCGGTGCATGCCAAATTTCTTTCCCTTTTTCATCTTTATTGAAAAATGCATCTGCTAAGACCATGCCCTGACAAAGTAGCTTTTTGAAAGGTTCATCACTACTTACTAAGCCTTCGTCACGCAGTAGTTTATGGAAAAAGCGTGCATACAATAAATGTAATATCGCATGTTCAATACCACCAATGTATTGGTCTACTGGCAACCAGTAATTGGCTTCATTTGGATTTAACATTGCATCATTTGGGGCCGAAGCATAACGAGCGTAATACCAAGATGATTCCATGAAGGTATCGAAGGTGTCTGTTTCTCGTGTAACCGGCATGCCATTGTGAGTCGCTTTTGCCCATTCAGGATCTGCTTTGATAGGAGAGGTAACACCGTCCATAACAACGTCTTCAGGCAGGACAACAGGCAGGTCTTCTGCATTAACCGCATAAGAATTACCAGCTTCGTCGTTTACCACTGGAATAGGTGCACCCCAATAGCGTTGTCTCGATACACCCCAATCACGTAAGCGATAGTTAGTGCTCTTTTTACCCAAACCTAAACTGGCAAGTTTTTCAGCGATAGCATCGAAGCCAGCTTGGAATGAAAGTCCGCTATATTCACCAGAGTTTACTAAGTTGTTCTTCTCTGTATATGCGCTTTCCTTGATGTTGGCGGTTTCAGCGTCTTCGGCTTTGAACTCAACCACTTGTAAGATGGGTAGATCGTACTTTGTTGCAAATTCCCAGTCTCGCTGATCGTGCGCAGGTACCGACATTACCGCACCCGAGCCATAACTCATTAATACAAAGTTAGCGATCCAGATCGGTAGTTTTTCACCAGTGAGAGGGTGAATGACTTCAACCCCTGTTGGCATACCTTTCTTTTCCATCGTCGCCATATCAGCTTCAGTTGTTTTGGTATTCTTACATTCTTCAATGAAAGCGGCGATTTCAGGGGTAGATTTTGCAGCTTCTAGAGCGATAGGATGTTGTGCTGCAACCGCCAAATATGACACGCCATAAAGTGTGTCAGGACGAGTCGTATATACTTCAACTTGCGTTAAGCCAGCTGTTTCAGTGACTAGATCAAAAGTAACATCAACGCCCTCTGAACGACCAATCCAGTTACGTTGGGCGGTTACAACTTGTTGCGGCCAATCGCTGAGCTTATCAAGGTCGGCAAGCAACTGGTCGGCGTAGTCAGTGATTTTAATAAACCATTGAGGGATCTCTTTTTGCTCGACTTCTGCCCCAGAGCGCCAGCCACGTCCATCAATGACTTGCTCATTTGCCAAGACTGTCTGATCAATCGGGTCCCAGTTAACAGTGGCATTCTTCTTATACACTAAACCTTTGTCGAACAAGCGAGTGAAGAACCATTGTTCCCAGCGATAATAGTCTTGCTTACACGTTGCTAACTCACGGCTCCAATCGTAACCAAAACCCAACGAGTTAAGCTGTGTCTTCATGTACTCAATGTTTTGATAGGTCCATTTCGCTGGTGCTGTTTTGTTATCAATAGCGGCGTTTTCGGCTGGAAGACCAAACGCATCCCAGCCCATTGGTTGCAAAACATTCTTGCCTTGCATACGGTGGAAGCGACTGACCACATCGCCAATAGTGTAATTTCGCACGTGGCCCATGTGCAGTCGACCACTTGGATAAGGGAACATCGACATACAATAGAACTTTTCTCTATTGTCATCTTGTTTCGCAGTAAATACTTGCGTTTCTTCCCAGTGGGATTGAGCTGCTTTTTCTACTTCTTGAGGATTGTATTGCACTTCGTTTTGGTCTGTATTGGCCATGTAAATCTAAATCTCTGGGCTTTTTGTTATTTTCTGCCTTATAGAATACCTTGTTGAGGGGTTGAACGACAATAGAATAAGCAAAGAAACTTTGTGCCGAGTTGAGGTCATAATGCTGGCACACCGTAAGGAAACCGCTGAGCATAGAACAACACACGAAAGTTGAAATGAGGAAATAAATCTTCATAAGCAGATAAAACTGAAGAATTTTCTTAGCACTTCCTCTACCATTGCAGGCGGAGCTATTTTCACAAAGAGTATCCGCAGTTGGTTTTTTGAGCAATTGACCTTGAATCCTAAATGAAAACCTGAATAACATGAGCGTAAAAGCTTAAGAATGCAGCCTTAATTAAAAGAATAAACATGCCATTACCGATATCGACGCTAGCTAAAATGCGACAACAACTTTCCATATCAGCCTCAGAGCTCAACTCTGCCTTGTCCACAGAAGAGCTCGATATCGCAATGCAAAGTCCGGAAGCAGATTCTGCCTTAATTGGCCAAAATCGAGCCAAAGAAGCCCTTAGCTTTGGTCTTGGCGTAAATTCTACAGGCTATAATCTTTATGTAATGGGTGAGCAAGCAACAGGGCGCTATACCTTGGTACATAGTTTTATCAGTCAACAAGCACAGCACCAAGAGACTCCAAATGATTGGTGTTACCTTAATAATTTTGAAGATGAGCGTCAGCCGATTGCTTTGCAATTACCTACAAACCAGAGCAAAGGCTTCGTAAAAGATATTGAGAGTTTGCTTGATGAATTACTCGATACGTTCCCTGCTGTGTTTGAGAATCCAAGTTATCAGCGCAAAAAAGCGGCGATCACCCGAGCGACAGAATTGCGATATGACAAAGCAATTGATGCGGTCGAGAAAATTGCTTTAAACAAAGGTGTTGCCTTACTAGAAGAGGGCGGCAGTATAAGCTTTTCACCAATCATCGACGGTAAGCCGATGAGCGATACAGACTTTGCTCAACGAGGCGATGAAGAACGCCAAACATACTATGACTTGATTGATGAACTGGAAGACTGTTTAAGTGAAGCTCTGATCGAAGTCCCGCTATGGCAACGACAAGGTGCCGAGCAACTAAGAAAGCTAAAGCAAGAAACCGCCGAACAGGGTATTCGGCCATTGCTGAAAGAATTAGAGCATAAGCATTCTGGCGATATTGCTATTCTAAAGCATTTACGCCAGCTCAAGCCCCATTTGATCGATACGGTTACGGAATTACTCGCACCCGTGTCCAAAGAAGAGAAACAAGAAGACTTTGATAAGCGTGCAATTTTAGTCGATACCTATGTGCCTAATGTACTAGTGCGTCACTCTTTAGATGCGGGGGCGCCGATTGTCTATGAAGCTAACCCTAGCCATCAAAATTTGTTCGGTAAAATCGAGTATACCAGCGTGCAGGGCAGTGTTTATACAAACTATAGAATGATTACGCCGGGGGCTTTGCACAAGGCGAATGGTGGTTATTTATTGTTAGATGCAGATAAATTGCTGGAACAACCCTACGTTTGGGAGTCTTTGAAGTTAGCCCTCAAGTTTAGTCAGTTGAAAATGGAATTACCACAGCAAGATGTGGGGATGGTGAATTCAATTACGCAAACCCCGCAAGTGATCCCTTTGCACGTGAAAGTTGTCCTCTTAGGTTCGCGTGAGCTTTATTACGCTTTACAGGATTATGATGACGAATTTAAAGAGTTATTTAGAGTCTTGGTCGACTTTGATCATGAGATCCCGCTAAATCAGCAAAACCTGAATGATTTTGTTGCGCGCACTAAAGCGCATACTCGAAAACTTGGTTTGGAATCTGTATCAGCCAGTGCAATTAATCGCTTAGTCGAGTACAGCTTGCGTTTAGCCGAGCATCAAACTAAGTTGAGCGCTCGCTTTGCCGACGTTATCGAGTTGATTAACGAAGCGAATTATTTCTGCACACAAGCAGGGGAACAAGTTCTCGACGCCATTCATATTGAATCAGCATTGGCAGCTAAGAAAAATCGCACAGGCAGAGTCAGTGAGTCACTTCTTGAAGATATCAAAGAGGGTCATGTACTGATTGCCACTGAAGGTGAAGCGGTAGGTAAAGTCAACGGTCTTACTGTATTAGAAGTCGGAGATACCGCCTTCGGTACACCTGCTCGGATAACCGCAACTGTTTATGCAGGAAGTAATGGTGTGGTTGATATCGAGCGCGAAGTAGAATTAGGGCAGTCCATTCATTCCAAAGGCGTCATGTTACTGACAGGTTACTTGGGACATAAATATGCGCAGTTTTTCCCTCTAACCCTGTCGGCGAATATTGCGTTGGAACAATCGTATGGTTATATCGATGGCGATAGCGCCTCGCTGGGGGAGCTTGTAGCGTTAATTTCTGCGTTAACCGAAGTACCTGTTCAGCAGGGAATAGCGGTAACTGGCTCGATCAATCAGTATGGTGAAGTTCAAGCCGTAGGTGGTGTGAATGAAAAAGTGGAAGGTTACTTTTCACTCTGTTTGCAGCGTGGCTTGAACGGCAAACAAGGTGTTATTATTCCCAAGTCTAACTCACTTAATCTGATGTTAGATAACGAAATTATTCAAGCCGTAGAGCAAGGTCTATTTCATATCTATGCCGCGAGTACAGTTGACGAAACTTTATCGATACTGATGGACAGAGAAGCTGGCGAACTAAATACGAAGTCGCGCTATCCTAAGAAAAGCATCCACTATCTTGCCGTCAATCGCCTGTACAATATTGCTAACATAGTAAATGGTGGCGGTGACGAGTAACTCTTGGTTTGGTAGGTGTGGTAGGTTTGTAAGTGCTTGTATTTACAAGCACTTATTGAAGGTAGCTTATTTATAACTACTTTGGCGGCATTCTAAGCGCACCATCTAAGCGCACAGTCTCACCGTTCAAGTAAGTATTTTCGCTCATATGTAGCACTAGCTTGCCAAACTCTTCAGGTAAGCCTAAACGCTTAGGAAATTGCACGTTATGTACTAGCGCATCTTGCACTTTATCTGGCATTGCCAACAACATCGGCGTGCCCATAACACCAGGTGCAATGGTATTCACTCGTATGCCCAAAGGCGCTAAATCTCTCGCCATTGGAAGGCACAAACCGATAATGCCACCTTTACTCGCGGCATAAGCGGTTTGGCCAATTTGGCCCTCATAGCCTGCTACTGAAGCTGTATTCACGATAAGACCACGCTGCTGAGCTTCGCCTTTAGGTGTGTTTTTAGCCATTGCGCTTGCGACGACACGTGCAACATTAAAGGTACCCACTAAGTTAATATCGATCACAGTTTTGAAATTGGCTAATGGCATAGCTTCACCTTCGCGGTCGAGCGTGCGCTTTGCCGGTGCGACGCCCGCGCAATTTACGCATAAACGAATTTCGTCTTTGCCAGCGGCTACATCAGAGACTGCTTTTTCAACACTCTCGTCATTGGTAACGTCAACTTTGTAGAACTGGCAACGATCTGCACCAAATTCCTGAACTCGTTGTTGACCCACTTCTTCGTTTAAATCGAAGATTGCGAGTTTATAGCCAGCATTGGCTAGAACCACAGCGCTAGCATGACCTAAGCCTGAGCAAGCACCCGTCACAATAGCAATACCAAGGTCGGCGTTTGCAGTTTGTTCTGTCGTCATATCATCCTCTTTTTGATTTCTTTTTTTATTATTATGTTTGCATTAGACACTGTTGACGTTCAACAGTATCGAGAATACGTTGCCAAGCAATATTGCGAAGGAAAAGAGAGAGTTGGGATGTAAACGCTGCTATACAGCGTTACTTTTTTGGAATACTTATCTTTTTCTCATCGCTTTGACGATAAATAACAAGTACATGACCGATAGATTGAACATGCACTGCTTTGGTTTCACCCACGATGGCGTCCATAATCAGTTGCTTTTCCTCTTTGTCATCAGATGGCACTTTCACTTTGATTAGTTCATGAAAACTTAATGCGTTTTCAATTTCGGCTAATACGCCCTCTGTTAAGCCATTGTTGCCTAGCTGAACAACAGGTTTAAGTGGGTGCGCGAGGCCTTTCAGATATTGCTTTTGTTTATTTGTTAAGTTCATTTGTTATCTTTTGTAACGTTTAAAATGAGATATACAGCCTTAAATGTTTGGTGCATACCTTGAAAAATAGTATTCTACCTCTATCTCTGTAACATTCCTAATTTCATTCACTCATCGGCTAAAGAAATTTTGAATACTTGATTGGCGAGGAAAGATGGCAATCGCTAGACGAGAGATTGGATTTAATTGAGCTTGTGAACTAGCCTTAGTGATGGGTGGACAAGTGTAAAAAAACGTATTCAAGCCGCATGCGGACATAGCGAAATGACTGTGTGGCATAGGCTAGCAAAGTATAGTAGTCTTTTATTCATCTATTCTGGTAAAACCGCCGTATAGATGTTTACTGGGTTAATTCAGATTCATTTTATTTTTTAGAGGTATGCAGCGTTGAGCGACATGGCAAAGAATCTCATTTTATGGCTTGTTATAGCAGTTGTGCTTATGATGGTCTTCCAAAGTATTTCAGGTGGCGAGAACCCGGGTTCGAAGCTTCCGTACTCCACTTTTTTAGAGCAAGTGAAGCGGGGTGATATCAAAGAAGTCACGATCAATCAGTCAACTAACGAAATCAAAGGCGTGCGTCGCAATAACGACACGTTCACCACGCAGATACCTTATCTAGATATGAAGTTGATGGATGAACTTCTGACAGAAGGTAATGTTGTTGTTTCCGGTAAAAAGCCTGAAGAACAATCTTTACTGGCGTCCATCTTCATCAACTGGTTCCCAATGTTGCTACTCATTGGCGTGTGGATATTCTTCATGCGACAAATGCAAGGTGGCGGCGGCAAAGGTGCTATGTCCTTTGGTAAAAGCAAAGCTCGCTTATTAAGTGAAGATCAAATAAAAACAACCTTCGCAGATGTTGCTGGTTGTGATGAAGCGAAAGAAGATGTGACTGAACTCGTAGATTTCTTGCGCGATCCAACGAAATTCCAAAAGCTTGGCGGTAAAATCCCGAAAGGCGTCTTAATGGTGGGTCCTCCAGGTACTGGTAAAACACTACTTGCCAAAGCTATCGCAGGTGAAGCAAAAGTACCGTTCTTTAGTATATCAGGTTCAGACTTTGTGGAAATGTTCGTCGGTGTCGGTGCTTCACGTGTGAGAGACATGTTTGACCAAGCGAAGAAGTCGTCGCCATGCATTATTTTTATCGATGAGATTGATGCCGTAGGCCGTAAGCGTGGCGCGGGCCATGGTGGTGGCCATGATGAGCGTGAACAAACCTTGAACCAAATGTTGGTTGAAATGGATGGTTTTGAAGGCCATGAAGGTATCATCGTGATTGCTGCGACTAACCGTCCTGATGTACTTGACCCTGCGTTGTTGCGCCCTGGTCGTTTTGACCGTCAAGTCATGGTAGGACTTCCTGATATCCGTGGTCGTGAGCAAATTTTGAAAGTTCACATGCGCAAAGTACCGTTGGGTGATAACGTTGAAGCATCTCTTATCGCACGTGGTACGCCTGGTTTCTCTGGTGCTGACTTAGCTAACCTTGTCAATGAAGCTGCGTTATTTGCTGCTCGCACGAATAAGCGCGTCGTAAGCATGGATGAGTTTGATAAAGCGAAAGACAAAATCATGATGGGCTCTGAGCGCAAAACGATGGTTATGTCTGAAGAAGAAAAAACCAATACTGCGTATCACGAGGCAGGACATGCAATTGTCGGTCGCTTGGTACCTAAGCACGACCCTGTGTACAAAGTGTCGATCATCCCTCGCGGACGTGCACTGGGTGTGACTATGTATTTACCTGAACAAGATAAATATAGTAGCTCGAGAGAAGAACTAGAGTCTCGCATCGCGACCCTGTTCGGTGGACGTATAGCGGAAGAAATTACATTAGGCGCTGCCGGCGTGACCACAGGAGCCTCGAACGATATCGAGCGAGCAACTGATATCGCTAGAAAAATGGTGACTCAATGGGGTTTGTCAGAGAAGATGGGTCCTATCAGCTATAAAGACGACGATAACGAAATGTTTATGGGTGCGCAGAGCAATCCTATGTCAGCAGAGACAGCAAGAGATATCGATGCCGAAATTCGTATGCTGATTGACCGTAATTACAAACTAGCTGAACAAATCTTGAAAGACAACATGGACATCCTTGAGTCAATGAAGGATGCGTTGATGAAATATGAGACTATCGATGCTAAACAAATCGATGACTTAATGAATCGTGTTGAAGTTCGTCCGCCCGCTGATTGGGAGAAAGATGACAAAGTAGATTCAGACAAACCTTCTGGTGGCGCGTCATTAAACGCCGGAAGCGAGCCTAAAGATACGCCTGATTCTGACCCAAGTGATGTTACGCACTAGGTAGTCAAACATCAGCGTGTAAACGCTGTTCGAAATAATAAAAACGCCAGTTTGAGTCCATTCAAACTGGCGTTTTTTTTGCTGTCGAATAACATAATCCAATTTTAAATTAGTAAAAAATCAGGCATGCTATGCAGCTTAAAGAATTAAATATCGAGCCTCATGAAATTTAGACATGTTGAAGTAGATTTTGAAAGCCCTAAGGTCATGGGGATTCTGAATGTCACCCCTGATTCGTTCTCCGATGGAGGCAAGTTTAATCAGGTCGATTCAGCCATCGAGCAAGCAAGGCGTATGCTGGCAGCCGGAGCAACCTTCATTGATGTAGGCGGCGAGTCAACCCGTCCTGGCGCTCAAGCGGTTAGTGTTGATGTAGAGCTAGAACGAGTGATCCCCGTCATTGAAGCGCTAACAAAAGAGCTCGATGTGATCGTGTCTATTGATACAAATAAGGCTCAGGTAATGCGTGAAGCTGTTGGTGCCGGTGCTAGTATGATCAACGACGTCAGAGCCCTACAAAATGAAGGTGCACTTGATGCAGCTGTTTGGGCTGCTCAGACGCACAATGTTCCTTCTTGTTTGATGCACATGAAAGGCGATCCAGAAACGATGCAAAAGGCGCCACAATATGGTCACGTTGTTGAAGAAGTTATCAGCTTTTTTGAGCAGCGAATAGAGGCCTGCACGCATGCAGGTCTTGCCTATGAGCACATCATCCTTGACCCAGGTTTCGGTTTTGGAAAAACGCTAGATCACAACTACCAGCTACTAAAATATCTGCAAAATTTTGATCAGTTTGATGTTCCCGTGCTAGCTGGATTATCTCGAAAGTCCATGATTGGTAAATTATTAGGTAGAGATGTTGAACAAAGGTTGGCAGGCAGTGTAGCGACTGCTACCATTGCCGCCCTTGCTGGTGCAAGCATCATTAGAGTGCACGATGTTGAAGAGACCATGGATGCGGTTAACATCGTGAATAAATTGCAAAACGTAGAATAATAAAAAGGAAGTCGTATGGCTAAGCGAAAGTATTTTGGTACAGATGGTATCAGAGGTAAAGTTGGGGAGAGCTCAATTACGCCAGAATTTGTTACCAAACTTGGTTACGCTGCAGGTAAAGTCTTAGCAGGTCAGGGCACTAATAAGGTGCTGATTGGAAAAGATACTCGTATTTCAGGTTACATGCTTGAATCGGCACTAGAAGCTGGTTTGTCAGCTGCCGGTATTAACATAGGCCTACTGGGTCCTATGCCTACTCCAGCGATTGCATATCTGACTAAAACATTTCGCTCTGAAGCGGGGATTGTTATTAGTGCATCGCATAATCCATATTACGACAACGGTATAAAGTTTTTTTCATCGACCGGTCACAAATTAGACGACAAAATCGAATTAGCAATCGAAGCTCAATTAGAAAAGCCAATTGAGTGCGTTGAATCAGATAAATTAGGCAAAGCAAGTCGTATCGACGATGCTGCCGGCCGTTACATTGAATATTGTAAAGGCACGTTCCCTTCAGATTTGTCGTTAAAAGGCCTTAAAATAGTGGTGGATTGTGCTCACGGCGCAACATACCACATCGCTCCTAATGTGTTGTCTGAATTAGGTGCTGAAGTCATTGAAATTGGGACGAAACCAAATGGTACAAATATAAACCATCAAGTCGGTGCAACTTCCATGAGAGCTGCTGTAGATGCGGTCAAAGAGCATAAAGCTGATTTAGGTTTTGCTCTGGATGGTGACGGTGACCGTATCATGATGGTAGATGAGAATGGCGCCGTGATAGATGGTGATGAAATTATCTTCATTATCGCAAGAGAAGCGATGAAAACCGGCCAATTAAACGGCGGTGTTGTTGGTACCAAGATGTCGAATTTAGGTATGGAAGTGGCGCTTGAGAAGCTAGGTATTCCTTTTGCGAGAGCAGATGTTGGCGATCGTTATGTGATGGAAATGCTGATGCAACGCGGTTGGAAGATTGGCGGTGAAAACTCTGGTCACGTATTAAATTTGAATTTGGCATCAACAGGCGATGGCATTGTCGCTGGCTTGCAAGTTATTGCTGCTATGCTGCGCTCTGATATGACTTTAAGTGCTCTGAATTCAGGCTTCACTCGTTTCCCACAACGTTTGATCAATGTGAAATACCAAAATCCTCAGACCAACCCTCTTGAAAATGTGGAAGTTGAGGCCATAGTTAAAGAAGCTGAGAAAGAAATGGGTGATGCTGGTCGCGTACTGCTAAGAAAAAGCGGGACAGAGCCTTTAATTAGAGTCATGGTTGAAGCAATTGATAAGTCTTTGAGTGATCATTGGGCTGAAAAGATTGCTGAAGTGGTTAAAAAAGCGTCATAAGCTTAGGCTAAGCACTTATTTGTGTATCAAGCACTTGTATATTTGTGAGTGGTTGGTTAATATCACGCCCGCTTTGAAAGGGCTTCGGAGTTAAAGTGTCAAATAACAATCGCAAACCATTTGTTGCAGGTAATTGGAAAATGAACGGAAATAAGGCTTTAGTGTCTGATTTTCTATCTAATCTACCAGCAAACAACAGTGTTGATGTCGTCATCTGTCCGCCGAGTCTCTATCTATCACACTTTGATAATGCGGCATTCGCGTTGGGTGCTCAAAATGTCAGTGAGTATGCATCAGGTGCGCACACCGGTGAAACTTCTCTGGCGATGCTCAGCGAACTTGGATGCACATATGTGATTGTTGGCCATTCTGAACGACGTGAAAACCACGGTGAATCGAGTGACATCGTTGCTAGTAAAGTCAAAGCAGTAATCGAAGCCGGATTAACACCAATATTATGTATTGGTGAGCCACTAGAAGTAAGAGAATCGGGTGGCGTATTCGATTACGTTAAGGCACAGCTTGACGCGGTGGCAAACGAATGCGGTAAGCAATATATTAGCCAATCAGTTATCGCTTATGAGCCAATTTGGGCCATCGGCACAGGCAAGACAGCAAGTCCTGAACAAGCGCAAGAAGTACACGCTTTTATTAGGCAAGAATTAAGTAAGTTAGATGCGAATGCAGCACAAAGTGTTCGACTCTTATATGGCGGTAGTGTCAATGCGGGGAATGCGCATGAACTATTCGCTCAAGAAGATATTGATGGCGGCCTTATTGGTGGCGCCAGTTTGAAAGTTCAAGATTTTACTACAATTTGCCAAGCGGCAAGTTAACGAGGGTTACATGGTTTATCAGATTTTAATGGCATCTTATCTTATTGTTGCACTGCTTTTGATTGGCTTCGTGCTAATTCAACAGGGTAAGGGTGCAGATATGGGCGCATCTTTTGGTGCTGGCGGCTCAAACACTGTTTTTGGTTCATCGGGTTCAGGTAACTTTATGACCAAAACAACGGCTATCTTAGCAACGTTATTTTTTGGTATCAGCTTAACTTTAGGAACGATTGCTTCTAAAGACAATACTGAAGTTGATGAGTTTGAATTGCTGCAAGCTCCAGTAAGCGAAGTTCCTGTTGTTAGCGACGTACCGTCGGTAACTCAAGCATTGCCAGCATCTGGCGATGTACCAGCTGTCCCTGCCGTAACAGAAGGCGACAAAGCTGAAGATGAAAAAGTTGAAGACAAGCCTAACTAAGGCAAAACAAACAATGCGGAAGTGGTGGAATTGGTAGACACGCCAGCTTGAGGGGCTGGTGTCTTAACAGACGTGCGGGTTCAAGTCCCGCTTTCCGCACCAATTAAAAACCTATATCTTGAAAAAGATATGGGTTTTTTTATGCCTAAATCTTAAGATTTAATCGGGCGTTTTCCATTGGCGCGTTTATATTTAGACTGATAATCACGCCTTTGCTATTAGTTCTGCTATAGGAACATAAACGACGACTAAGATAAGTTGTTAACGTATAAACAAATATAGTATGGATAATGGGCTTGCAGGTAGAGATGAAATAGGTGTTCATTTTGGGTCTTGTGGTGTACTTGTATTTGGTGACAGCCATTCGTTAATAAGGCGTGAAACTCACACATATTCCTATCGATCTCAGCGCCATCGATTTTATCTGGGTCACTTTGTAGGTGAATATTTGCGATAGCTGGGTTTAACACTAGCAGAAACTCCCCAAGTCAGCTCGCCGTTCCTATCTAAGTATCTTAAGACCTCAATAGTAGGGCATTATTATTCATATTTCCAAATGGATGTTTAGACGTCTAAACGTCTATATTTGAATGTTAAAATAGTTAAAGAAAAGTCGCAAGCCTTTTTGCTCTTTTGAGATCTTAGATTACAATGTGGCTTGGTTTGAAAATAAAAATAAACATTAAAACCAATACAATAAGAAATCATAAAAAGGAAACGACATGAAAAATGGCTAATCGGCGCACTTACAATAGTAGCGTCTCAAGCAATAGCGGACGAAGGAATGTGGCAACCCCATCAATTACCCGATATAAAACAGCAATTAATCGATGCCGGTTTAAAACTAAACCCCGATGATATGTCTGATTTATCCAAATTTCCGATGAATGCGATTATTAGCCTAGGGGGATGTACTGCGAGTTTCCTTTCTCCACAGGGCTTAGTAGTCACAAATCATCACTGTGCATATCGTTCAATTCAACACAACAGTTCAGAGGCCAATAACTTACTTCAAAACGGTTTCGTCGCGAACAATAAATCAGATGAGTTACCCGCTGCACCAGGGAGTAGGGTTTACATTACTGAATCGTTGAGCGATGTAACTGAGAAAGTGACCGGCAATATTTCATCTGAACTTAGCGGTAATGCTTACTATGAAGCTGTCGAAAACAATCGAAAGCGTTTAATTGCAGAGTGCGAAGTCAGTCAAGATTATCGTTGCACAGTTTCTAGCTTTCATGGTGGTGCATCGTATGTGTTAATTAAACTATTAACTATTCGAGATGTACGTCTTGCCTACGCGCCACCTTCAAGTATCGGAAAATTTGGTGGTGACACCGATAATTGGCAATGGCCACGTCATACCGGTGACTGGGCGTTTTATCGTGCTTACGTGGGGAAAGATGGAAAACCTGCTGACTATAGTGAGGACAACGTTCCTTATCAAAACAAAGCGTTTTTAAAAGTAAATGCCAACGGTGTTGAAGAAAACGACTATGTCATGATCCTTGGCTATCCTGGCACAACAAACCGCTACCGAAGTTCTCTTGAAGTTGAGAGTACTTTTACTTGGACCTATCCGACAGCAAAGCAATATCGTGAAGAATTTATTGATGTGATCAAGGCGCATTCTAAAGCAGGAAGTGATGATAGGATCAAGTATGAAAGCACCATTGCTGGGCTTGCAAACTACGCGAAAAATTATGGTTCGATGGTCGAAAGCTACAAAAAAGGAGACATGTTAGAACGTAAGCAGCAGTTGGAGTCAGATCTTGCTAACTGGTTAGCCGCGTCACCGAACATGAATGCCAAATATGGGGCTAGTTTGCTTTTACTAAATCAGTTGATTGGTGAATCTGAAGCGACCAAAGAGCGCGACCTTCTTTTAGCTTACATGGGTAGAACAAGTTTATGGTCTAGCTCCAAGCGTTTGCTGCGTCTTGCTTATGAAAAAGCGAAACCTGATGCGGAACGAGATCGCGGTTATCAAGAACGAGACATGGCTAGGTTCAAGCAATCTGTGCAAGCAATGAATTCGCGTTTTGTTGCTGAGGTTGATAAAGCATTATTGAAGCACTTCATGGCAAAGTACGTTGAACTACCTGCTCAACAACGAGTGGCGACAATAGATGCGTTTTTTGATATTAAAGGCAAGAGTTTAGTCAATGCCTATAAAAAAATCGATAGCATGTATGCTGAAACGACTTTAGTTGATGCCGATAGCCGTCTTGCAATCATGGAGCAAGACTTTGATTCGTTGAGCAACAGTAATGACCCATTCATGCAGTTTGCTGCTAGTCAATTCGAATATGACATGTCGCAAGAAAAAGAGAGCAAAGCCCTAGCAGGGAAGCTTCAGCAAGTGAGACCAGAGTATATGAAGGCCTTAATTGCGTTTAAAAAATCGCGCGACGAAGCCGTGTATGCTGATGCGAATAGCACACTACGCATTACTTATGGGAATGTAACAGGTTATTCGCCTCAAGATGGTTTACAAGCAACGCCATTTACTACTGCAGAAGGTATGTTAGCTAAATATATTCCCGGTGATGATGAGTTTGATATGCCAGAAAGTCTCCGAGCAGCCATTGAACAGAAGCGCTACGGAAAGTACTTGAATAAAAAGTTGGGCTCAGTACCCATCAATTATTTAAGTACTGTAGATATTACCGGTGGTAATAGTGGTAGCCCGACTTTAAATGCTAAAGGCGAGTTTGTTGGTGTCGTCTTCGACGGTGTTTATGAGTCAATTATCGGTGATTGGGATTATGATCCGACATATAACCGAGCGATCCATGCTAGCAGTACTTATATGCTTTGGGTGATGGATGAAGTCGATGGCGCGAAGAGTTTGCTAGACGAACTCGTTATTGTCGAGTAAGACTAAATAGTCACTGCAAAAAACCGGCCGCGTGCCGGTTTTTTTTATTGATAGGTGTTTTTTATTTGCAAATATAGGGAGGGACGTTTTGCCGCATACTGGCGCGGCGATGTCTATCTAATTGTCGTTTAGCCCTGCTTGCCGCATTGTATGCAGCCATTTCTAAGGTAGTGGAAATATTATTAGCCTGAGTTTTTCCTTCAGGTAAGTTGTCTATGTCAATGGCACAGTGAATGACCGCTTGCCCAAACTGATCGGTATCCTTGCAGAAGGTGACAGTGACTAAATCAATCGCTTGTGTATAGCGTCCGAGCTGCATGCGTAAGGTTTCGTTCAAGTACTCAGCTTGAGCTTCACTTATTTCTACATCTAATTGCACAATTTTGAAATGCATGACTACACTTATGAAAGAAAATCCTGTTGATGAAGCAAGATTATCAATTAAAAGTGAACGAATATATTCGTTTAAATGTATAAGAAAGGCTCGAAAAAACTGACGTTCATATTCTAAGGAACCCCCAAAACAATGTCTGACAACTTAAATTACAAGCACCTTCATTACTTTTGGGTAGTGGCTACAGAAGGCAGCATAGCAAAGGCTGCTGAGAAGTTGTTCATCACGCCACAAACAATTAGTGGCCAACTGAGCATGTTAGAAGAGCGCATTGGACAACCCTTGTTTGACCGAGTGGGTCGAAGACTTAGACTGACAGAAACAGGCCGATTAGTGCTTCGCTATTCAGATGAAATCTTTGAATTAGGGAAAGAGCTTAGTGATGTCTTGCGCGGTGCACCATTGGTCGGTACGTCAGAATTCATAATCAGTGCAGCGAGTGCCTTACCGAAAACGATTGTCTATAAGATTATAGAACCCGCTTTAAAATTATCGAAAGAAGTGAGTCTAGTTTGTCGAGAGGGCCCGGTAGAAACTATTTTAGCCGAGTTGGCGATACACGAAGTCGATATGGTGCTCACCGACACACCATTATCTAGTAACTTTAGTGTCAGGGCTTACAACCATTACCTTGGGCAATCAGGGCTCACGTTTTTTGCTTCAAACGCGGTGAAGTCGCAATTAAGCGGCTCATTTCCAGATTGTTTACATCAAGCACCGGTATTACTACCCACTAAGCAGTATGCGATTAGGCAACTTTTCGATAAGTGGTCAAACGACAATGGCATCTTTCCAACGATTAGAGGGCAATACGACGACAGCGCATTGATGAAGTCTTTCGGCCAAGCGGGTTTCGGTATGTTCTTTATGCCCACCATTATTGAAGAAGAAGTATGCGAAACCTTTAAGGTTGAGATCGTAGGGCGCCTTAGTGAGATCAAACAAAAATTCTATGCAATATCGGCTGAGCGAAAGGTGACCCACCCAGCAGTCGCTGCTGTTTGTAATAGCGCGAGAGATAAAATTTTTAAATAATTCTGAAAAATCGAAGAGATTCACCATAACTTAATAGTAATCAGGGTATTTCACGGCTATACTATGCGGCGCATTAAAAAGCATAAAATACATATAAACTAAAGGATAGAGTGTGACTCCTATTACTAAAACATTTCAGTATGGTCAGCATACTGTCACCCTAGAAACGGGTGTAATCGCAAGACAGGCAACCGCAGCAGTAATGGCAAGCATGGACGACACGTCCGTATTGGTCTCGGTTGTTGGTAGAAAAGAAGCTAAGTCAGATCAAGACTTCTTTCCATTAACAGTTAACTATCAAGAAAAAGCATACGCTGCAGGTAAGATCCCTGGTGGCTTTTTCAAACGTGAAGGTCGACCTTCAGAAAGCGAGACTTTGATTGCTCGTTTGATCGACCGTCCAATTCGTCCTTTATTCCCGAACGGGTTTAAAAACGAAGTGCAAATTATCATTACTGTTGTTTCTGCTAACCCAGAAATCCCAACAGATATCATTTCTTTAATCGGTACTTCAGCTGCATTAGCTATTTCTGGTATGCCGTTCAACGGCCCAGTTGGCGCTGCTCGTGTTGGTTATAAAGATGGTGGTTACATCCTAAATACGCGTACTTCAGAGCAAGAAGACAGCCAATTAGACCTTGTAGTTGCAGGCACAGAAAGCGCTGTACTCATGGTTGAATCTGAAGCTGATATTTTATCTGAAGACGTCATGCTTGGTGCCGTAATGTACGGTCATGAACAGTCTCAAACTGTTATCAACGCAATCACAGAGTTTGCTGCTGATGTTGGAACAGAATCTTGGAACTGGGAAGCTGAAGCAGAAAATACTGAATTGAAAGCAAAAGTAAAAGAGCTTGCTGAAGCTGGTATGACTGAAGCTTATCAAATCTCAGATAAGATGGTTCGTAAAGATGCGGTAACTGCTGTGACTGAAAAAGCATTGGCTGCAATCTTAGAAGCAAACCCAGAACAAGACCCGAAAGAAGCAAGTGAATTGCTGCATGATCTTGAAAGTGACGTAGTACGTTCACGCATTTTATCGGGTGAAAAACGTATTGACGGTCGTGATCCTGAAACAATCCGTGCATTGAACGTAGCAACTGGTTTGCTACCAAGAACTCACGGTTCTTCATTGTTCACTCGTGGTGAAACACAAGCAATCGTTGCTGCTACTTTAGGTACAGAACGTGACGCACAGATGATTGATGAGTTAGGTGGCCGTTCAGATAGCCGCTTCATGCTACATTACAACTTCCCTCCATACTGTGTAGGTGAGACGGGTTTTGTTGGTTCTCCAAAGCGTCGTGAAATTGGTCACGGTCGTTTAGCGAAGCGTGGTATTCAAGCTGTAATGCCTTCTGCTGAAGAATTCCCGTATGTTGTTCGTGTGGTTTCTGAAATTACTGAATCGAATGGTTCATCTTCTATGGCATCTGTTTGTGGTACGTCATTAGCACTAATGGACGCTGGTGTTCCTATTAAAGCTTCTGTTGCTGGTATTGCGATGGGTCTAGTGAAGTCTGACGAAAACTTCGTTGTTTTGTCTGACATCTTAGGTGATGAAGATCACTTAGGCGATATGGACTTTAAAGTTGCAGGTACTACAAACGGTATTACTGCACTTCAGATGGATATTAAAATCGAAGGTATCACTCAAGAAATCATGCAACTTGCGCTTAAACAAGCAAAAGAAGCACGTTTACACATTCTTGGCGTAATGGATTCTGCGATTTCTGGTCACCGTGAAGAAATGTCTGAATATGCACCACGCATTTATCAGATGAAGGTTGACCAAGATAAAATTCGTGATGTTATCGGTAAAGGTGGTGCAACAATCCGCTCTATTACTGAAGCTTCAGATACAAACATCGAAATTGAAGACGACGGTACTATCAAAATCTTTGCAACTGAAAAAGCGAAAGCTGACATTGCAATTGATAGAATCAAAGCAGTAACTGCTGAGATTGAAGTTGGTGCAACGTATCACGGTAAAGTGATGCGTATTGTTGACTTCGGTGCTTTTGTTGAAGTATTACCTGGTAAAGAAGGTCTAGTACACATCAGTCAGATCGCTCATGACCGTGTGAATAAAGTGACTGACTACCTAGAAGAAGGCCAAATGGTCGACGTTAAGGTAATGGAAATTGACCGTCAAAACCGTGTTCGTTTGAGTATCAAAGAGCTATTAGAAAAGCCAGCTCCTGAAGCACCAAGCGAAGGCGAATAAGACCACATTTAATGACGATTCTGTTGGTATAACAAGAGTCATCATGTAAAAGTGAATAAAAAGGAGCTTCGGCTCCTTTTTCTGTTTATAACAACTGACCTATTTTGGATAAAATAATGAACGATCAAGAGAGAATAGAAGTCGAAGCTGCAGCTTTTCGTCGTCTGGTAGATCATTTAGATAATAACAAGCAGGTTCAAAACATTGAATTAATGCTATTAGCAGATTTTTGCCGAAACTGTCTTTCTAAGTGGTATCTAGCCGCAGCGACAGACCGTAATATTGACTTGAGTGATGATGAAGCGCGAGAAGCGGTTTATAAAATGCCTTACAGTGAGTGGAAAGAGAATCACCAGCTTCCAGCTACTGACGAACAAATGGATGCATTTAACGCAAAAAGAGCGGCAAAGTCAGCTAAATAAGGCCTGAAGTGCTTTATATCTGTTGAGGAACTTGTTAGCTTAAGCTAAATGAATCATTGAGACCTATCTAGCACACGCTAAAGTGTGAAATAAAAGGAATTGAGCAATAGTGAAATTTAAAATTGTCGGTATTAGTTTAGTGTTATCTACTATCTTGTTCGCAGGGGGCTGTGCAAGCTCACGCGACAGCGCTAACGGGCCGATGGGTAACCTCTTGCTAGCTGAGCCTGAACCAATTAATGCGCGTTCTCAAATGGCAATCGCTCGCTACAATCATATATTGACTCAAGCACCTTTGAAGGATGAAGAGCGAGCTGAGCTTTTGTTCCAACGTGGTATGCTCTACGACAGCGTTGGCTTGGCAGGTTTAGCTCGTTTCGACTATTCCCAAGCCTTGCAATTGAAGCCTGATATGGCGGAAGCACACAATTCGATAGGTATTCACCATATCCAGCAGATGGACTTCATACAAGCATATGAATCGTTCGATTCAACCCTAGATATCAATCCAGATTATGAATTTGCCATTCTGAACCGCGGTATTGCTTTGTATTATGGTGGCCGTGCTGAATTGGCGGTAGATGACCTTAACCGTTTTCAAGCAAGAGATAAAGCTGACCCATATCGAGTGTTGTGGACGTTTATTGTCGAGCAAGAAGTAGATCGTGCGTCGGCACTAAGCAACCTAGCAAAGAACCGGCAGGGCTTAAGCAATGATAATTGGGCCACCAGTATCGTTGATTTTTATCTAGGTAAAATAGACGAATCCGCTGTTGTCGCTGACCTGGTTGACGACGTGACAAGCCAAAAACAGCTTAACGATCGACTGTGCGAGGCTTATTTTTATCTAGGCAAGTACCACAGTGATCTTGGTAACCGAATCAAAGCCTCAAATTACTTTAAGCTAGCTCTTAGTACGAATGTTTATGAGTATGTTGAACATCGGTACTCGCGCATTGAGCTAAGTCGCTTAAGAGAGAAACGTAAGAGCGCTGAGATTACACAGTAAATGCGTCTAGCGCTAATGACCTGTCTTGAACCTTAAGGTGGAACAAGCTTGATACTACTTTTTGCTTATCTTCGACTCTTGCTACTAGCTAGCGTGCTAAGCATTCTGGTTTTCGCAGATGTCTGCCAATCACCACAACGTCTGGTGGCGCAAGCGACTAAGCTAGACGATAAAGAGCAGGCATTGCGATTACTCTTCCCAGCCGTTGAAAACGGAAATGGCGACGCGCAAACCTTATTCACCCAACTTGCTATTCAACTCGATAAACAACATTGGTTGCAACTTGCCGGTGATATGGGCAGTAGCGGTGCTCTTTATTACAATGCGATGCAGAGTAAAGACGCCAAATCGATTCGTCGTTGGTTGAAAAAATCCTCAGAATTAGGCCATCCACAGAGTCAATTCGAATACGCCTTATTGCAGCGAAAGTTTGACGAAAAAATGAAGTGGATGACAAAGTCGGCCGAGCAAGGTTATGAACCCGCCATTATTTCAATGGCCAAATATACCTTTGAAGCTAAGCATGATGATGAGGCTATGCGTTGGTTATCAAAAGCCGCTGCCTTTGATGCGAGTAGTGCTCATAAAGTCGCGAACTTGTATTGGAAGAAAGGAGAGAAGGAGCAGGCTAAGGCATTTTTTAAAACAGCTGCTGAGCAAGATTATGCTGCGTCAGTCACCATGCTCAAGATCTTAGATAAATACTCACCTCAATCTCTTTCTGTACTAAGGGATGTTCCCCCTGAAAATGCTGAGTGTGCTCAATCAGTTCAATTTGTTGCGAACTCATTGGTTTCTTTTGCACAGGCGTTATCTTTCCGAGCTGAATATGAAAAAGACGCGAGACTCGCTTCCTTACCAATTTGCCTAGCCGAACCGATCTGGTTGAAGCCGAACGCCCTAGATTGCCAAGCCAACTTCGATGGTCAGCCACGCCTTTCATGCGACCTGTATCCCTTGAGTAAAATGAAAACACCCTTGGGCTTTACTCACATGGTAGTGTTTGCTGAACAAGGTAAAGCGAATGTTAACAATGGCGTGATGTATTTAGATCAATCAGATACCTATGCGGTATTCGTACATGAATTGGCTCACTTTGCGGGTTTTGTCGATGAATATGCACTACCTCCTGAATTAGCAAACTATCATTGTAATAAGAACCAGGCGCCAAATTTACTCTTGGCGAAACAAATGCCAGTTGAGCCGGCAAATAATGAAAATCAGCTAGCTGATCCTAAGCCTCAAGATGAAGCAGGAGATTCGGAACCGTCCTTAGTTGAAGAGAAACAAGCGACAGTTTTAGTATATGAACCAGAGCAACGCTATACAACGTGGACAACAGCATTAGACGCACACAACAAGCTACAAATGCTTGAGAGTAATAATCCCATTCTTCATCGAATTAGTCCTTCGAATACATGTAAAAATACCGACGTAAAGTCTTATAAACCAAGTCATCAAATGACCTTTTTAGAATATCACGACCTACGCAATATCCCCCGTGTTTACAGAACTTTATGGCGACAGGTTTTGGTTAATACAGCTAATTACTCGGCGATTAATGATAACCTAGCCATTGCCGCATTTGAAAATGGCGACAATGACGCTGGCGTTTTTTGGACCGATTTATAAAGCCTCGCTAAGTCACTATCTTACTGTGCGTCGTTGGCCTGAAAACTCATCGACATAAAGAGAGGTAGCGCCGCATATGGCAACAGGCATTACTAAAAAGTTCAGTATAGGGACTAAAGAAAATATATTAACCATGATACCAAAGCTGAAGCATTGACCTTTGCGTTGCAGCAACTGGTTTCGCATTGGCTGAAAACCCACCTTGTGGTTATCGAAAGGGTAGTCACAATACTGAATAGCCATCATCCACGCAGTAAACATAAACCAAAGTATTTGACCAAATACTGGGATCAGGAAGAATAAAATCAAAAATCCAATCGCCCGAGGAATAAAATACAACATTTTTGACATTTCTCGCCCGAGGGTTCTGGGTACATCCTTCAAAGCGCTTAGCAAGCCCTCGTCACCCATACTCTGACCTGTTAGGTGACGCTCAACTTTCTCACTCAATAGCCCATTAAATGGCGCCGCAATCCAGTTTGCAAGGCTGCCGAAAATCAGAGCAAAGACGAGTAACACGCTGATCAGTGCCAGCGGCCATAAAATATAAGTGAGCATGGTTTTTAACCAGCCTAAAAACTCGGGGATTAAATTAACAATGTATTCAACACCACTTTGGATTTGCGGAATTAAGAAATAAAACGCAGTAGAAAAAAGCAATAAATTTATAAACAAAGGCACAAAAACGAAACGCTTCAAGCCCTTGGTTCCAATTAGGCTGAAGCCATCAAAAAAATAACTTGCCCCACTTTTATTACTCATATTTTCTAGTTTCCTTTTTTAGATTTTAGTACTCTACGAAAGCAGTATATAGAACAAAAATCGTAGTGTAATCCGTAAATTAAGGCGAATTGTTACTAAGTTTTTCTTTTGTTACATTTCATTTGGCCTTAAGCTTTGAGCTTAGGGATTATTCATAACATAAAAGTAAACCAGTAGAGATTCATGCGCCTAAAAAAGATTAAGCTCGCGGGCTTTAAATCATTTGTTGATCCTACCACCATACCATTTCCTGGGGAAATGACTGCAGTGGTTGGGCCGAATGGCTGTGGAAAATCGAATGTTATTGATGCGGTTCGTTGGGTTTTGGGTGAAAGCTCTGCTAAAAACCTACGCGGCGATGCTATGACAGATGTTATTTTTAATGGTTCCACAGCGAGAAAAGCAGTATCTCAATGCTCTGTCGAATTGGTTTTTGATAACTCATCGGGACGCATTGCTGGCGAGTACGCCGGTTACAATGAATTGTCTGTTAAGCGGATAGTAACGAAGGAAGCAATGTCGAGCTATATGCTGAACGGCAGTAAATGTCGTAAGCGTGATATCACAGACCTATTCTTAGGGACGGGCTTAGGGCCAAGAAGTTATGCGATTATTGAGCAAGGCATGATTTCAAAGCTCATAGAGAGTCGACCCCAAGAACTTAGGGTATTTGTGGAAGAGGCTGCGGGTATTTCCAAGTATAAAGAAAGGCGCCGTGAGACTGAAAACCGAATTAAGCACACGAAAGAAAACTTAGAACGTTTAGATGATGTGCGTTCAGAGTTGGGTGAGCAGTTGAGTAAGCTAAAACGTCAAGCCGCCGCGGCAACCCGATATAAAGAATTGAAAGCCAGTGAGAGAGAGTTAAAAGGGCAGCTAGCGGTGGCTCGTTGGTTAAAACAAAATGAGCTGATTACTCAAGCTGAAGCTGAAATTGAAAAAAAACAAACCGAGTTAGAGGAAGTTATTTCCAGGAAAAGGGGCGATGAATCCAATATCATTGCGTTTCGCGAACAGCAGGAAGCACTCAAACAAAGTATCAACGATATTCAGCAGGTAATTTTTAAAACCAGCACCAACATCACTAAAATAGAACAATCTCAGTTATTCTCGAAAAAACGAAAGCAACAAATTCAAATGGAATTGCAGCAACTGCAAACTCAATCACAACAGTTGGACGAACTGTATGCCGAAACCGCGATTGAATTATCTGTCGTACAAGATGAATTGGTTGAACTAGAACCCAATAAACTTCTGATGGAAGAGGCCTTGGAGAATGCTCAAATCTCGAGAGAAGAGGCTGAAGAAGCCTTAAGCGAGTTTAGCGAGAAGAACCGTGCAAGTGAAACGCAGTATCACGCTATCAAACAAAAGCTCCAAACCTGTCATGGACAAATACAAAATACTTTAAGTATGCAGCTGCGCACAGAGTCGCGTATTCGAGAACTAGATAGTGAGATCCGTGAATTAAACGACAATGATCCAAAAACGGAAGCTGAAGAACTGCAAACTGAATTGTTATTGGTTAACGAAGCATTAGAACAAGCAGAGGAAGACCGTAAATATACATCTACACGCTTGTCTGATGCACAGTCCAAAGTTGATGAACTGAATAAACAGTTAACGACAAGTCAGAATGAATTGTTGGGATTGAGCGCTCAAAAGGCAGCGTTGGATTCTATTCAGGAACAAAATGACCATTCTGATAATGGCTTGGGTGATCAAGCTTATCAACGATTAATGGACCATGCCGTGCCGATGAGTGAATACTTGCAGGTTGAAACGGGCTATGAATCACTATTTGAAATTGTGCTAGCCATTTATCAGCTTCCTAAAGTGATTAGCGACCTCAGCTTAAACGAACTTGACCCATCAGCTCTACCTGAGCGCAATGGACAAGTTTTGGTGTTTACTCGTGATATGAGCGACACAAAGCCAGTCAATACGCTGGCTTCCAAGCTACAAAACTCACTTGTCCCCGAGTTGTTTTGCCAAATTAAGCTAGTCGAAAATATCAATCAAGCCTTTACTTTACGCTCACAGCTTAAGCCGGGCGAGTCGCTCATCAGTGAATGTGGCTTGTGGGTGAGCAAAGATACAATGATCAGCGGTGCAGGCACGCGAGTTGACCAAAGCTTGAGTCGGGTGGCTAAAATAAAAGCGCTGACCAGCCAGCTCGCGACAGTTGAAGAAACGGTTGAAGCAAAACAAGCGACTTTGATGCAACATCAGCAAGCACTCGCTGAAATAAACGAACTCAAATTAGCGGCTGACTCCTTGTGTAAAGATTACGATGAGCAAAGCTTTAAGCTGAGTACGCAATTATCACAATTACAACAACAGATAGCACAACAAGAAATGCGTTATCAGCGCCTGTATCAAGAAAAAGAGCGGAATCAACTGAATGCTCAAGAGGAAGAGGAAACGCTCGAAACCTTAAATGAACAGGTTGAAATCCATGCCTTAGAGCTTGCAGAATATGAAGAGGTAATGCACAACACGCAAGAGCAGGGTGAAAAACTGACTGCAGCTTTGCAACAAGCGCGTGCTCATGTTGAGCAACTAGTGTCTCAAGCGCATAATTCGGCATTACAAGTACAACAAGTCAAGAATAAATACTCGTTACTCAAAGAGAAGCAGTCTTCTCGAGAAGAGCAGTTGGAAGAAATCAAAGAGAAAATCGAGTTGCTCCAGGAAGAAGCAGAAGAATTGTCCATGCCTTTAGAAGAGCAGCAAGATAAGCTACAAGAGCTGCTTGAGGCAAAAGAGTCTGAGCAGATTCGTCAAACAGAATTACAAGAAAAACTCAGTGAGATTGACGCGCGTTTACTTGAGGCAGAAAAAGGACAATCAGGTATTAATCAGGCGGCGGAGCGCATTAAATCTGAGATAGAAAGCACGCGTCTACATGCTGAAGGTTGCAAAGTCAGAGCGCAGTCACACCTAGAACAATTGCAAGATATGCAACAAGCACTAAAACCAATTTTAGAAACCCTACCTGACGACATCGATGAAAAGCTATGGCAAGAAAACTTGGAACGCACAAGTGCATCTCTGTCGCGACTGGGCGCTGTAAACTTAGCTGCAGTCGAAGAATTTGAATCGCAATCTGAACGTAAAAATCATCTTGATGCTCAGAATGACGACCTTACACAAGCGCTAGAGACACTAGAAACTGCGATTAGAAAGATTGATAGAGAAACACGCTCACGCTTCAAGGCCACTTTTGATCAAATTAATGGTGACCTGAAAATGCTTTTTCCAAAGGTCTTTGGTGGTGGCAGTGCACACTTAGCGCTTACCGATGATGATATGCTAGACACTGGTGTCACTATTATGGCTCAGCCACCCGGTAAGAAAAATAGTACAATTCACCTGCTTTCAGGTGGAGAAAAAGCACTAACCGCATTATCATTAGTGTTTGCTATATTCAGGTTAAACCCTGCGCCGTTTTGTCTGTTGGATGAAGTCGATGCTCCTTTAGATGACGCAAATGTTGGACGTTTTTGTAAATTGGTCTCTGAGATGTCGAAAACCGTACAATTTATTTACATAACGCATAATAAAGTGGCGATGGAAATGGCAAGTCATTTAACTGGTGTTACAATGGCTGAACCAGGTGTTTCCAGAATGGTTGCTGTTGACGTAGAAGAAGCACTAGCAATCGCAGAATAAGTGTCAGCTATTACAGAATAAAAATAAGAGTAGTTATAAATGGAAGATTTGCGCTATACATTTTTAATACTAGGGGTCGTGGTGATTGTCGCGATCCTTGTACATGGTATTTGGACAATAAGAAAAAATGCCAAAGCCAATGAAAGACCTAAATTTCAATCCAGAGACTGGCAGGGCGACGGTGACGAGCCTACAGTTGATCCATTGGCACACAGTACCAGTGACGACAGTTACGATGATGTTGGCGTGGGGCCGGTGCGCATTATTTCTGGCGCATCTGCAGGCAATGAGCAATTCACTAATCAAAGCATCCCTGACCTTGAAGAAAACGATGAGCATAATGTTGCTGAACAAGATAGCATGCCGGACATCGACCCCACTGATCCTATGGTCAGAAGTGAGGCGCTGGTTGGTGATGATATAGATATTCAAAGAGAGCTTGAGTCGCAAAGTGACGTAAACCAAAGCGGTGGTGAACCTGAGAGTAGCGTAAGAGTTAACACACCAGAATTAGACGAAGGTCTTTCGCTAAGCCACTCAGAAATGGACTTTGCGCAACTGGCAGCGGAGCACGAAGAGGCGCCAGCAAAGTTATATGGCAGTGTCGTGACACAACCTAAGCCAGAGTTTAAACGCCAAACTCGTCCTAGTGAAACTAGTCGGCCACAATCTTCAGATACGAGTATTCCAGAGCCACCCCCGTTCCTATTGAAACCAGAAGCGGCAACGCCTCCTGTGAATACTGATGAAACACCTACCTCTTCAGCTTCAACACCGCCGATGAGTAACGAAGCCACCGCGCCTGCAAAAGCCGCAGCACCTACCAAAACAGTTCGTCCGGAAGTTGATTCTCAAGGGCGAGTAGAGCCAGAGTTTAAACTTGACGCAGAAGAAGTACCAAAAGCGGAAGAAGAGAAGCCAATTAGCCTCGCAGCACAGGCTAGAAAACTGGTTTCCAGGCGCAAAAAGAGCGTTGCGGATAAAATCCGTAAAGAGCCTCAAGTGCAAAATGCAGTGAAGACGAACGAAGAACAAATGCGCATCGACTTCACTGAAGAAGCATCATCACATACCAGTAGCAACGTAGAGCCCATTTCTGCCTCACGTGAGGATGCGCGCGCAAACGCTGAGCCTTCAGCAGGACAAAGCGGCGCCGTCGAGCAACCCACTGATGTTCTCGTATTGAATGTTAGAGCTCCTGAGGGTAACGAAATCATTGGTTCTGCTTTGCTACCCATGCTGCTCACCTTAGGCTTTAAATTTGGCGAACAAGATATTTTCCATCGCCATGTGAATACCAATGGCAAAGGTCCTGTGCTGTTCTCTCTAGCCAACCTATTCAAACCAGGGGTTTTCGATATTGATAATATTGAAAACTTTAGTACACGAGGTTTGTCCCTGTTTATGATGTTGCCAATTGAAGGCGAGCCACAGCAGGTTTTTAATATGATGCACAATGCGGCCAGGAAATTGGCAGATGAATTCGGTTGCCAAATTTTGGATGGCAGTCGAGGCGTACTCACGAAACAAGGCTTGCAGAAGTATTCTGAGCGTATCCGCGAGTTTGAAAGAAAACGAATTAACCGACAGTAGTAGGCATGACCGAATTAACTCAAGAACAAGCGCAAGTTGAAGTACAAACCTTACGAGCACAATTAGAAGATCATAATTACCAATATTACGTGATGGATGCGCCTAGCATTCCTGACGCAGAATATGATCGCTTAATGAAAGCGCTTATTAAATTAGAGAAAGCATTCCCTGTATTGCAAAGTCCGGATTCTCCCAGCCAGAAGGTTGGTGGTGTTCCTTTGTCGAAGTTTGAGCAAGTCACGCATGAAGTTGCAATGTTGTCACTCGACAATGGCTTTGAAGAAGAAGACCTCAACGCATTTGAAAAGCGTCTGCAAGACCGCTTATTAAATTTCAACGATCTGGAGTTTAGTTGTGAACCAAAACTTGATGGTTTGGCAGTGTCGATTTTGTATGAAAATGGCGTATTAGTTCAGGCGGCGACACGCGGTGATGGTCAAGTCGGAGAAAATATTACGCAAAATGTGAAAACTATTGCTAATGTGCCTATCAAGCTGAGAGGAGACAATATTCCTACTCGCGTTGAAGTTCGTGGAGAAGTTTTCATGCCCAAGCAGGGCTTTGATCAGCTTAATGATAATCAACGATTGGCGGGTGCCAAAGTATTTGCGAACCCAAGAAATGCTGCTGCAGGTAGCTTGCGACAGTTAGACTCGAGAATTACCGCGAAACGCCCCTTATTGTTTTATGCCTACAGCATGGGCGTCATTGAAGGTGAGAGTTTGACTAAGCTCGATTTGCATACAGAACGTCTAGCAGCGCTAGGTGACTGGGGCATTCCATTATGTAAAGAGTCTTCAGTAGCGAGAGGCGCTCAAGCTTGTATCGATTATTTCAGAAAAATTGGAGAGCAGCGTAACAGCCTTTCTTACGATATTGATGGCGTCGTTTTTAAGATAAACGATATTGGCCTCCAACAACGACTTGGTTTTGTGTCTAAAGCGCCACGATGGGCGATGGCACAAAAATTCCCAGCACAAGAAGAAATGACACGACTATTAGACGTGGAGTTTCAAGTGGGTAGAACAGGGGCCATTACCCCTGTTGCTCGTTTGGAGCCGGTGTTCGTTGGAGGTGTCACAGTGTCGAATGCCACTTTACATAATCAAGATGAAATTAACCGCCTTGGTGTTCGTATTGGCGATACAGTGATTATCCGTCGCGCTGGAGATGTTATTCCACAAGTCGTATCTGTAGTGCTCGCTGAAAGACCTAAAGATGCCAAGGAAATTGCTTTTCCTCAACATTGCCCAGTGTGTGAGTCACACGTTGAACGCACAGAGTCTGAAGCTGTAGCGCGATGCACCGGTGGTCTCGTGTGTGCGGCACAGCGTAAAGAGGCAATTAAGCACTTTGCATCTCGCAAGGCCTTCGATATTGATGGCTTAGGAGACAAGATTGTAGAGCAATTAGTTGAAGCAAGCTTGATTAAAAACCCAGCCGACCTTTTTAAACTCAACCTGCCAATGCTGACATCCTTAGAACGCATGGGAGATAAGTCTGCGGTCAACTTGTTAAATGCGTTGGAGTCTGCAAAATCAACGACGCTCGCCAAGTTTCTATACTCTTTGGGTATTCGTGAAGTAGGAGAGTCGACCGCAAGAAATTTGGCCCTTCACTACCGTGAACTGAGCGATATCATGAGCGCGGATATTGATTCATTGATTGAAGTCCAAGATGTTGGTGAAATCGTTGCGCAGCACGTGTTCCACTTTATGCGTGAGCCGCTCAATATTGATATTATCGAAGAGTTGATTGCTTTGGGGATCACTTGGCCAGCAATAGAAGAGGCATCAAAAGAACAGCAGCCTTTGCTAGGCAAAACCATCGTTCTGACGGGTACTTTATCGCAAATGGGCAGAAGTGAAGCGAAAGCTAAGTTGCAAGATTTGGGTGCTAAGGTGTCGGGCAGTGTGTCAGCGAAAACCGACTTATTGATCGCGGGTGAAAAAGCGGGCTCTAAGTTAACTAAAGCTGAATCTTTGAATATCGAGGTGTGGAACGAAGACCAAATGTTAGCCTTCTTCGCCGAGCAATAAGCTCACTCTGCATGAGTTTGGAAGTCTATGCAGACTTCCGAGCTTTCCAAGCGCGCATGACCGAATAACGCCAAACCCAATCTAAGCTGAAATACCCCAATACTCCGAAAAACACTGAGCAAATTGCACACCCTAATAGGAAGGCTGGGCCAATAGTGCCTAAGCTTTCTGCTAACCACGTCCAACTCAATTCAAACGTAAATTTATCAACTTCAGTCCCAAGTACAGTACTCCCGACAAGGTAAGCACCGTAGAATATAGGTGGCATGGTGAGTGGATTGGTAATCCAAACGGTTGCTATCGACAAAGGTAAATTGACTCTAAAGATGATAGCCACAGCGGTAGAAAAAATCATTTGAAAGGGTACTGGCCAAAACGCAAAAAACAAACCAACACCGAATGCGCCACTCGCCGAACGACGATTTAAATGCCACAAATTAGGATCGTGAAGCAGTTTACCGAATACCTTGAGGTAACGGTTTTCTTTCACTGCTTTGTGATCCGGCATATAACGTCGTATAAACTTTTTCGGCATTCTTCTGTTTTTATCTCTCTAGGAGACCTCATTGGCAAGTCATGAAAAACCGATGTTCGCCTTCATCATGATCTGCTTTAGTAGCATGTTCTGGCCAGTCTTACCGGCGATGTCTATGCTACCTGTGTTGTGTGTTTTAACTGCACTTTGTTTGTACTTTTGTTCCAGAAATTGGATAACAGGTTTGGTCATCGGCATTCTTTGGGCGAGCAGTGTAGGACATTGGTATTCGTCTTGGCAACTCCCGTATCGTTTTTTTAATAAAAATATCATGATAGAGGGCGTTGTAGACTCGCTTCATATTGAACAAAATCAAGGTGAACAGATCAATTATCTCGAAGATACCTATGTATATCCAACTCCTTTAGCTAAGATCAAAAAAAGTCAGGAAAAACCGCCCGCGAACAAAGTATATATAATCAAAATCAAGCGTTTGGGTGTGACCTCGTTGACTCAGCCCGTGTTTGTTAGAGTGTCATGGTTTGCACCTACTTTACGACTGCGCCAGGGCAATCAAGTTCAATTGCTAGTGACATTAGCGCCACCACACAGTGTGTTAAACTCTGGCGATTTTGTATTGCAAAAATGGCTGGCAAGCAAGAATATTGTTGCCTTGGGGAAGGTGCGCGCCAGCCCCTCAAATCAAATTGTCGATGCTAGTATCACTTGGCGCCAATCCCTTGTTGATCAAGTTCAGAGCATAGGTTTGGAGCACAGTCGCTGGATCATGTCGCTTGCTGTTGGCGCGCGTCAGGGTTTGACAGCTGAAGATTGGGAAATACTCCAAGTTAGCGGGACAGCACACTTGTTTGCTATCTCTGGCATGCACTTGGCTATTGTGACAGGTTTGTTCATCGTAATATTCAAAGCCATCGCTTTTCTATTTTATCACTTACGCGCTAAGCTAAGTGGCAAATATCGAAGTGCATTTCTTTTACAAAGGAACGTCATTAGAATTTGCTTAGTACTTAGCCTACCTTGTTGTGCTTTATATGCCGTACTAAGCGGTCTGCAAGTTCCCGTTTTACGAGCGCTTCTTGGACTAATATGTTATCTCTACTTAGTCTATTTCTCCTTGTATTGGCGCTTTACTAGCGTTTTCTTATTTCTACTGTGTACTTTTTTAATTATGTTCCCGCTATCCATACTGAGCCTGAGCTTTTGGTTTAGTTTTTCAGCAGTGCTGTTGATTGTTTTCTTTATATGGCGTTTTACACAAAAGGGGATGTCACTCAAACAAAAAGTACTGAACCTCATTTACTTACAAGTATTTTTAAGTGTGTTTATGTTACCCGCTACAGCCGCTAATTTTGCCACAATATCCATCATTTCACCTGTTATTAATTTACTGCTGTTGCCCCTGTTTTCGTTTGTTTTGGTTCCTCTTAGCTTACTATCTATTATTTTGCTGCTGCTTTCGTTCAATAGTGCAGCGACTTCTATTCTGTTTGTACTTGATGGATTGTTTGATCTGCTATTGTCCTTGCTCACTTTCGCTACATCATTGCCTATGTCTGGTTTTCGTGGCTTAGCGTATCCAGGCCTTTTTTGGTGTTTGGTAATCGTACTCTTACTCTTCATCGCCTTACCTTTTTGGCCTCAACGTAAGTTTATTGTTTCCAGCCTCATTGTTTGTATGTCCCTAAGCATTTTTGAGTGGCCTGTACCAAAACACAGGTGGAAAATGACCCTTGTAGATGTGGGACAAGGTTTAAGTGTGTTAATTGAATCAGAAGGCGAAGTGTTAATTTATGATACTGGACGAGTATTTCCTGATGATATTTTGCCTATGGGTGGCAGGAGGGGAGACTTTTCTTTCGATGTGGATACCCTAGTTAACTCGCATTACGACAATGATCACGCTGGGGGAAATGGTTTCTTGTTCAGTACATATAACGTTAAAAGTGCCTTTGGTCCTGATTATGGCTGTTATCAAAGCACAGATAAAAATCAGGAGCCATGGTTGAAAGGCGTAAAAATCGATGTGCTTTGGCCCTTACATGCTGTGAGTGGTGAGAATAACAATGAGTCTTGTGTATTGAAAATAAGCAAAGGGGAATTCAGCGTTTTATTAACAGGAGATATTGAGGCAGAGGTTGAGCGTAAGCTTGTCGCTTTATATAAAAATACAGGTGAGCTCAAATCAACGATACTGGTGTCGCCACATCACGGCAGTAAAACGTCATCAAGCCTAGCGTTTGTAAAGCATGTGCAAGCGGAATACGCCTTGGTTAGTAGCAAATTTATGAATCAGTGGGGCTTTCCGCATGCGTACGTTCTTTCAAATTATGCTTCGATTGGTACAAAGGTGCTTAATACAGCGTATGACGGCAGCATAGGGATTGAAATTGGACAGCAGGGTTACCATATTCACACCATGCGTGGCGACTTTTTAAGCCCTTGGTACATGAATATCCGTCGTCGTTAAGAATATTTGGGGATTAAGGCCGCTTCCGTTAGAATGTGCGAAGAAATAGATTCTGGTGGTAAAGGTCAACAGGCCCTAACAGCAATAAATTATAAAACAAGGAGCTACGCGCAGAATGACTGCCAATTTAGAGCCTGAGCAGAAAGTGGTAAAACGCTTTTTAAAATACTTAGTCCCATTCAAACTGCCATTCTTTATCGCCATTATTGGCATGCTCGGCTATGCAAGTATTGATTCTTTAGTGATTTCACAACTACAACCAATGATAGATGTGGGCTTGAATGACGATAATTCTGACTTCTTGCGCATTGCAGCCTATGCGATCGTTCCCATTTTTATCGTGCGCGGCTTATTCAATTTCATGGGGACTTACACTTTGAGTTGGATAAGTTCTCAAGTAGTGATGAAAATGCGTCAGCAGTTGTTCGAAAAATATATTCATTTGCCTGTCGAATTTCACGATCATCAATCTGCAGGCAATCTCATATCAAAAGTGACGTTTGATACCGAACAAGTCGCAAATGCTGCAGGAAAGGCCTTCTTGACCTTGATCAGAGAGGGGGCATTTGTCATTGGCTTATTAGTGGTGATGTTCTACAACTCGTGGCAGCTATCTGCAATATTCCTCATCATTGCCCCCTTAGTCGCCATTATTGTCAGCTTTGTGAGCAAACGTTTCCGAAAGGTCAGCAAAGCAATCCAAAAAGCAATGGGCTCTTTGACGACGGGTGTTGAGCAGGCGGTGAAAGGACATAAAGTCGTGTTGATGTTTGGTGGACAAAAATTAGAATCAGAGAAATTTTTAGAAACGAATAATCACAATCGTCAACAGACTATGAAACTTGCTACGGCACAGATTTTGAGTGTCTCTACCATCCAAGTGATCGCTTCTGTTGCCTTGGCATTTGTCTTATTTTTGGCAAGTACACCAAGTATGCTACAAGACTTAACCCCAGGCGTATTCACCACTGTCGTGTTCGCTATGATGGCTTTGCTTAAACCATTAAAACAGATCACTACCGTTAACAATGAGTTTCAGAAAGGTATGGCAGCTTGTTCCAGTATTTTTGAGCTATTAGACCATGAAGACGAAGTTGATACCGGGAAACGCGAGCTTACGCGCATTAGTGGCGATTTATCTTTTAAAGATGTGACGTTTACTTATCCGAGTAAAGATGAGCCAGCTCTGAAGAACATCACTTTTGATGTCAAAGCAGGACAAACCATCGCTCTAGTGGGTCGTTCAGGAAGCGGTAAATCAACCTTATCAAATCTTCTGACTCGTTTTTATCAAGCAGATTCAGGCGACATTATTATTGATGGTGATGCTATTGAAGATCTTAGCTTAAAGTCACTTCGCAGACAGTTTGCTTTGGTGTCTCAACAAGTCACCTTATTCAACGATACCGTAGCGAACAATATCGCTTATGGCTGCGCAGACACGGTCACCAGAGAACAAATCATTAAAGCTGCGGATATTGCGCATGTTACCGACTTTGTGAACCAACAAAAGAGTGGGTTCGACACAATTGTTGGTGAAAATGGCGTGACCTTATCCGGCGGCCAACGCCAACGGATTGCGATTGCAAGAGCTATCCTAGCTGATTCACCGGTATTGATATTGGACGAGGCCACTTCGGCGCTAGATACCGAATCTGAAAAATTCATTCAGCAAGCACTGGATGAGTTGCAAAAGAGCCGCACAAACATTGTGATAGCACATCGCTTGTCAACGATTGAAAAGGCCGACCTCATTCTAGTAGTAGAGCAAGGCGAAATAATAGAGCGGGGCACGCATACTGAATTGCTGGCGAAGCAAGGTATGTATTCGCAATTGCATCAAATGCAGTTTTCACAGGCTTAATGATGTCGCTTCAAAAAGCGTGGTTTAGCGAGCGTAAATGGGTCTACCTTCTTTTACCGCTAAGTACCTTGTTTTATTTATTGAGCGCTTTACGAAGGCTCGCCTTTAGGCTTGGTCTACTTTCATCGGGTAAACCTGCAGCAAAGGTCATTATTGTGGGTAATATTTCCGTAGGTGGTAATGGTAAAACACCCACGGTAATTGCCATTGCAAAACACCTATCATCGAAAGGATATTCTTGTGGCATCTTATCGAGAGGTTACGGTGGTGATCAAACAGAATTTCCATACCACGTTAAGTCGACTGATGAGCCGAGTTTGGTTGGCGATGAACCTGCCTTAATCAGTCGACGATTGTCTTGTCCGGTAGTGATAGATCCGGTGCGCAGAAGAGGGGCTGATTATTTATCGACCACTCTGTCTTGCGATGTGATTATTTGTGATGACGGTTTGCAACATTATGCTTTAAAAAGAGATTTTGAAATTGTGGTCATAGATGGTAGAGGCATTGGTAATGGGTTTTTGTTACCCGCAGGTCCGCTTAGAGAAACTCAAAAACGACTAAAGAATGTCGATGTTATTGTTCACAATAGCGAGTTAGTTCCATCTTGTATTTCACAAGAATTGAAACCTAAAACCGTTCAAATGCGTCTGAGGGCGACACGCTGGGTAAACGTCAAAAGCGGTCAAATAAGTGATAATATAAGAGAAAAATCCACACTCGAACAATGCTCAGCGTTAGCAGGGATCGGCGACCCAAAACGTTTTTTTTCTACACTCAAAGCGCTTGAAATCGAGTGTGGTGAATTACTGCCATTTCCGGATCATCACCAATTTACCAAACACGATTTACCCAACAATATGGTGCTAATGACTGAGAAAGACGCGGTGAAAATAAAACCTTTCGCGCACGAAAATTGTTGGTATTTGGAAGTTGAAGGGGATATAGAAGCGTTATTTTTTGAGAAAATAGAACAGAAGCTTAACAGCGTACAGTAAGTTGTAGGATTTGTTAGCTTGTATTAGAAATTGACTAAAAGGAGAGTTATATGGCTTTTGATAAGCAGTTACTCGACATACTTGCATGCCCTGTGTGCAAAGGTAAGCTTTTGCTGCCAAAAGAACAATCTGAGCTTATTTGTCGCTTCGACAGGCTTGCGTATCCTATCAAGGATAATATCCCCGTACTGTTGGACACAGAAGCTAGGGAGCTAAGTCTTGATGAGCTTGAAAGCCTGAAGGGAGCATAAATGGACTTTATTGTCGTTATTCCAGCTCGATATGGTTCAACACGCTTTCCTGGCAAGCCTCTGGCTATCATTCATGGAAAACCCATGATTCAGCATGTCGTCGAACGCTCTGTTGAAGCAGGTGCCACAAGAGTAATTGTGGCTACCGATGACGAACGAATTGCAAAAGTCGTTGGTAGTTTCGGTGCAGAGGTGTGCATGACTAGCAATACTCATGAGTCGGGTACCACCAGGATTGCAGAAGTGATCACCATCAACGATATTGACGACGATACGATTGTGATTAATGTGCAGGGCGATGAGCCATTTATCCCAAGTGGTAACATTCAACAGGTAGCGCAAAACTTACATGACAACCAGGATATTCCAATGGCAACACTTGCGTATCCGATTGAAGATGTAAATGACATATTCAATTCAAATGTAGTCAAAGTGCTAAGTGATAAGCGAAAGCGAGCAATGTACTTCTCACGCGCGCCAATACCTTTTGACCGCGATGCTTTTGCGGGAAGTGGTGTCGTTGCTCAAAACGCGGATATTGCCGAATTAGCATCGGTATACTTAAGGCATATTGGTATTTATGGTTATCGAGCCGGCTTTATCAATCAGTATGCTAGTTTAGCACCTAGCCAATTAGAAAAGACAGAATCGCTCGAACAGCTAAGGGTGCTGTGGCATGGCTACGACATTCATGTTGACGTTGCTAACCATGCACCACCTCATGGTGTGGACACACCAGAAGACTTAGAAAGATTAAACCGCAGCGATATTTAGGTGCTTAGTATTTAGGTGAGTAGTATTTAAGTGAGTAGTATTTAAGTGAATAGAATGAAAAAGGTTACACGTAATGATACGCGTAACCTTTGTGGGCTTTTAGCAATATGACTTTTTGAAAAAAACTCGTTTTCTGTTCTTTTTCGAATTTATGGAAAATTACGCACCATAAATAACTTAATCAGTGCTGGTTTCATCGTCTTCTTCGACGGGAACTGCCCATAAATCATGTTCGTCAGCATGAATGATTTCAACCCATAAACGTTGGCCGGCTTGGACGTCGAAAACACCATTTAGGTGTACAACACCATCAATTTCTGGAGCATCTCCGAAAGTTCTAGCAACGGCGCCTTCAGCATCAATACTGTCAATAACAACGTTGTACTCACTACCAATTTTATCTTGTAAGCGTTGTTGACTAATTTCTGACTGTAAAGCCATGAAGCGTTGGAGTCTGTCTTCCTTTACATCTTCATCGACAGGATCAGGTAGCTCGTTTGCCTTTGCTCCTTCTACAGGCGAATACTTAAAACAACCGACTCGGTCGAGTTGTGCTTCTTTCAGAAAGGTCAATAACTCTTCAAACTCTTCTTCGGTTTCTCCTGGAAATCCAACTATAAATGTTGAGCGGATAACGAGTTCTGGGCATATCTCGCGCCATTTCTTGATTCGCTCAATCGTTCGGTCGGCAGAACCAGGCCTTTTCATCAGGCGAAGAATACGCTTATTGGCATGCTGGAATGGGATATCTAAGTACGGCAGAATTTTACCTTCTGCCATCAGGGGGATTAAGTCATCTACGTGTGGATAAGGGTACACATAATGTAGTCGGATCCACATGTCCATTTCACCCAACTTCTCACACAACTGTTGCATGTGTGTTTTGACAGGCATCCCGTCCCAGAAGTCAGTCTTATACTTCACATCGACACCATAGGCGCTAGTGTCCTGAGAAATAACCAATAGTTCATTTACACCGGCTGCTTTCAAACGTTTGGCTTCACTCAGTACCTCTCCAACTGGACGACTGACTAAATCCCCGCGCATTGACGGAATAATGCAGAAAGTACAGCGATGGTTACAACCTTCAGAAATTTTCAAATAAGCAAAGTGTTTTGGGGTTAACTTAATACCGTGGTCGGGTACCAGATTCAGGAAAGGGTTATGCTCTGGCTTTGGGAGGTGCTCATGGACTTGATTGACAACTTCCTCGTACGCATGTGGACCGGTAATAGATAATACATTTGGGTGTACTTCTCTAATTTCGTCTTCTTTAATGCCTAAGCAGCCAGTCACAATTACTTTACCATTCTCGGCTAATGCTTCTCCAATCGTGTCTAGAGATTCTTGCACTGCAGAGTCGATAAATCCACAGGTATTTACGATGACCAGCGCCGCGTCATTATAGCTTGGCACCACGTCATAACCTTCTGTACGTAACTGAGTTAGAATACGTTCTGAGTCGACTAGGTTTTTTGGGCAGCCCAAACTAACAAAGCCAATTTTCGTGGTTTGCTGAGTTGGTTCAAGTTGTTTAACGGCAATAGATTGCTGCGCTAAAACGTCTTTGGGACCTTCCATAGTGGTGGTCTGATTAGGCTTATACTGATTAACTGTCATTAGATTTTTCATGCTTTGCTTTAATGGCGCGAAGTATAGCGTAAACCGAGTTTTAACAGAACTCCTTTATCGCTTTCCAGCCTTTTGTTTCTGCACAAACTAGCGCTTAATTCGATAGTGGCCTGCCAGTGACTGCCAAGCTAATGTTTTTGTATTCATCAGATAAATTGAAAAAGAAGCAATGCCGTGTAATTATTCACCATCATCTTTTTCAATTAGACAAGAGTAATCCGTGTTTTTTCATCCCAGCATCAAGTTTGTCACGATATTGTCAGTACTCGTTTCATTTAATATCAAGGTTGCTCTCGCCCAAGATACTCCCGACATCAATGACTTTATCGAACGTGTGAAAGTGAAAACCTTTGATTGTCCAAACAGTGAATTAATGCCACAACTTAATCGTTTTCTCGATAGCGATAGCATCCCCCAAGATGCGCGCTTTCAGTTGGGTGCAGAAAAAACGCACTGGCTAATTTGTACTGGCAATTTTTCCGAAGCGCAAACCGAAATTGATAAGTTACTAGCAGACCCTCAGGCTGACCAATCACAATATTACTATGCCTCTTCGGTCTACCAGAAAGGCTTCATTTATGATGTACAAGAAGATCAGAAACGTTGTGATTATTACGCTCAGGCACGAGAGTTATCCAAAGAAAAACACGATGATATTAGCTTAAGCGCGGAGCTTGGCCTAATGACTTATTGTGAAGAAGAAATCAGTGAGGGAGAAAAACTCGCTCGTTTGTATCAACTCTTAGAAAAGTATTCGTTTCGAGGTGATCAACCTACGGTTGCGCATATTCATAATCAAATAGGCCTGCTATATGGTCGAATTGGTCAACATGTATTAGCTGCAGAGCAGTTTTGGAAAACTTATGAACTGGGGTTTAAGCACTATGAAGGGGCTAACAAATATGCTTCTCTCATTAGTGTATTTACTTCTTTGATTGCTAGCTCACAATACGAAGAGGCGCTGAAAGTAATTGATTTATTGGATACGGCTCGTGAAGAAGAGCTCGGTAATCTTGTGCATGCTTGGTATTACTATGCATTAGGGCGGTATCATCAAAGTTTGCAGAACGGTTCAGCATTAAAGGAAGTTGTGCGCAATTGGAAAGCCTATTTTGAAGGAATGGAAACCAGTATATATGCCGGAATGCATCGATGGTTTAAAACCGAAGTGTGTATTTACGAGGAAGATTTAGCTTGCTTGGGCGGTTTTGTTGTTGAGGAAGAGAGTAAAGGCCCAGCATCGCTTAGCTTCATGCGAGGAAATGCTGATCATTTGAGTTTACTTGCAAGGGCTCATTTAGCATTGGGTGACCAGGCAAAAGCCAAGTATTACTTAGACACTTTTTCCCAACAAATGCGCATTAAATTAGCGAATAACCAGTCATCAGGAAAGGTGCTAGGGGTGGCGAGCTTATATAGCAAAATAGATGAGCTAGAAACGGACTTGAACATAGCAAAACTAAACAGAGAGCGTGTTATCTATATTTCGATAGGGATTGTCTTATCAGTGATTCTATTTTTTGCTTTTGCGTTCCATCGCAAGCAGCTTGAAGCGCAGTCTTACGATTCAGTCACTAAGTTGTTAAATAGCCAAGCAGCAAGAACCAAAATCAAAAAGGTTAGTGCACCCTCAGGCAACAAGTCGAATGCCTTGGCCTTATTTGACTTGGGTAATTTTAAAGAGGTGAATCGTTTATTAGGCTCAAGCAACGCTGATGAAGCGCTGCAGCAAATTGCCATGACGTTTAAAAACATCACTAGAGAGTCTGATATTCTGGGTCGAATTGCGCCAGAACAATTTTTATTGTGTTTGACGGATATTGAAGAGGAAACAGCAAAAAGTTTCTTCCAACGAATTCAATTTGCTCTGCAAAATACAAACTTGGGCGTCAGTAAAGGCATCAATATCAGTGTTAGGTCTAGTATGAGTATCTATGTCACGACCAAAACATTTCATGATCTCGATGACGTGATTGACGACATGACTCTCAGCCTTAGTCTGCAATCAGAACAGCCCAATAATACCTGAGTTTACACAGCATCCTAAACTGACAGTACAATGTAAAGAAGTGTCAGTTTTTGCCCGTGAATGTAAGTAAAGTTCAAGCTTTGTAAAAGACTGTAAAGGTATAGAACTTCCTCGCTAATCCAGAGACCTATCGTGTGATAACAAGCATTAATAATCAGTTGCTTGTTCGCTTTCACATATATAGGAAAAAACATGATAAACAACAAAAATAGGCAGGGGCTTTCCGTTCTTTTTAAAGCATCTTTTATTGTCGCAAGTGCATTATTAATGGCTGCTTGTGGTTCGGATAGTGACGATGACGGCGAAGATGCATACATTAAACTTTACAATGCATCGCCCAATGCGCCAGCAATTTTCTTAAGCCTAGACGAAGATCTTGACGAGGACGATGATGATGAAGTCGAGATTACTTACTCTTCGGTCCGCTTTGGCGAAGCGGGCACTACTAAGACGATACCGACTGATACCTATTTTGTTGAACTCGCTTGGCAAGAAGAAGATAGTTCAGCGCGCTCGGATTTAACGCTGATTAGCCAAGAACAACTCAGGCTCAGTGCTGATAGTATTCATATGATAGTGTTGGCAGGCGATATTCTTGCACCTAATATCTTAAGCTATGACATACCTGTGATAGATGACGATGAAGACGATGATCTTGACCAATTTAATTTGAGAGTACTGAATATCAGTAGCAATACAGCAGCCTATGATATTTATTTGTCAGACTCTGATGAAACCTTCAATGAAGCAGAATTGATCGGTAGCTTTAGTCCAGAAGAGCTTTCTGATAATTTAAAGTACGATCAAGAACAGTACCTTTTTTATGTTACTGAGGCCGGAAGCAATGACGTTGTTTATCAATCAAATGAAGTGACTTTTAGCTTAACCGCGCAATATGTCCTCGCTATTCGCGATAACACAGGTGTTGGTAGCGCTCCTGTGGTCTTAGATCTTCTTTCCAATAGCGCGACAACTAATTTGCCAGATGATGACTCAGAGGCGAGGGTACGCTTCTTTAATGGTATGCAAGTGAGTGAATTATTACCAGATTATACGGGGGCAGTTGATATTTTTACCGCTACTAACGCGGAAACAGCTGATGTTACCAGCTTAGCTGAAAATACTTTCAGTACTGCTTTAGACAAAGATAATGGCGATTTTAGCGTGAGAATTATTGACACAAATTCAGAAGAGAAGTTATTTGCCAATCAATTGTTGAGCTTGCCAGAAAATACCTACAAAACAATATTCTATTACATTCAAGAAGAAGCGGTTGATGAAGACGGCGACGGTAATATTGATGAAAATGATGACGGTATTGTAGATGCTTATAGGCCGGTTCTGCGAACCCTTGAAACAACTAATTCTGAGGGAAGCAGCATATACGAACACCAAGTGAAAGTGGTGAATCTAGTTGATAATTTAGATTTCTCTCGAATAGTGGTTTATTTCGTCAAGAGTGATGAAATTATTTCCACTGCAGAAGCGACTCGTACCGTCGTATTTGGCAATCAATCGAGTTTGTTTTTGAGGAATAATACGTATCAGGTATCCGCTGTTGCTGAGATTGATGGCACTGAAATAATTCTAACGCAAAGTGAATTAACCTTGGATGAGGACAGTGGACCATTATTCATGATTATGGTGGAAGATGTGAATGCAGAAAATGAGGTGAGTATTCAATGGGAGTCTCAAATCAGTGGCCTATAAAGGCAAAGGGTAAAATAGAGTAAGGCGAAGTAAAGGCTTGAGAAAAGCACTATACTTCTAGCGATGATCCTTGTATAAAATGCGGCTGTTGTACTACGGCCGCTCAAGGAAACTAAAAGCAAGCACATGAAATTACCATTGCCTCTACATAAATATGATGAGAATGGGCGTGTAAAACCACCCCTGATGTTAATGCTATCGCTGGTTTTTCTTGCTAGAAGCATTGTCGTTTTCATTGCTTCTTTATCGTTTCGTGAGGACGGTGGTTTGCTATTGAGTTTGTTTTATCCAGATAAATATCAATTTTATCTATCACTGAGTAGCGCAATTCCAGCCTTGGTTTTAATTTTTGTAATTGGTTTTAGAGAAAAAATTTGGAAAGCAGGTAAAGCCAAGTTGTTTTACGTTTTACCTTGGTTTATCGGCATTGTTCTTTGCGTTGACATATTATTGCAGCTTTATATCGTCACAAAACTACACTTTCAGTTTTCTTGGCCTAGCGCTCTGAGCTTGCTGGTGACAATGCTAATAGTGTGGTATTTATTCTTAAGCGCAAATGTTAAGGTCTTGATAAAAGACTGGCCCTTAAAAGAATAGTCTAGGGCCTTTCATTCATTACTACTGCGTCAACTGCCCAAGGGCTTCGTCAAAATATCGTTTGACGCTAATTTTACTATTATTCACAAGTCTCTCATAACAAATACCGGCGAAAGCAAAAGACTTGTCATTAAAAATCAACATGATGGTCGGTGCATCTTCGTTTTCGATATTGTATTGCCATTGACCGCCAGCTAGTTTTCTAAACGTTTCACCAATGTACGCACCGTATATATTGCATATGGTGAACACGGCTTTGTCTTCTAGCGCTTGTTCTTTATAGTTTTCCAAGAATTGAAGGATGATTTGATCCACTTGCGCCACACTGTCGACTGAATAGTCTAGCTGCACATTGAATTCTTCTTGGCTTGTTGTGATTGCGTCGTTTGCACTATCGCGCATCAATTGGTTTAAAGCTTGTTGTTCCATAGCCACTCTTTTTTATTAATCCAGACAAGAAGGTAAATCAATTTCACGATGATGTAAAATGAGCTTCTCTAAAAGCTGTGTCCCAGGGCCTTTATTATCCGGCGTCGGACAGACTAAAAATGCAGTCATTTGTTTGAAAGTGCTCCCTTCGACCGTCAGCGAAACGAGTCTGCCGTCATCAATAAGGGTTTTAACACGATGATACGGTAACCAACAGAAGCCCATTTTTTGCAACAGCAAATCAATGGCCGTATCGAACTGGCTAACGGTCCATCTATTTTCTGATTTTAGCCAACCGCTTTTTTCATCAGGTCGCTCTGCAGAGTCTTTGATGACTATTTGTAAGTGCTGTGCTAATTCATTTGGGTCAATGGGGCTTTGCATACTTGCAAGGTCGTGCTGCGCATGACAAACAAGCACAAACTCAATATGCGCAATTGGCTCGCCCAGGAATCCTTTAGGAACTTGCATATGAATAACCAAATCGGCCTTGTGGCGAGTGATTGCATCTTCGGTGCCAGTCAACACATGGTCAATGATTTGTAGGCGACTGCCTCTCGATTCGGGAAGAAAGTCCTGTAACACAGGAAATAGAAGAGAACGAGGGTAGGCTAAGTCAACGACCAGCGAAATTTCTGGCTCCCAATCTTGATTGATATTGACTGCTAGCGATTCTAAGTCCTCAACGTTCTGTGTTAAATAACGTGAACGACGAAGCATTACCTCACCGGCTTCCGTGAGAACAGCTTTACGTCCCACAACTTCAAGTAGTTGCACGTTTAGCATGTTTTGCAGTTTGGCAACCGCATGATTTAACGAGGACTGTGATTTATTGAGCTTTTCTGCAGCTTGTGCATAACCCCCGAAATCAACAACGGCTTGTAGTATTCGCCACTGCTCTAAGGTGCTTTTCGGCCTATACAAAATGTGCCTGTCCTTCTATAAATTTTGTGTGTGAGATTTTTATGATTAAAAACATGTAATTAAATTTCCTGATCTTCTCTTAAAGCATAGCGTAAACTTACGATAAATCACGTTTTAATCGGTTTGATATGAAATACGCATCGTTTTTACCTTTGTCAGCGCTTGTTGCCCTTAGTCTTATTGCTCTATTAGTGCATTACCAAGTGATACCACCAGGCTTAAGCATTCTCGAGTCTTTACAAAGCAGCATGGCGAGCGGCTTTTTTGTGATGATATTCTTGATCATCCTTCTCGAATCGATTATCTATATAGGTTTTTATTTTCCAGGGCAGTTTTTCGCTGTCATCCTCGTCGTAGGCTCCAAGCCAAATACCATGGATGTGGTTTACTTAACTATCTGCATGGTGTTGGCTGCGACAATAGGATCGTTCATTAACTTTATGTTGGGAAAAATGGCCGCTAGGCGTCAAGAAAGGAAGGGTGAGCCTCCTGAAACCGAAAAAACCAAACTAAAACATCTACTGTTGGCTATGATCCACATTAATTCTTTAGCCTTTTTTATGTTCTCTCAAGGTAACCAAAGAAAATCTCCGAAAGTCATTGCGACTGCTGGATTGTTAAACTTACCGTATTACCTTCTGCTGATAGCCGGCACTGCCGTGCTGAGCGAACAAGTAATGGCGATGGCTGAAAATACCGCGCTACTCATCAGCATTGTATCCTTGTGGCTGCTTATCGCTTTGTATTTTGATGTGAAAAAGCATCGCTCAAGTGACAATAAAGGCGACGATAAAGGTGACGCAAAAGCATAGTATTAGTCTTATTTGAGTATATGTTTGATTGCTCTGCTGGCAGCAACTAAACCAAATGTGGCTGTCACACCAACAAACGCTCCAAAGCCAGTGCTGCAATCCATTTTACCGCTGCCTTGTTGCTGTGTTTTTTGGAAGCTAACAGTGCCATCGGGCTGTGGATAGCGCAGTTGCTCTGAGGAGTAAACGCATTCCACTCCAAAATTACGCTTTGGATTTTTACTGAAATTATAAGAACGTCTTAATTCTGATCGAAGTTTAGCCGCGAGTGGGTCTTGTATTGTTTTGGCTAAGTCGTTGCATGTTACCAGCAGCGGATCGATTTGTCCGCCCGCGCCACCGACAGTAATGACTTTTATTTTGTTGCGTTTACAAAATGCAATCATAGATGCTTTCGCCTGCACACTATCCACTGCATCTATCACCACATCAAATTCATTGGACAGATAGCTTGAAAGGGTTTCTGACGTCAGAAAGTCTTCAATAGCATTAACCTGACAATCGGGATTAATATCCAGCATTCTTGCTCGCATCACCTCGACTTTCGATTGTTCTATCGTCGAATCGAGGGCATGCAACTGACGATTAATGTTAGTGCTAGCAATGTCGTCTAAATCTATCAATGTAATATTACCAACGGCGCTACGGGCCAGCGCTTCAGCAGTCCATGAGCCAACGCCACCAATGCCAACAACGGCAACATTTGCGCTCATCAATTTTCTAACACCTTGTGCCGAATATAATCGGCTTAAGCCAGAAAAACGGCTTGGAATACTCGCTTCGTTCATTCATTTTCTCTTAAATAAGTTTCTTATCATGCCATTCATTTAAATAATTCTATTTAATCGAACGATTTATGCGATTAATAGCAAGTTACGTCCGATAAATTTAATGCTTTAATAACTACATTGAAAACGCAAGGCATTATGAGGAAATCATCATGGGATTACTAGTAGGCGGTAAATGGCAAGACCAATGGTACGATACTAAAAAGAGTAATGGCAAATTCGTTCGCCAGGATTCGAAGTTTAGACACACTATATCCAAGGAAGATGGCAGTGAGTTTACACCTGAATCTGGTCGCTACCATCTTTATGTTAGCCTAGCGTGTCCGTGGGCACATCGAACCTTGATTTTTAGAAAGCTGAAAGGCTTAGAAAAGCATATCAGTGTGTCAGTGGTCAGTCCGGATATGCTGGACAATGGTTGGGTGTTTGGTGGTTATGATGGTGCAACAGAAGACCACCTTTTTTCGTCCACTTACATGCATGAAATATACACCAAAGCTCAGGCCGATATTACAACTCGTGTCACTGTGCCCGTTCTATGGGACAAACATACAAATCAGATCGTCAATAATGAATCTGCAGACATCATTCGCATTTTTAATTCTGCATTTAATGAATTGACTGGCAATACAGATGATTATTACCCAGAAACTTTGCGCGATGGTATCGATGAAGTGAATGAGTTTGTTTACGACAAAGTGAACAATGGTGTTTACAAGTCTGGTTTTGCAACGACTCAAGAGGCGTATGAATCGGCCGTAAGCGCATTGTTTGACGGTTTAGATACCCTAAACGAACGATTGAGCACACAACGTTACTTGATGGGCGACCGCATCACTGAAGCCGATTGGCGCTTATTTACAACCTTAATTCGTTTTGATCCAGTTTACGTTGGGCATTTTAAGTGTAATTTGAAACGGATAGCAGACTATCCTGCATTGTCTGGCTATGTGAAGGAGCTTTATCAAATTGACGGCATTGAAGAAACAACTAACTTTGATCATATCAAACGTCATTATTATTACAGCCACACGATGATCAACCCAACACAAGTTGTCCCAAAGGGCCCCGTGATGGATTTGCAATCAGCACATGGTCGTGAGCACCTGTAGGCTAGCGTTTGGGCAAATTGGCTCATTAGGAGATATTATGAATAGTAAAATTATACAGATAGTGCAGGGCATGGCTGCGTCGGATGGTGCGGGTGTTAAACTGAAAAGAGTATTAGGTCAGCCTGCACTCAAGCGCCTCGATCCTTTTCTGATGTTAGATGAGTTCGGTTCTGAAGATGCTCAGGACTATATTGCAGGCTTTCCACAACATCCGCATCGCGGGTTCCAAACCGTGACTTATATGCTGACTGGAAAGATGGGACATAAGGACTCTGTTGGCAATGAAGGTATTATCGAAGACGGTGGATTGCAATGGATGAATGCAGGAAAAGGCATTATTCATGAAGAAATGCCAATGCAAACAGAAGGGCGTATGCGAGGTTTTCAACTTTGGGTTAATTTGCCTGCGAGTGAAAAAATGTCAGCACCTGGCTATCATGATATTCCGTCTAAACAAGTGCCAGAACTGAAGATAGGTAAAGCGTCCACTGTTCGTGTATTGGCAGGAGAATATGAGGGCCAACAAGGAGCCGTCAGCACACAAGCGGTGAAACCACAGTTCTTCGACTTACATTTTGTGGGAACAGAGGAAGTCACATTGCCAACAAAAGCAAGTCATAATGGCTTTGTTTATGTTTATGAAGGAGATATAGAGATTTCTGGAAAGCGCCTAAGTAAAGGACAATTAGGTGTGATTGACTTTGCAGATACACTCACAATACAAACGTCAGATGATGCCAGAGCAATATTAGTAAGCGGTGAACCTATAGGTGAGCCGGTTGTTCAATACGGTCCCTTTGTGATGAATAGTCAGGAAGAGATTAATCAGGCCTTGCGTGATTATCAACAAGGTATATTAGCATAAACGATAAGAATCTGAACTTCGATTAGTTTTTTAAAATTAATGTATTTTATGGCGTAATATTGAGCCGTTTCTCAGTATTGCGCAGTATTTCTTGCTTTACACCTTCTTTGTCATTGAAAAATCGGCCATTCTTCAATAACATCGAAGTAATTGTGATTTTAAAGGAATACAAATGAAACCTGTCGTACTTGCTGGTGGCACTGGAAGCCGACTCTGGCCCAAATCTCGCGCTGCACTTCCAAAACAATTTCTCGCACTTACTTCGCAAGCGACCATGCTGCAAGAAACCATACAGCGATTACCGAAAGCAACGATGGACAGTCCTTTATTCATTTGTAATGAAGATCATCGTTTCCTAGCAGCAGAGCAATTGCGCTCAGCTGATATTTCATATGATAAAATTATCCTCGAGCCAGTAGGGCGAAACACAGCTCCTGCAATTGCGCTGGCTGCACTGCACTCCGTCGCCAGTGGTGAAGACCCGATCATGCTAGTACTAGCCGCAGATCACCTGATCAGTCAGCATAGTGCATTTCATCAAGCGATAGCTAAAGCTTCCAAGCTTGCCGAGGCAAACAAGTTAGTTACATTTGGCGTGGTACCAAACGAAGCTCATACAGGGTATGGCTACATAAAAGCTGGCGCTGCCCAAACCAACGACGGTTTTGATGTCGCGGAGTTTGTGGAGAAACCAGATGCTGCCACCGCAGAGAAGTATTTAGCCAGTGGTGAATATTACTGGAATAGCGGCATGTTCATGTTCAAAGCCAGTGTCTATCTTACTGAGCTAGAAAAACATGCGCCTGAAATCTATCACGCGTGTGTCAAATCAATGAATGCAACAGATACAGACATGACCTTCTTGCGCGTAGATGAGGAAGCATTTGCGGCGTGTCCAGATGACTCCATCGATTACGCTGTGATGGAAAAAACAGCGGATGCCTGTGTCATTCCATTAGACGCAGGGTGGAGTGATGTTGGAAGTTGGAGTTCGCTTTGGGACACAGCTAGTGATAAAGACGCAAATGGCAACGTAACGGTCGGCGACGTCATGCTAGAAGGCGTTAATAATAGCTATATTAACTCTGAGCAAAGACTGATTTCTGTGATTGGCCTTGATAATGTGGTCGTGGTTGAAACGAAAGATGCGGTCTTGGTTGCTAATAAAAATAAAGTGCAAGATATCAAACATGTGGTAAACGAACTAAAAGCCAAAAAACGACCGGAGTTTCAGTTCCATCGTGAAGTTTTCAGACCTTGGGGCAGTTATGATTCTGTTGATAACGGCGAACGTTATCAAGTGAAGCGCATCAGTGTGAAACCTGGAGAGAAACTGAGTGTACAGATGCACCATCACCGCGCAGAACACTGGATTGTCGTTTCGGGCACTGCAAGCGTGACCGTCGGTGAAACCACAAAACTGGTGACTGAGAACGAGTCCATCTATATCCCAATTGGCGAAGTACATGCCTTAGAAAACCCGGGGAAAATCTTACTAGAGCTTATTGAAGTTCAGTCGGGAAGTTACCTTGGTGAAGATGATATTGTTCGCTTTTCGGACCGCTATGGTCGCGCTGGTGTTAAAAAATAAATAAGGTCACGAGCTTGGCCTACCAAGCTCAGTTCTCGCGTTTCTAACGCTATAATTATTAAAAAAAAGATTGATGACATGACAAGTATTACTTGCTTTAAAGCATACGACATCCGTGGTGAACTCATTGAGCAACTGACGGAATCTGTAGCCTATCGGATAGGGCGCGCTTTTGCTGAAGAACTACAAACTAGAACAGTTGTAGTCGGTGCAGATGTAAGAAAAACCTCGATACCTCTTAAATTGGCCTTATCTGCAGGCTTACTCGATGGCGGTGCTAAAGTGCTCGATATCGGCATGGCAGGAACGGAAGAGATTTATTTTGCGACTAAACATTTAGGCGTAGATGGCGGTATTGAAGTGACAGCATCGCATAACCCAATTAATTATAACGGCATGAAGCTAGTGAAGTCTGGCTCAGTTCCTATATCTGGCGACAGTGGTTTATTTGCTATTCGTGATAGAGCGCAAACTTACGATGAAATGAATGTTCAGGCTCGAATGATAGCCTACAGTGGGGCTGAACTGGTGAGTGACAAAGATTTTCTTGAAGGATCTCACTCGATCAAAGAGATTAAGCTGCTCGAAACCAGGCGCTACGAACGCGTAAGTTGTGTCAACGACTACGTCTTGCATTTAAGTGAATATATTGATTATCGCAAGCTTAAACCAATAAAGTTGGTTGTAAATGCGGGTAACGGCGCTGCTGGCCCAGCACTAGACGCTATTGAGTTATTTTTTCAACATCAGAATGTGCCAGTGGAGTTTGTCAAAGTTCATCATCAAGCTGATGGCAATTTCCCAAATGGCATTCCGAATCCTTTATTGCCTGAAAATCGTGCTGATACAGCGGATGCCGTACTGGCTCACAAAGCTGACATGGGCATTGCTTGGGATGGCGATTTTGACCGTTGTTTCTTATTTGATGAACAGGGTGAGTTTGTTGAGGGTTACTATATTGTTGGCTTGCTCGCTCAAGCATTCTTAGCCAAAGAGAAAGGGGCTAGCATCATCTATGACCCGAGAGTGTATTGGAATACCGAAGAAATTGTTAAGACTAACGGCGGCAAACCTATTAAGTCTAAAACAGGGCACGCTTTCATAAAAGAAAGGATGCGCAAGGAAGATGCAGTATACGGCGGCGAGATGAGTGCACACCACTATTTCCGTGACTTTGCCTATTGTGACTCTGGTATGATCCCTTGGATGCTGGTTGCTGAGCTTATTAGCTCTAGCGGCAAACCGCTTTCTATGCTGGTAAAAGAACGTATTGCGGCATTTCCTTCGTCGGGAGAAATTAACTCTACAGTAGAGAACGCAGGTTTAACGATTAAAAAAGTAGTTGAGCACTATCAAGATCAAGCGGAGCATATCGATAAGACAGATGGTATCGGCATGGAGTTTGGTTCTTGGCGTTTCAACTTACGTAAGTCTAATACCGAGCCGGTTATTCGACTTAATGTTGAATCAAAAGGTGATATTCCATTAATGAAAGAAAAAACCGCAGAATTGATGGCGTTAATTACTGCCTAGATGATACGACGGCAATGAGCTTACAATAAGCTCATTGCTAAATGCGATAGCACGACCACGGTTGTCAAAATCATTCTCAATTGGGTATATGCAATAATCTTGTGTTTTTCCATCTTCAATGTGTATTTATCATACATGAGCATCCCGATAAACGAGCAGGATAAAACACCTAACAGGATTGAACCAGATAAGGTAACCAAGCTAAGCCAAGCAACAATACTGGGTAGCATAGCAACATAAAGCTGGTGTGATGCTTCATCCTTTTGGAGAGCATCAAACCAATGGATTCCACCAAAAAATGACAAGATGATTGCTGAATACTGCACAAAGTATTGATATGCAAGCATATTATCTAAAAAATTAGTAAACGCTAACAGTGGAAGCCCCACAAACGGTATGAGTCCCGCGTAACCCAAAATCCAAAATTGTTTATTCATTGCTTTCTCTTTTTACTGTTTACAAGCCAATCAAGG
>NZ_JAVRID010000010.1:0-137898 GCF_031846205.1 Alteromonas sp. W364 | reverse complement strand
CTACGTACTAAGCAAAGACGAAGGTGGTCGCCACACTCCTTTCTTTAAAGGTTACCGTCCACAGTTCTACTTCCGTACAACTGACGTAACAGGTGCTGTAGAGCTACCTGCTGGCGTAGAAATGGTAATGCCTGGTGATAACTTGAAGTTCCACGTAGAACTAATTGCACCAATCGCGATGGACGAAGGTTTACGCTTCGCAATCCGTGAAGGTGGTCGTACTGTAGGTGCTGGCGTAGTAGCTAAAATCCTAGACTAATATCTTTTCGAAGATAATAAGAAGGCGCTCAGTGAGCGCCTTTTTTTTGTTCAGAAAAAGCTTGCTATTGGTCATTATTAGTAGGCACAATGCCATCGAGTTTACTTTTATACACAATAAGGATCGAATGAAAGCTAGCCCTCTATTTTTTCTCAGTTTTTTAATCATTATATCTAGTAACGAAGCATCAGCAGATAGTCTTTTCAATAATAAGCTAGAGACACAGCTACGTTTTGACGATCGCTCGAATCGAGATCATCGTTTTCAGTATCGTGTACGTGCTTATTCGGCGTTTTCTATTCCCGACACATCCTGGACTATAAACGCATTCGCTGTAACTGGAGATGAATTTTCCTCTAGCCACAACACAATCGATAGTGATGTTTCCAATTACTTTTATTTACGTCGTATTTATTTCAGACACACTGGATCGCTGGGTAGTAAAACTGAAATTGGTGTCATACCCACTTATAAAGGACGAGTATCTTCTAGTGGATTGGCCAAAGATGGTTGGATAAAAGGGGCAAGACATGTTTATGCCTACGATAGCGCTACTAAATTTGAAGTGGTAGTCGGTGAGCTTGAAGATGATGACGCTAGTACCGCACTAGACAGCCTGCGTAAGCTTAATTACGTAGAGTTAGAGATATCATCGCAGATTAATGATTATTCGTCATATGAAGTGAGCCTGGAGCGTATGACGGATGCAAATTTTGCGCGTGCAGAATATCGTTACTTTACACCCGATTCGCCAACCTATTCGATTGAAATGATCAGTAGATTGAGTACCTCTAAGACAAAGTTTGTTTTAGGACTTGAAGATGAGATTACATTATTTGATAGACCCTTCGAATATTACGCTTATTACTCTTATGTCAGTCGTCGATTTGGTGCTAGAGCAGAATTGACCGAGGATTTCATCACGACCGGTAGCGGTTTATCGGTGGAAATTGAAACGAATATTTTGCAATCGGATAGCTGGGAAGCGTTTGCTCGCCTTGACGTATTTGACCAAAACACTCGCTTTATTCTTGGTGTCGGGTACGCTTTGTAAAGTTATAAGGCGACTCATAAACCAAATCATTTGAAAATAGGGAAAGTCTATGCAACGGCCAACGCCCATGAAAACGATAGGTATTTTAGGAGGTATGAGTAATCAAGCCACTTCAGAATACTATCGAATGATTAACGAAAAAGTGAATCAGCGGCTAGGTGGTTGGGAAATTGGCGAAACGCTTATTCAAGGTGTTAACTTTGGCAACATAGAATACTACGTGAGAAACAAGCGTTGGGATGAGGCTAGGGAATATATAGAAAAAAAAGCGATAGACGCCGAAAAAGGTGGTGCGGATCTTTTAATCTGTGTGAGCAATACAATGCATTGCGTTCTCGATCGCATGGAAGAAATTTTAAGTATACCCTTCATCCATATTAGCGACCCGACTGGGCAAGCAATTAATAAAGTGGGACTTAAAAAAGTGGGGATCTTAGGGACCAAACCTGTGATGGAAGCGAGCTATATAAGGGATCGCTTTAAAACTAAGTTTGATATTGAATTGTTGTCTCCAAACGAACAAGATCAAGTTTTGGTAGATCAAATTATCTTTGATGAGTTGGTGAAAGGGAAGATAAGTCTTGAGTCAAAACAACAGTATGTGGATATCAGTAGAAAGTTGTTGGCACAGGGTGCGCAGGGAATTATTTTAGGATGTACCGAGATATTTCTACTGCTTACACCAGAAGATTTACCAGAAGCTCCGCTGTTTAATACAACAGAGCTTCATGTTGAATCGGCAATAGAGTTAGCCCTTAAGCCTAAGTAATCAGGCTTACTTATTTAACGCCAAATCACTTAGCAATGACATCGTTTTAGCGCTCGCTGCTTCCATTTTCTCGAGTGCATGCACTGCATCTTTCATGTTTCCAGCATGGTAATATTCAAGTGCTTTTACGCCAAAATTATGCACATCAGCATGCGCTTGATCTAGGCTTCTAAAAGCGTTTTGGCTGCCATAAAGCTGAGCACCTTCATTCAAGTACCACTGCCCTAAACGACATGATTTGTGTGAGGAAAAGTCTTGTACAGGCTTGTTCGCAATACCATGAATAACACTATACACATCGCTTTTCCAAACAACATGATCGAGCTTAACTGTTTGAATAAAGCTTGTGTGAGAAGTTGTCGAGATAGCGCTTTGCATGTTTTCGCAAAACCTTACGATGTCACCATAGCTTTCATTTAATGTGTTAACACCTTTAGAGAGCGATTCATTATTACTTTGCACATCTTCTGCAGAGTCAACAGCGGTTTTTGTAGATGAAATAATATTACCAACAAGGTCTGCAACTTCGCTCGCTGATTTATTCGTTTCAGTGGCAAGCGATCTTACTTCGTCCGCGACGACGCTAAATCCACGACCGGCGTCACCGGCTCTGGCTGCTTCAATTGCCGCATTCAATGCCAATAGATTGGTTTGATCTGAAATGCTGGTGATGGTAGAAACAAATTTGTTGATATGATCTGCTTTATCTGACAATCCTGAGATATTCTCCGTCATGCCACCCATTTTGACACTTAGTCCGTCCATCGACGATGCGATGTGACTTAGTGAGCTAGTCGATTTCTCGAATAGATCGTTGATAGCCTTAACAGTGTCATTTTCTTGTTGTATAGACAAGAAGGATTCAAGTACAGATTCTCTGATACTCTCTATTTGCTGGAACGAATCGAGCGTACATTTAATTAATGCTAGATCGTGCCTCTCTTCAGGTTGGGCGTTATGTAGTTCTGTCATTAGATTCGCGTTCTCGCTTTGCTGCGCTTCTAATTCAGCTCTTAATTCATTCATTTCGCCCTTCAAACGGCGGTTCTCTTGTTCTAACAAAGAATACTTTGACGATGACACAAACATGTTTTTGTTTCCATTTTTGTTAACGGGCTATCTTCGACTGTGGCAGATCGCTGCCAAAAAAGTGACAGAAATTGCATCTTCAGTTCAGTCAGCTAATCACGAATCTGAATTTTTACGACTTGATATAGCTGTATCGGAAGTTTTCGATCTAACCTTAGTGCAATTATCGCAAATAATGCAAATAGTGCGCCGAATTGAAGTTAGAATGAGATGAAGTTAACTAACAGAACAATTGGTAAGCCTATCGCCAACAAAAAAATGGCCGCAACTAGTGCGAGATTCTTTATGTTTAATTCAAAATGGCGTTGTCGCTTGTTTTCTTCAGTCATAGAAACCTACGTTTGCTATTCATGGCTAGTCCTTAGCTTTTATACCATCGCTGGATGTGTAAAAAATATACTACGCTACCTAGGTCAACTACAAGTAATTCTGCAGTAAGGAGTATCCCGCAATAGTCACAGGTACAGAAATTATAGTGCTAATTGCAATTATATGGGCGGCTAATTGATGGTTGCCGCCAATTTTCCTGACCATTACGTAACTTGCTGCAGCTGTTGGAGCAATCGACATTAAATAAAGCGTCCCAAGTGTCATTCCTCGAAGATCAAAATAGATAGCGGCCAAGACAATACAAATTGGGTAAATAGTACATTTTATAAAAATACTAAACGTGGCAGCTTTCATATCGTTTCTGAAGCTTGAAAAACGTAACGCTGCGCCTGTACAGAGCAGTGCCAATGGGAGTGTAAGTTGAGCAAAATAGTCAGCGCTATTGAGCACTACTTGCGGCAACTCTATTTGAAAATGGGAAACTAATAGGCCAGAAACGATGGCTAGAATAATAGGGTTAGTTACTACACCTTTGCTAACTCTTAAGAATGACGTTTTACTGTCTAAGTAGTAATTTAAGATAAGCACGCTCAGAACATTATAGGTAATGGTTAAGGCGCCTAAGTATATTGATGCCAAAGCAAGCCCAGCTTCGCCATAGGCATTAGCACAATATGCAAGGCCGATTATCCCCATATTGGAACGAAATCCACCCTGTATAACAACGCCAAGGTCGGTGCGTTTAGCGACAAAATATGGACTAGCAAAGATTAACAACAAACAAACGGATAGGGTGCCCAATACACCCACAATTAACATAGTCGGTTCAGATAGTTCCGTGGCTTTACTAGTAATAATAGTGGTAAACAACAGAGCAGGCAGTGCGAAGTTAAATATTAAACGACTAGCACGTTCAACGAAGTCGTCGTTCATTAAGCCTGTTTTGTATAGCCCATAGCCGAACACGATCAAAAGCACGACCGGTCCGATGACCGAAAGTGAAAAATCAAGCATTGAAGTAGATTGGAGCACGTATTATCCCGAGGAAGTTAGTGCGGGAATAATACGCGCTTTTTGATTATGATGCTATTAGCGTAATTCTCTTCGAAGTATCTTACCGACAGTTGATTTTGGCAACTCATCGATGATGGTTATTTCTTTTGGAATTTTATACGCAGTAAGAAACTCTCTACAGTGTTCTTGGACTTGTTCCGAGCTTAACTCTTTACTTGTAGTAATGAAAGCACATACTCGCTCGCCAGTTTTATCATCGCTTTTACCTATGACCGCAGCTTCTAAAATATCAGAGTGTTTAGTTAACACATCTTCAATTTCATTCGGATAAACGTTGAAACCCGAAACAATAATCATATCTTTCAAACGGTCTACGATCTTAATACAACCATCTGGCAAACGAACACCGATATCGCCAGTTTTAAAATAGCCATTTGATGTCATTACTTTGGCTGTTTCTTCTGGGCGTTGCCAATACCCTTTCATCACTTGAGGACCTTTGGCAGCAATTTGACCTTCTTTACCATCAGCAACAGGTTGGTCATGCTCATCGAGCATCTGAATGTCAGTATCGCTCAAGGGTAAGCCGACTGAACCAATATGCTCATTGCCTGGTTCATTAAATGCGAGCACTGGGGCTGTTTCAGATAAGCCATAACCTTCTGTGACAGAGCAGCCTGTTGTTTTCGTCCATAACTCTGCAGCCGCACTCGTTAATGCGGTTCCGCCTGACATGGTGAGTTTCAGTTTACTAAAATCAACACTCGAAAACTCTGGATGTGCACATAAGCCCATAAACAAGGTATTTAGACCAGCAAAAGCGGTAAATTGATGTGGTTTAATGGTTTGCACAAAGGTATCCATATCACGTGGATTAGGTATGAGTAAGCACATTGCGCCTTTGGCGAATAAGGTCATCATACACACAGTAAACGCGTAAATATGATAAAGAGGGAGCGGGCACACAATAATTTCTTCACCTTCTGAAAACCCTTTCCCAAGGCGCTCTAGGGTTTGAATGCTGTTGGCCAATACATTTCTGTGTGTGAGTTCCGCACCTTTTGAAACGCCGGTTGTTCCTCCTGTGTACTGTAATATGCAACCATCATCGAGTGACATCTCCGGACGTTTAGGTAGCGTTAATTGAGCGCCTTGTTCAAAGATACTCATGAAGCAAGGATAATCGGCGGTGCAGTGAGTTTTTGTTAACATTTGTGGGGCGCTAGTGATGACCACAGTATCGATATTGGTTTTATCTTTGATTGCTTCATATTTTGGCAAGAAGTCTTCTAAAATAACGAGGGCTTTTGCTCCCGAGTCACTGAATTGATGCGCCATTTCCGTTGGTGTGTATAGTGGGTTTGTATTGACTACGACCAAGCCGGCTCTTAATGCTCCATAAACAGCAATTGGATTTTGGATGAGATTAGGCAGTTGAATGGCAATACGATCGCCAGCTTTTAGGCCTCCTTTTTCCAGTAACCACGCGCCAAACTGTGCAGAAAGAGTGTCGGCTTCATTAAAAGTGACAGATTGTCCTAATGCGTTATAAGCGGGCTTATCACCATATTTTTTGAAGGTTTCTTCTATGTAATCTGCTAATGAATGTATATGGGAAGGTATTACCAATTGCTGACTCATGTCACATCCTTAATGTATATATTCGCGAAAAGATTAGCGTGCTACCTTAATATCGCGTTGAATTAATTAACAATCAATTTACATTATAGGTGGATATTGACAATTTGGATTGAAAATAATTTTTACTGCCTTGTTTTTTGATTATGTTCATGCATAAACGCGTACGCTAAACCGCCAATCGCACCCGCGATACTTTGCATCAACATACCGCCTGTCCCCCGTGCACCGGAGATCAAAGTCACATTTAAAATTGGATGCATAGCAATCAGAATTGTCACGATTGCCATTGCACCAGCAAAGCAATGTATGAGTCGGTTTGAAATTTGTAATTTTCGCTTAATAACACTCGCAATCGGCATGGCTATCAACATACCTGCAAAGATAATTGAACCATATACCGGCAACAAGCCAATAAAGTCATAGTAAACCGTTGTCAGTTTGTCATTCAAAGATAACTTAGCGCCTACGTCAATCAAGCCTGAGATCGTCGTTTGTGAATGCATAAGACTAGCAACGACAAAGGAAAGCAGGCTGGCGATCAACACCTGCGAAATGAAGATAAGGAAAGTGCGTAGTTTTTCCATTAATTGAATTGTCCTTTTTGATTGTTTAGTAAACTGATATGGTACATTTCAAACATTTAACGCTTCAACATAGCCCGAAAACAAACGTGTGTAAATGCTATAAGAAAAGGAAGAAAAAATTGTCTCGATTAAACAAGAGCCTCGTGAGCTGGCTTGCAGTAACGAGCTGCCTGATGAGTATTGGTTCACAAGCCTATGCTGTGCAGCCTTTGCCTATTGCCAATGAGGCATCAGACGCTGAAATGACAAGGCCGAGTTTTAGTACCCGTTTAATCACGGAAGAGTTAAATACAGCTTGGTCTATCAACCTTTCTCCAAGAAATGAGTTATTCATCAGTGAAAGAGACGGCACAGTCGCAGTACTCTTGGCAAGCAAAGAAATCAAACGCTATACCCTGCCCATTAATGATATGTATCGCAAAGGCCAAGGGGGCTTCTTAGATATAACATTTCATCCAAACTATATCAGTAATGGCTGGATATATTTGAGCTACGCTGCTGGCACTGATAATAGTAATGGTTTGAAAATTATCCGATTTAAATTACCCAGTGAAGGTCAAGACGTAAGCCTATTAGAAGATGTGTTCATGCAAAGTGATTTGCGAGCTACGCCTGTTCACTACGGTGGGCGTTTAGTCTTTCTTGATGACAAGTCACTGTTAGTCACCACAGGGGATGGTTTTGATTACCGCGAACAAGCCCAAGTATTGAGTTCTCAAATGGGTAAGATCTTACGCATGAGCGACACAGGACAGGCGCTTCAAGACAACCCATTCTTTATCGCAAATAAACCAGAACAACAATATGTTTTTACGCTTGGGCATCGAAATCCTCAAGCATTATTACGAACACCCTCCGAGCTAGTGTTATCGAACGAGCACGGTCCCGATGGTGGAGATGAAATTAATATCATTCAGGCTGGTTTAAATTATGGGTGGCCGGTGATCACAAATGGTAAAGACTACTCGGGAGCGCTCATTACGCCATTAAAGAAACACGAAGGTATGCAACAAGCAAATCATGATTGGACGCCTTCTATCGCGCCTTCGAGTATGATTTATTATGACGGGGGCAGGTATCCTAGTCTTAGAAAGAGTTTGATTGTAGGCTCACTAAAATTTAAAAATATCAGAGTGTTATCTTTTAACGATGACCTCGCGTTTAACGATAAGCAGGTCGGCCAAGAAAAAGTCATTCTAAAAGACTTTGGGCATCGCATTAGAGACATAACAGTTGGTGCAGAAGGGGAGATCTTGATCTTAACGGATAGCGATCCCGCTCGCATATTCGCCTTGGAGTGAGGCTATCTATCACCAATATCCATTAACATTATTAAAACAATTAGTTTGCTGAATATCGGCTATAATCAAGGAAAAATGGAAGAGCATTCAAATTGTTATTGTAAAGCGCTATACTATGCGTCGCATTTTATCATGAACTTCGTTCCTGCCGTTGAAATAAGCACCGGCACAATTAAGAGGGTTAAATAGTGTTAGAAAATTATCGTAAGCATGTAGAAGAACGTGCAGCAGAAGGCATCCCAGCGAAACCACTTAATCCAGAGCAAGTGGCTGATCTGGTTGAACTATTAAAAAACCCGCCGGCGGGCGAAGAAGAGTTCCTATTGGAATTAATCTCAGAGCGTGTCCCTCCTGGTGTGGACGAAGCGGCATATGTAAAAGCTGGCTTCCTGAGTGCAATCGCTAAAGGCGAAGAATCATGTGGCCTAATCAGCCGCGATGCTGCGGTACAGTTACTAGGTAACATGCACGGTGGTTACAACATCGAAACACTAGTTTCTCTACTTGACGATAGCGAATTAGCTGAATTAGCGGCTGAAGAGCTTAAGCATACCTTGTTGATGTTTGATGCATTCCACGATGTAGAAGAAAAGCACAAGGCAGGCAACAAATTTGCGACTGAGGTCCTTGAGTCTTGGGCTGAAGGCGAGTGGTTCACTTCGCGTCCAGATCTTGCTGAAAAAATTACCTACAGTGTATTTAAAGTCACTGGTGAAACTAACACCGATGATTTGTCTCCGGCACCGGATGCATGGTCTCGTCCAGATATCCCATTACACGCTCGTGCAATGTACAAAATGACCCGTGATGGTCTAACACCAGAAGCGCATGGTGAAGTTGGTCCACTAGCCCAAATTGATGAAATCAAAGCAAAAGGTCATCCAGTGGCGTTTGTTGGTGATGTAGTGGGGACAGGTTCTTCGCGTAAGTCTGCAACAAACTCAGTACTTTGGTTCTTTGGTGAAGACCTTCCGGGTGTTCCTAACAAGCGTGGTGGCGGTGTTTGTATTGGCGGTAAAGTCGCTCCGATTTTCTTTAACACAATGGAAGATGCTGGCGCACTCGTTTTTGAAGCCGATGTTGAGAAACTGAACATGGGCGATGTCATTGACATCTATCCGTTCGCGGGTGAAGTGAAGAATGCTGAAACAGGTGAAGTGCTGTCTACTTTCGAGTATAAATCAGACGTACTACTTGATGAAGTTCGCGCTGGTGGCCGTATCAACCTTATTATCGGTCGCGGTTTGACTGAAAAAGCGAGAGAGTCTCTAGGCTTAGGTCAAACTGATTTATTCAGATTGCCAGAAGTACCAGCTTCATCTGATAAAGGCTTCACACTTGCTCAGAAAATGGTAGGTAAAGCATGTGGTGTTGAAGGGATTCGTCCTGGAACATATTGCGAACCTAAAATGACAACGGTTGGTTCACAAGATACCACCGGTCCAATGACAAGAGATGAGTTGAAAGATTTAGCATGTTTAGGTTTTACCGCAGATTTGACTATGCAGTCTTTCTGTCACACTGCTGCTTATCCAAAACCTGTTGATATCGATACGCAACACACATTGCCAGATTTCATCATGAACCGTGGTGGCGTATCTTTGCGACCAGGTGACGGTATCATCCACTCATGGTTGAACCGTATGTTGTTGCCAGATACCGTTGGTACAGGCGGTGATTCACATACACGTTTCCCAATGGGTATTTCATTCCCTGCGGGTTCAGGTCTAGTGGCGTTTGCTGCTGCAACGGGTGTTATGCCGCTTGATATGCCTGAGTCAGTACTGGTTCGTTTCAAAGGTAAAATGAAGCCAGGTATCACACTACGTGACCTCGTTCATGCCATCCCATTATACGGAATCAAGCAAGGTTTATTAACGGTTGCTAAGAAAGGTAAAATCAACGCTTTCTCTGGCCGTATTCTTGAAATTGAAGGTCTTGAAGGTTTAACAGTAGAGCAAGCGTTTGAGTTGTCAGATGCCTCAGCAGAGCGTTCTGCGGCAGGTTGTACAATCAAGTTGTCTGAAGAGTCAATTGCTGAATACTTAAATTCTAACATCACTATGCTACGTTGGATGATCAACGAAGGTTATGGCGACCCAAGAACACTTGAACGTCGTGCTCGTAAGATGGAAGAGTGGCTAGCTGAACCTTCATTAATGCAAGCCGATGCTGATGCTGAATACGCTGAAGTCATCGAAATTGACCTAGATGAAATTAACGAGCCTATCCTTTGTTGTCCAAATGATCCTGATGATGCAAAAACATTATCTGAAGTTGCGGGTGACAAAGTAGATGAAGTATTTATCGGTTCATGTATGACTAACATCGGTCACTTCAGAGCAGCGGGTAAACTACTTGAGCAATTCAAAGGCACATTACCAACACGTCTATGGATGTCTCCTCCAACGAAGATGGATGAAGCTCAACTGATGGAAGAAGGCTACTTTAGTATCTATGGTAAAGCGGGCGTTCGTATGGAAATGTCTGGTTGTTCATTATGTATGGGTAACCAAGCACGTGTTTTAGCTGGCGCAACGGTGCTATCAACATCAACACGTAATTTCCCTAACCGTTTAGGTGATGGTGCTAACGTTTATCTTTGCTCTGCTGAAATGGCAGCGGTTGGTGCAATTGTTGGTCGTATTCCTACTGCAGATGAGTACATGGAATATGCAAGCAAAATTGAATCAATGAGTGGTGAAGTATTTAAGTACTTAAACTTCGATCGTATGCCAAAGTTTGCGAAAGCAGCGACAGCAGCCAAAGAGAAGATTATTCCTACTTTAAATATTGCTTAACGCTTATTGATTAGTGAAATAAAACAGAACGTGTTCTGTTTGTAAAAGCCGGTAGTTTAGATTTTTCTAACTGCCGGCTTTTTAGTTTTAAGATGTAATAAAATAATTGTTAACACTGGGTTTTTTTCAATCCATAATGGTATAACGAATATGCTGATGCTAAGTAAGAACAGAGCACAAAGTGCAACAAGGCTGAAACGAGCTGATACGGAGTCACAATGAATAAACTAGTCACTACTGGGATGCTGATCTGTGCATCACTCTCCTTCTCTCTGTTTGCTTGTGCTGACGAGCGCGCGGGAAAATACCAAGTTCAAAGTCAAGCTGACAGCTTTCAAGATGACTTTGGTGATCTTACAGAAGAAGAAAAAGCATTACTGAAAGACGACAGTCGTATCAATATTGAATTTCACAATATGGCCTTGACAGTAGAGTTTGCTGATAGTCCAGACGAAAGAGCGTTGGGCCTAATGCATCGCAAGTCTTTGTGCGAAGACTGTGGCATGTTGTTCCAGTTTGATAGTGAAAGAATTGCTAGCATTTGGATGAAGAATACTTTCGTACCACTCGATTTAGCCTATATCACTGTAGACGGAACGATTATTGATATTGAGCAACTAGAACCTCACGATCTCACTTCTGTTAAATCGTCTCAACCTGTTCTATTTGCACTTGAAATGAATCAAGGCTGGTTTGAAAAGAATAATATAAAAGAGGGTGACAAGCTCTCTATCGAAGGTCGTGTGAAGCAACCAAAAAGCTTCAAATCAAAATGAATTGATAGTCGATAATCGAGTCAGAAATACTATTACATATTGCATTAGGAAGAGTACAAAACATTATGACTACCACGTTAAACGTCGCAAAATTTGGCGGCACTAGCGTAGCTAACTACGAAACAATGTGCAGTTGCGCAAAAATAATCGCTAATAACCCCAATACTAGAGTTGTTGTAGTAAGCGCAGCGGCCGGTGTGACAAATCATTTAGTGGCTCTGGCAAACACGCCGTTAACGAGCGTACAAATAGACGATATTGTTCAGAAAATAACAGACATCGAACTAGCGATAGTAAATCGATTAAAGCATCCTGAAGATGTGCAGGAGAAGTTGACAGTAAAGCTAGAAGAGCTGAAAGCGTTAGCTACCAACGAAGAAATTAACTTCAGGGATGACTTGAAGGATGCCTTACTTTCAATGGGTGAAAGAATGTCTTCCCTATTATTTAGCGCGGTGCTGCGAGAATTTGAAGTGCCGGCAATCAATTTTGACGTGAGAAAAGTGCTCAGAACAAACTCTACATTCACTAATGCGTCGCCAGAAGTATCGACAATTAAGCAGTTATCCCATTCTTTATTATTACCAGAGCTGTCACATTCAGTCATGGTAACGCAAGGATTTGTTGGTGCTGATGACCAAGGAAGAACAACAACCTTGGGGAGAGGTGGTTCTGATTTCACCGCAGCACTATTGGCAGAAGCGATAGAAGCTGAAACCTGTGAAATTTGGACCGACGTTATTGGGGTTTATACTACAGATCCTCGCATTACGGATAAGGCTAAGCCACTTCCTGAGTTGAGCTTTGAAGAAGCCGCAGAGATGGCCACTTTTGGTGCAAAAGTCCTTCATCCTGCCACTATGGAGCCTGCGCTTAGACAGAATATCAAAGTGTTTGTCGGCTCAAGCCGAGAGCCTGAAAAGGGAGGTACATGGATTGTTCGAGATTGTGAGCACGAGCCTTCGTATCGCGCTATTACCCGCCGTAAAGATCAGGTTATGGTAACGGTTAAAACACCAAAGATGATGTATGCTCAGGGCTTCTTACAGCGAGTGTTCACTATTATCGCTAAACATCAGTTGTCAGTAGACTTGGTGACAACCTCTGAAATATCAGTTTCATTTACCTTAGATAACCCACCTAATACAGTGTCTGAAAAAATGAATAAAGAGACTTTAGCTGAGCTGACTACGATATGTGATGTTTCGGTAGAGCAGGGCTTTGACTTGGTCACGGTTGTTGGTAATAACATGCACAGCGCGGCTGGAGTCTCAAGTAAGATATTCGCTGCAATTTCAGACTTTAATTTAAGAATGATTTGTTTTGGTGCTAACCCACATAATTTATCTTTTGTAGTGAGCAATCAGGACAGTGAAGATGTAGTCAAAGTACTACACAACGCTTTATTTGAATAGCAAATCGGCATTACAAAGCATTAAAAGCAAAAAAGCCCAATCCTTAGATTGGGCTTTTTATTTTAACAAATGTTTGTTGCTAGACTTTAAACTCACCAATAGACTCTTGGAGTTCATCAGCCAGCCTTGCAACTTCAGCACTTGATTGCGTCGTCTGCTGCGCACCTAGGGTGGTTTCTTCTGCAATACCAACAATACTTTCTAGTTTTTCGCTGATTTCGGCAGATACTTGATGCTGCTCTCTGGCTGCATGTTCAATTCGAGTACTCACCTCATGCGCTCGGTGTACTGCATCAGTAATTAGGTCGAGCGCTTGGGTTGCTTTCTCGGTTTGGGCGACACAGACTTCAGTCTGTTGTTTACCTTGAGTCATAACGGCAACAGCTTTTTCAGCGCCCGCTTGCAGTACTTCAATCATTGAATTGATTTCTTGCGTTGATTGCTGCGTGCGGCTCGCTAGCGTGCGAACTTCGTCTGCCACAACGGCGAAGCCTCTTCCCTGCTCACCCGCTCTTGCTGCTTCAATGGCTGCATTCAACGCGAGTAAGTTTGTTTGGTCAGCAACACCACGTATCACGTCAAGAATACCACCGATACTTGCGCTGTCTTGATGTAGCTTCTCGATAACATCTGCAGCTTCCTGCACGTCTCTAGCCAATACTTCAATAGTATGTTTGTTGTCTAGCGAAATCTGTTTCACTTTTTCAGCTTCTTTGTCTGCATGACCAATTTCTTGCAAGGTGTCATCCGCACTTTGAGAAACTAACTGCGAAGTACTGTGCATCTCTGTGGTCGCTGCAGCAATCTGCGAAATTTGTGACTTTTGTTCTTGAATCGAATTTGTTGTTTGTTCCGTTACTGCTGATGTTTCACCAGAGGCGGCGGCAAGCTGCTCCGCCCGTTTGTTGATACCATCAATTAAGGTCTTCAAGTTGTCGATAAGCATATTGCAGTTTTTCGACAGAATACCAAATTCATCATTAGATGAGTCATCTAGTCGGTGGGTTAGATCACCAGATGAAGCAATTTGTAGTAAGTTGTTCACTCGTTCAAGCGGCTTGGTAATTGCTGTCACACTCTTAAATGCAGTGAAGGCAGCTATACCCAAGGAAATAAGCACCATGACGATGATCATTTGCATGCTTGAGCTAACTTGTTTGTTTACACCGCTCTTCACGTCGACCGCTTTTTTGTTGGCCAACTCAAGCAGGGAGGATAATGCTACTAGGGCGTCTTCGATGTCTTTGTCTGAAAGCAGTAGATATTTTTTTGAATCGATTGCTCTTTCAAGCATATTAGCTTGCAGTCTAAGGATACCATCGGTGCCTGTAACAGTGTCTTCAATCACACTGATGAGTTCACCAACTTCTTCTAACGTACCACTGTCATCCTGGCCATTCGCCATGCTCACTAATTCAGAGTATTTGTCTCTTGCTTGACTCATTAATACCCTGACTTCTTGGCTTCTTATGTCTGCGCGCTGCAATGTCTCTGTTTGTACGTAATCACTAGATGCTGTCAAAAGAAGGAGAAGACTAGATTCAAGGCTAGCACCTTCTTTGGCTACTCTGCTCAGGGTTGGTGAGTCGATAACTTCATCTAGGTCGGCAAAGTCCAACAGCAATGAAGATGCGTCGTCTGCACTTTCTTCAATCTTTTCAAACTCATTTTCGATTGTATCTACCAAGTCGAGTTCAGCCAAATGATTGCTGTAGACTTCAACAGAATTTGTTACGTAGTTTTCAAACACAAGCTCAACTGCGCCAAGGGCACTATTGAGACTCTTTTCTTCACTTACCACTTTACGCAGGTCAGAAAGCTCACTTTCAAAGTTGGTGCGACTCAATTCAAAGGCTGTTTGCTTCTCTTTCAATTCTTCTTGAGTGACGGTTACGTATGCTTCAAACGTAAGGCGACCCATGTTGAGAAACGAGGCTTTTAAGCTATTACTACTGCCTACGGTGGGGAGGGCAAGTTGGCTGACTTCTTCTGTTGCGCTATCAACTTCATTTAAGTTGTACAATGAAATTCCGCTTAGAACGACTAGCAATAAACTGATCACGGAGAAGCCACCAATGACCCGCATCGCAACGGTTAAATTCATTTTATATACCCTTAACTACCGACCATATAGTAGTGTTTAAAAATTTGTTTAATACGATAATAACCGAAACCAAAAAAGCTTCGGTACTTCTATCTATAACTATGTCTATAAGAGGTATCGGTTATGGGAACTAATACTTTAAGCTTGAATGGAAAAAAGTTGCTGGTCTTCGATGCAATAGAGTGTCATTTGTTTACCCCATACAAAGCCAGTATCAAGACCAATAACTTTGGGATTCTTTGTTTCACCCATAAGTGATGCCCAATGCCCAAAGATAAGAGTCTTGTTCGGTTTTAGCTTTGGGTTAGCGACGTCAAACCAAGGAGATAGGTTTTCCGGAGACAAACTCGGGTGGCATTTTGTTTTGAAATCCAAGGCTAGACCACTTAAAAAGCGCATACGCGTAAAGGCATTTACGACAAAACGCAAACGCTCTTCACCACAAAGTTCTTCGCTCCACACCGAGGGAGTATTTCCATACATTGTATTGAGGAGATCCTTGGCCTTCTTGCTTTGAAGCTGGGCTTCCACTTCTTGTGAAAGACTGATTGCTTTCTTGGGAGACCAAGTCGGATATAAGCCAGCGTGTGAAATGAGGTGATGTTTAGCCGGTTTCGCTGCTAAGGGCTTCTGCATTAACCATTCGATCAAAGAATCGAAGGATTTATGTTTCATCAAGGCTTCTAATTTATCTACTGGCTTTGGTGAGCCAATACCATGGGCCATCGCGATGAGATGAAGATCGTGATTGCCAAGAACGGTATCAAAGTGTTCACCCAAGTCATATAGATACTGCAAGGTATCGAGGGAAGAGGGTCCACGAGCAACTAAGTCACCAACTGCCCACAGCTTGTCGCGCTTTGGTTTAAAGCCAGCTTCTTTTAAAAGGCTTCGCAGGCCTTTATAGCATCCCTGTATATCACCAACAACGAAGGTTTTTGCCGTAGAAGACGTCATTTACTGACTAATGTAGACTATTTGGAGTAGACAGACTAAACACGGGAATTGGCTCACGGTATAACTCACCATTTGGTAGCTCAAATTCATAGTAGCCTTCCATCGTCCCTACCTCTGTTTTTAACATTGAGGCGCTGGTGTATTCGAAGCTTTCGTTGGGCTTTATGATAGGTTGCTCACCAACCACACCAGGCCCTTTGACTTCCACTTTTTCGCCATCACCATTTGTGATCAACCAATATCGATTCAATAATTGCGCGTCTTGCGAGGAGTTGTTTGTGATTGATACCGTGTAGCTAAATACAAACACAGATTCTTGATCGGCATTATGTTGGCGACCAATATATTTTGTTTTGGTATTGATACTTAACAAAGACTGCGTAGTCAAATTTCATTCCTTCCAGTGTCAATCAGAGAAAAGGGATTAGATAGACGCGTTAACCTTATTGGCTAATAGAGCAAAGTCTTGTAAAGACAATGCTTCGGCTCTCAATTCAGGTTTAATCCCAAGTGCTTCAATTTCATCATGACTGAGTAGGTCTTTCAAGCTATTGCGTATAGTTTTGCGACGCTGGTTAAATGCCGTGGTGACAACTCGTTGTAATGTATCAATATTATCAACTGGCGCTGGTGGCGTTTTATGTGGGATTAGTCTAACGACTGCTGAGTCCACTTTTGGCGCAGGTTTGAACGCACTTGGTGGAACAGCAACGACAGGAATGGCTTGACAATAATATTGCGCCATAACAGAAAGCCTGCCGTAAAGCTTATCTCCGTGGGTAGCACAGAGTCTTTTGACGACTTCATTTTGCAGCATGAAATGCATATCTTTTACTTTATCTGCAAAGGAAAACAGATGAAACATTAGGGGAGTTGATATGTTGTAAGGTAGGTTACCAAATATACGTAGCTTACCTTTTTCTTTGCTCTCATCACTTTCGAGCAAACTTGCGAAGTCAAATTTTAGTGCGTCTTGCTCAATGACAGTGAGTTTGCTGTTAAGGAAAGGGTGATGGCGAAGTCGTTTTGCAAGGTCTCTATCGAGCTCGACCACGGTTAAGTGATCGATATACTCGGCAACTGGCTCGGTTAAAGCGCCCAAGCCTGGACCAATTTCAACCAGGTTTTCCCCTGTTCTAGGGTTGATTGCGGAAACGATCTTGTCGATCACATACTGGTCATGCAAGAAGTTTTGACCAAAGCGTTTGCGAGCTGTGTGACCTAGATGCTTCTGACTCATACCTTTTTCCTAGCTAACTTGATCGCTTTATTAATGGCTTTCTCAAAACTGCCGCAATCAATATCACCACTGCCTGCCAAATCAGCAGCTGTGCCGTGGTCAACTGACGTTCTAATGAACGGTAGGCCTAAAGTGATATTCACAGATGCTCCAAAGCCTTTGTATTTCAATACCGGTAAGCCTTGGTCATGATACATTGCTAAAACAGCATCGGCTTGTTCAAGGTATTTTGGCTGAAAAATAGTATCAGCTGGAAGTGGGCCAATCAGGTTGATCCCTTGCTCTCTTAATTCATTTAACTTTGGTGTAATGACTAGAATTTCTTCATTGCCTAAGTGCCCATCTTCACCAGCATGCGGATTTAAGCCGCAGACATAAATGCGAGGCGATTCGATACCAAATTTTAATTTCATATCGGTGTGGATGATATGAATAACTTTGTCTAAACGCTCAGGTGTAATAGCTTTAGAAACATACTGCAATGGGATATGTGTTGTTGCCAAACACACTCGTAGTCCCTCGGTGGCTAGCATCATGACGACATCACTGCAATTTGATTGATTAGCAAAAAACTCTGTGTGGCCACTAAAAGAAATACCGGCCTTATTGATAATACCTTTGTGCACTGGGCCTGTGACTACGGCATCAAAGGTACCATCGATATTTTCTTGGCACGCTTGTCGAAGTGTTTCTACTACATAGTGTCCATTCTCACTATTGAGCTCGCCAGCAATAGCAGGTACTGAGAGAGGAATATGTTTTACCAATAATTGCCCTGGCTGTTGGACATAGGTAGAACCGTCTTCGTAAGGAATAAGGTCAACAATCAACCCCAATTGCTTTGCTCTTTGGGTCAGCATCTCAGTGTCAGCAAAAACCACCAACTGGGCTTCCCAAGCTTGTTGGGACAGTTTTAGTATCAGGTCAGGACCGATACCCGCGGGTTCGCCAGGTGTTACTGCTATTTTAAGTGGTTTTGACATTATAGGTCTTTTTTATCCAATAATTCGATATAGGCTGCATCTCGCATTTCACGTAACCAAGTGTCTGTTTCTTCACTAAACTTACGATTGAAGAGCAACTGGTATGCGCGATCTTCTTTGCGCTTTTCCGTTGCGTCATCCATTCTACGGTCAATTAATTGAATTAAGTGCCAACCGTGAGTTGTGCGAATGGGTTCACTAAACTCATCTTTTTCAAGACGACTCAGCGCTTCTTTAAACTCTGGAACATAGATACTCGGATCATTCCAACCTAAAACACCCCCTTTCAGGGCAGAACCAGGATCTTCTGAGTGTTCTTTCGCTAGCTTCGCGAAGTCTGCTTCGCCCTCAATCAAGTCTGCCTTAAATTTTAACAGCATCTGTTCCGCTTTCTGATCGCTCAAAATGATCGATGGTTTAATAAGAATGTGACGCGCGTTCACTTCTTCAACTTCCACAAGCTCGACACCTCTGGAATCCACAATTTTAAGAATATGGAAACCAGCGCCGCTGCGCAAAGGACCAATTAATGCATCTTTTTTCTCACCGTTAACCGCTTCAGCAAAAAGTGTCGGCATAGAGTTCACGTTCATCCAGCCCAAATCTCCACCCTCAAGTGCCTTTGGACCTGACGAAGAGGCAATCGCCAGTTTTGTAAAGTCGGAACCATTGTTCAGCAACTCGACTACACGGTCTGCAGTATCTCGCGCTTTGGTAATCTCCTCTTCTGTTGCGCTAGAAGGTAAGGCAATTAAAATGTGGCCTAAACGATACTCAGCTTGTTCTGCACCTTGTTGGTTGATCAGGTCGACAAGCGTCGCAATCTCTTGTGGTGTGATATAAATACGGCGTCTCACATTCGCACGGGTGACTTCGCCAGTAATTAGTTCTTCTCGCACTTTTTCACGATAGTTTTCATACGTCATGCCGTCTGCTTCTACACGACGTCGCAGTTCATTGATGTCAATGTTGTCTCGCTGTGCGATATTTTCAATTGTTTGATCCAATTGAGGATCACTAATTTGAATACCCATACGATCCGCCATTTGCATTTGAAGGTTCTTCAATATTAGGCGTTCAATTGCTTGGGTTCTAAGCGCACGATCAGAGGGAAGTGCTTGACCTTGGGCAATCGCCCCTTGTTTTACACCATCAACCAGCTCGACTATTTCGCTTTCTAATATCACACCTTGGTCAACAATCACGGACACTTTGTCGAGACTCTGCACTGCTGCATGACTGACCATGCTGAACATCAAAGTAGCGCTAATTAAACCTGCTTTTAGTACATTGTATTTCATATTTTCTCTAGTTATTTCAAATTCTACTGTTCTAATTAATTCAAAACGTAGGGTTGACGATAGCCAAACATCCCTTGTTCCAAAATGTCGGAATTTCTTTTACGACTACCAATACCCTTAATAATAAATTGCATCGCGATGCCAGAATCAAACTCATTGGTTGAGCGTAACCCAGTGTCGTCAAATCGATTACTCAAGTTTCGCTGGTAAGTCATTCTGATGGCCCAGCAACAACTTTCATATTGCAGGCCCATAAAGCTTTCTGTGGTACGGGACAGCTCAGCGTCACGATACCAACGACCTACCCAGTGCCAGTTTTTGGTTAATGGCCAACTTGCCGAAATACCAAACTGGTTGATTTCCTCACCTGATAAATCGCGAATAAAGCGATGGTTCATTTGTATGAGTTTATTATCGTCAATCCGATATTCAGTGGCAATACTACTTCGCTCTACTTTTTGCGTTTCGGTCGCTACTTGAATATCAGAGTGCAAAAACCAGCGTTGGTTCACTTGCCAATCTAATTCTGCTGCTAGCGCTGAACGGTTGTTGTCGCGCACGCTGCTAATTAGCTTTGATTCTTGTAAATAAAATATTTGACCGATACTCAACACCAACTTCTCTCTATTCTGTTGGTCAATCAGCCTAGCTGTGGCACCCAAGGTAAACTGATTGTTGTCATTAATGCGGTCTAGGCCAGTAAACTCTTGCCCGCGAAACAGGTTGTTAAACGTAGTCAGCAGTGGGGTCGTATCATAAAAGCCAATTTCAGATTGCTCTTCAAAACTAGTGTAAAGATATTGTGCCTTGGGTTCGAAGGTAAGCAGGTACTCACTCTTTTCGAACAGCTCGGTATTTTCAAAGATTAGGGAGCCATACAAACGACCTTGGCCAATTGTTCGAGAGACGCTTTCAGTCAAAGGACCCACATAATTGTCAACAAGATCTTGTTCATAATAGGTTTGTAACGCACTTACTTCAGCAAGCAATTCGCCCCATGCTCTTTGATATGGAATAGACAAGCTTGGCTCAATATGCACTCTGAATGCATTTGGAAGAGTATCCAAGTTGTTTTCGAAGTATGCAGCCTCAGTGCTCAGATTAAAATCAATAAACTCACCGAGATTAGCCTCATAATTGAGCTTCATTTCTGGTAATGCGCGATAAACATCGGGATGGTCGCCGATGACTTCAAAATCTCTAAACTGAAGACTAAAATCAAGATTATTAGAATAGTAGCTCAGGCCCATTTGACGATATAAATGAGTGTCTGCACGGTTATAATAGTCTGAGCCTAAGTCAACAATGTAGTTATCGTCGCTAATACCGCTAAAGTCGACATTTAGATTCCAGTTATCGCTGATTTTACCTTGGTGCAAATAACGGTAGAAATATCGCTCGTCCGTTTCAGCGGTATCGATATCATTTGGTAAGTATTCGAGCTGCAATTCGCCCTGATTTTGAGAGAACAAATAGCGGAACTCCGTTTTCAACTGCAAGCCACGATTAGTCATTAAACGTGGTGAAATAGTCGCGTCATAATTAGGCGCAATATTCCAGTAAACCGGCTGTTCATACTCAACGCCAGTCTGGCTTGAACTGCCTATATTTGGAAACAGTAATCCACTTTGACGTTCAGCAGTGACCGGAAATGCAAAATAAGGTAGCCAGAAAACAGGTACGCCACCTAAGTAAAACTTCGTATTGTATGCCTCACCGAACGGAGAGTCTTTTTCGATGACTATTTCACTTGCCGACATGCGCCAGTCCTCACCGCCTTTTGGACAAGTAGTGAAAGTGACTTCCTCTAAGCGCAAGCCTTGTTCACCCGATAGTGAAAGCAAATCTGCTGAGCCACGCCCAGCGATATCTTTGAATTGGTACTCGGTGTCTTGCATCTGCAAGAGCTTCAAGTCTGTATTGACTTCTACACCTTGACTTTCAACTTGTAGATCGTTGTCTCTGTATAACACATCGCCACTCGCAGTCACTTGGCGACCATTATTATCAATGCGAGCTATGTCGGCATTTATGATGGCATCGGGACTAATAATCTCGACATTACCATTAAATAGAGCGGTTTGATTTTGGATAAGCTGGGCATTCAGTGCGCTAACCGAGACTTTATTGTCTTTGGTAAGCACTGAGGAATCGAATTCATTGGTGGGAACGACGCACAGTTCCACTGACTGCGCGCTTACATTTAACGCGAACAATGGCAGCATGATGGTAGAAAACAGTTTGATCATCAATGACTTTTATCGGTAACCTATACAATGAAAAAGGGTGTAAATATGAAAGCGTGCGAGTGATACATCAGCATACTGACTATTATTCTCGCCGGCACTTAAAATACAATAATTAAGCTGCCATGTGGCAATACGAACACAAATTTGCAAAAATGTTCAGATAACCTCAAATTTTAATCGTTTGAACGGTAATAACCAACTATATTGTTTGAATTAGGTGAATAAAAGCATATTTCACGCAAATATGCTGGATTTTCAAACAAATTAACGCTTTTTGTCTGTTTTCTCAGCCTATTTTCGTCCACTGTGAATGTGATTTGGAGAGCGTTGACAGCGAAGAGATCACATTCTCACCATTAGTTTAAGGAGAGTCTACAACATGCAAGTCTGGGGGAAAGTAGTAGGTGTCTTTTTTGGCTTCATGTTTGGGCGTTTTGCTGGTGCAGTATTAGGTCTTATTGTGGGCCATATTTTTGATACGACATACAGTCGTGATTTTTCCCAGAAAGGCGGATTTGCCCGTTTTTTTTCAAGTTCAAATGATATTCAACAACAAGCCGTGTTTTTTCATAGCCTGTTTTCCGCGCTCGGTCACATTGCGAAGTCAGACGGAAAAGTCACTGAACAAGATATTCAGATTGCTTCAGCATTGATGGACCAGATGGCACTTAGTGGGGATACTCGAAAAGAAGCACAACAAGCATTTCGTGACGGTAAGCAGCGAGACTTCGCGCTTGTTGAGATGTTGCAGCAATTCAAAGAGCAATGTCATGCGCGTCGGGATGTGATGCAAATATTTTTAGAAATTCTTATCCAAGCGGCTTGTGTTAACCAGCGATTAAGTACGCCACAGTATGCGATACTCGTGAAGATCGCGAAAACCCTTGGTTTTAAGAAAATGGAGTTAGATTTTTTGGTGCATACTTTTGAGGCTGAGCAGCGATTTAGAGACGCCAGAACTCGAGCCCAAAATCAGCAAAGCTCCCGCAATCAGCAAGGGCGCTCTCGTTCCTACAATGCTCAGGATCCTCAATATTCACCCACCGCAGCATTGAATGATGCGTTTAAAATCTTAGGCATTGAAAATACTGATGATGTGAAAACGATTAAAAAAGCGTATCGAAAGCAAATGTCGCTGCACCATCCGGATAAGTTGGTGTCAAAAGGCCTGCCGGAGCAAACGCTACAGCTATCGAAGAAGAAGGCACAGGACATTCAAGCAGCCTACGAACTGCTGCGGCAAAAAAAGAATTTCTAGGTGATAGGCTCTGATGTGAATATCAAGCAAGAAAAAGCAGAAATGGCGATACTCAGTGACGACAATGAGCAAGTGTTGAATGACTTTATCAGTATGCTTTGGGTCGAGAAGGGCTTGAGTGAAAATACCGCGAGTGCCTACCGTACCGACCTGACTAAGTTTTGCTTGTTTTTGCAGAAGTCATTGGCCTGCCAATCTAACTTACTGGAAATCAGCACCTCAGATATACAGGCTTACCTCAGTCAACGTTTTGAGCAGAAACTGTCACAACGTTCAACAAGTCGTTTTTTAAGTTCGACCCGTGCATTTTTCAAATACGCCATTGCTAAGAAATGGCGTTCGAGCAACCCAACACAGGGTTTAAGCAACCCGAAGCTACCCAGTTATTTGCCCGATACCCTGAGTGAAAAGCAAGTGGACGATCTGTTGGCGGCGCCCGCAGATAACGACCCAATTAATGTGCGTGATAAAGCCATGCTAGAAGTACTCTATGCCACTGGGATTAGGGTGTCTGAATTAGTTAACTTACAAATGAATGAGATAAGTTTATTGCAAGGGGTTATTAGAGTTACGGGGAAAGGCAACAAAGAGCGTTTGGTCCCTTTGGGTGAAGTGGCAGTGGATTGTTTGCAAATGTACCTAAAGGAATGGCGTCCTGAATTGCTGAAGAAGCCAAGCAATACTGTATTTCCGAGCAAACGAGGGAACGTCATGACGCGACAAACTTTCTGGCATAGGATTAAGTTTCATGCCAAGCAAGCTGGAATCAGCAGCCATTTGTCGCCGCACACACTCAGGCACGCCTTTGCAACACACCTATTAAACCATGGTGCAGATTTACGCGTAGTACAGATGCTACTCGGGCACAGTGACTTGTCTACTACACAAATTTATACGCATGTGGCAACGGAAAGGCTTCAATCTCTTGTCGAAAACCATCATCCTAGAGGATAGGACTCGACATTATTTGAATGAAATCGTAGCTTATCACGGTCTGCTAGAACAGCAGATTTAATTTATCGGAACAATATATGACAATTTTTTCAAAAATATCAAAAGCGGCAACCATCTTTAGCGTAATAATAGGCATCTCATTCACGGCACTTGCTCAGGAAAAAAACGAGCATACTGATTTGATTGAGCGCTTTGAACGTAAACTGAAATTTAAAATTATTTCAGTTGCTGATTCATCAGTACCGGGTTTGCTACAAATAAATACAGATACCGGCATATTCTACGCGAGCGAAAATGGTGAATACTTTTTGAGTGCACGAATATATAAGGTTGGCGATCAAATTGTTGATGAAACTGGCGAGGCATTGAAGAAATATCGTTTAGCGGGTGTCCAGCAATTCAAAGATTCAATGATTGAGTTTAAAGCGGATAAAGAAAAATACGTGGTATCAGTTTTTACTGATGCAACCTGTGGATTCTGTCGCAAGCTGCACAATGAAATGGATGTGTTGAATGATCTGGGCATTACTGTTCAATACTTGGCGTTTCCGCGGGCAGGGATCAACTCATCTGTCTATAGCAATACGGTCTCAATTTGGTGTGCTGAAGATCCTCAAGAAGCGATGAATAAAGCGAAGGCGGGTAGGCGAATTGCTTCTGCATCTTGTGCTAATGAAGTGACAGCACAATATAATTTCGGTAAGGCAATTGGCGTGAATGGCACGCCTAATATTATACTACCAGATGGTTCAATCATTAATGGTTATCAACCTGCTAAGGATCTTATTGAAACCTTGAAGTCAGTAGCAAAGTCATAGCTCAGTACTTAGATTTTCTGAGCATGTACGACATATCGCTGAGTCGGGTTAGGCTCTATGCTATCGAAAGGATAGCAAGTGATTAGAGTGATGCTGCTTTGCGGGGTAGGCGCTAAAACGTCAAGGTCGTATTGGTCCACTATGCGAATATCGGTCACGCGATATACTTGCTTAACGATATGCTCCTGCTGGCGACTGGTTAAATAAACTAAGTCGCCAAGCTCTGCTTTTTTTAGTGTGTCGAAATGTGTATCTCTGTGGCCTGCAATTGCCGCGTTTCCGGGGGCTCCCAGCTCAGATGTATTCAATAAATGAGTAGGGCCAAACGCTAAGTTGCGCCCACTCGCTCCTGAAAGAATATAATGGCTTGCATTCTGCATCGTTAACTCTCCAATGGGGTAGGTATCGGCCCAAGGCCATGGTTTTTGCTGCTCGCCAGTTTGGGCATAGTGGTGCCAAGAACTAGCAATTAAGTACTGTGCATATTTGGCTTTCGCTTTTATATAAAAACCGTCGAACAATAAAAATAACGCCGTGCCGAACAATATATAAACCAGCACCGTTTCAAGAGTAATGACCTGCTGAAAGAAGTGCTGAATGCCGTTTTTGGTGCACATTAGTATGCTCCCTTCTTCGCTCTGTAGATGCCTTTACGATATAAAAAGAGTAAGCCTAGGCTCAGTAACAGAATGCCAATGACAATTCTCAGCTCCGCCTGGCTTGCGGTTTGTGGCAGGCGGCCCATTTGTTGGTTTGACTTCTGTGCTAGCATTCCTTTAAGCAAAGCCCCATCTTTCGGCTTATGAGTCGGTGCACTTGGCACAACATCAACTGCGACTAGGCTTGTATACTGGCTCACAATATGATGTTCCAAGGCCGTTTGAGTAATATCATCAACCATAGTGGCTATGAGATTGTCAGCATTTTGAGTGGTGCTCATATTAACTTTGCGCTTATCGCGTGTGAGCTGAGCTATTTTTTCTCGTGCCCAGAGAACATTTATCCCTGCTGATTTGCTTGGTGAGGTCTCACTGGGCGTAAAATGCCAAACTTGTTGATTGTATTTGGCAACAAGCAAAGGAGTATTGGCATCATGTAAACGAGGCGTTTCTTCAGCAATAGCCTGCTTATAAGAAATAATGAGTGGCTCACTCTTATACAAATCAGAAATCGTGGTAGGGAACATTTCAAAGTCGCTATAGTGCTCTAGTCCTTTCAAGTTCAACTGAATATCTGTCAGTGCGGGACTCTTTATTTTATGCAACAGTGCGCGCATTTTTTCATTTACTTTCTGAGTATCACCAATAAACGTGAAAGTTCCTTTTCCCGCTTTCGCAGCTTCAGTCATGAAGTAGGCATTTGGAGCACTACCGATCCCGACAGTAAAAAGTCGCTGTTCGCCGATGTTCTGTTCTATAAATTGCATTAAGCTATGTTCGTTGCTTACGCTGCCATCAGTAATGAAAAGTACTTGCTTAAACATTTTTGATGGCGAGTTATCGGGAGTAAAAAGCTCAGAGTTGGCTGAGCTAGGCTGATGATTTTCAGTCAAGGCCATAGCAAGCGCATGGTGCATCTCTGTTCCACCGTTTGCTTCCAACTCTGAGATAAAATCGAACGCTTCGGCTTTGTTTTCTATGTCAGCAAATTTGCTTTCCTTCCACATAAGCTCTGCGTGACTATTAAACTGTATAATATTGAATTTGTCAGACGCCGCTAAATCATCTACCGCAAAAGCCAGTGCTTGTTTGGCCTGAACAATAGCCTCACCAGCCATTGAGCCAGATGTATCGAGTACAAAAACAACTTCTCTGTCTGCGTTTATTTGTTCATCTGGCAGTGGAGGGTAAATCATAATAAGCCCATACTCACTGCCATTTACCCACTGTCTAAAGTGGCTTGTGGTAGGAGTAGAACCTAACTCCGGTTGCCAGTTGAGCACAAAGTCTTTTAAAACAACCTGTTCATTAGCTAAAGAGATAAGATAACGGTCGCCTTGCTTTCCTGAGCTGATATCCTGGTGGATTGGGTGATGTTCACTTTCAATATTCCGTATTGAGGTCCCAAGATCTAACTCAACACTCAGCGATATGCGGTCTGAAAAAAGGCTTAACTCATCTTGTTCATTCGCAAGCTCACCCTTGTCGATATTAGTATTAGGAATAGGTGATTCTTCCACTTCATTGATAGCACTTCGGAAGCTACCTTTGTACCGTGGTGTAATAGATAAGGGAAATCGAAGTGAGTAAGCACTGTCCTTATAGCTCAATAATTGTTGGTACTCTATCTGAACTTCAATCGTTTCGCCTGGACCAATGTTCGCCACCTTATTGGTGAACATGTTGGGTCTCTGTTGTTCTATTAAGCTTGCTTTCTTTCCTGCCTGTTTGGCTTTTTGATATACCTTTTTTGCTTCATCTTTTTGTTTAATAACTCCTTCAATGCTTCGATCACCTACTTTCATGAGCAAGCGGTCGACAGCTGCATTTTCTGGCAGAGGAAAGACATATAGACCATCAAGCCAGTTCTCACTGTTATTAGTAAAGGTTTGCGTAACGCTTGCTCTCGCGATCATGCCGGTGACCTTAATTGCTACATCGGTCTTCAATTGTGGACTGGGGAGATAGGCTGTCTTGCCATCGTCATCGAGTAACATGAAATAAAACTGCCCAGATTCGGTATTTTCGTAGGGAGAGCGATAAGGTTGCTGTGCTAGTCCGTTTTCTGCCAAGTAATCATTAATATGAACAAGTTGTGGATTGGCCTCATTGATATTCACAACATTTTGCGTCGCAATTAAGTTGATGCTTCGTTTCTCATCTTTAGAGATGCTAGCAGCAGAAGCACTCATTGCGGTACTTAACGCCGGTGTAAACATCGAAGGGGCAATAGCATGGACAATACTGACCACTCCGATGACTAAGATGAAAATGAATAGTTTTTGCAAAGATGACATGTGGACGTCCTTGAGGAAGTAAGTAAATAAGTGCCCTAAACTATTAGGGCACTGCTTGCATTGACGCAATAAAGGGCCTGACGACTTAGTTATTGGCTGCGGTCATTTCAGCACCTTTGCTACTGACTTTGACTTGTACACGGCGGTCAAAAAAGTTCTCTTCAAAGTTACCTTCCGTGCTCACTAACTCACTTTCACCAAAAGACTGGGTGATGATTTGGTTATCGTTGACAAATTGGCTAATCAAATAGTCTTTTACTGCATTCGCACGTTGCTCTGATAACACTTGGTTATACTGAGATTCGCCACGTTGGTCGGCAAAGCCTGAAAGCTCAATTTTTAGTTTTGGGTTTTGACGCAATTGACTTGCTAAACCATCGAGTTGTGATTTGTAGTGCTCTTCAATCAAGAATGACGCTGTTTTGAACTGAATATTGGTTTCTAAGTTTGGTGTCACTTGCTGTATGGCTTCGTTTACTGCACTATCCATCGCGGCAATTTGCGCATTCGCTTCTTCCATATTGATATCATATTCTTGTTGTAGCGCGCTCAATTCAGTTGATCGCGTTTGTAGCTCATTTTTAGTCAGTTCCAAACGTTTTTCATCATTGATATCGTCAGCGATAAATAATCCAAATAAACCTGCGACTGCTGCGCCGACTGGGCCAGCCACTGCGGCTCCAAAGACAACACCGGTGCCAAAGCCAACCGCGTTATTCGTGTTCTCTTGTGACTTCAATTCTTCCTCAGATACTTTTTGAGTAGCACTTGAAAAAGCCGAAACGCTCAACATGCTGATGAACGCAAGGCTAGTAGTTGCTGTGATAAATGCTTTGTTAGTTTGTTTTGTTTTCATGATTCTCTCCAAAGAGGTTTGTTTTAAAAAAGGTAAATGTTTAAGTCCTAATCATTAAACAAATACTTTGTGGCAGTTTCGGGGAGGAAAAATGGCAATGTTGAGGTCAATTGTGGCGAAAATATGGAAATTAGGGCCAGAAGCTTTCATGGCCACGATTTTTGTATATAGTGAGCTTATCTCCTTTATAAAAGACAAAAAACAGAGCAGTAAATGGCAAAGAAGATAGCACTGGTTGAAGATGATAAAGCGCTTCGCGACAATTATATATCGGCTTTAAATCAACAGGGTTATGACGTTTCCCCCTACGCAAACAGGCCAGAAGCAGAAGCTGCTTTTCAACAAGCTTTGCCTGACTTAGCCATTATCGATATTGGTTTAGAAGACGAAATTGATGGTGGTTTTGCCGTGTGTCAAATGTTGCGAAGCAAATCCAAAACCTTGCCAATCATTTTCTTTACTGCCAGAGATAACGATTTTGATACTATTTGTGGTTTGCGGATGGGGGCTGATGATTACCTCACCAAAGATATCAGTTTGCCGCACTTGCTCGCTCGAATCGCTGCATTGTTTCGCCGTACAGAATTAATGAACCAACCCTTAGAACAAGCAGACCTTATTGTTTCAGGTCACTTGTCTATCGATCAGAAGCGAATGACGGTTAAGTGGAAGGACGTTCTAATAGAGCTCACCGTGACAGAATTCTGGATGTTACACGCAATTGCGAAGCACGCCGGTCACGTAAAAAGTCGCCAACAATTGATGGATGATTCAAAAATGGTTGTTGATGACACCACCATTACCTCGCATATTAAGCGGATAAGAAAGAAGTTTGTTCAGCTAGATGAACATTTTGACCGTATTGAAACAGTATATGGTATGGGCTACCGCTGGAAGGTTCAGTAAGTCATGACTAAATGGCGGCTAGGTCTCCGGTTTAAACTCCTTTTATTCTCCTCATTCTTGTTTGCTATTCCTTATTTGGGATACCAGTACGTATGGGAGTTAGAAGCATACCTGCGAATTGGCCAAGAGCAGACCATGGTAGGAACCGCGCGCTCCGTGGCGACGGCTCTGCATGAACGACCAAAACTCTTCGACGTTCAGTCTTCTTTTCTGAGTGATGTCACGCCAGGTACTGATTTGTATGCACATAAAATAACCTATCCTGTGCAGCTTGACGGCGATTTGAGTGACTGGGAAGATTTCCGCTCGCTTGCTATCGAGTATGGAGAACAAAACTTAATCGACATACGTCAAGCCTATTCACCCGAGAGTCTTCAGTTTCGTCACTTGATTGGAGAGTACGAAGGGTTTTTATATGCGATGTTTGACGTTCAGGATGATAATTTGGTGTATCGCGCCCGTAATAGTTTGCGCATAGATCGAAATGATTTCCTTGAAATAGCGATGATTGACGCGAAAGGAGATTTCCAACGTTATATTATTGCGCCAATGCAAGAAGGCTGGGTAAATGCCTACTTATTGCAGCAGAATCAGGACAACAATCAGCCAGAACGCCTCGAAACAAAAATTCAAGGATACTGGAAACCAAATGAGAACGGCTATGCAATAGAGTTACGTTTTCCCGTTTCCATGATGCAGAGCAGTATTGCATTTGCTATTAGCGATGTTGACGATGCCCAATCAAGGTTCAACAAGTACTCAATCGGCACCGCCAACCCGAGTAGTGCTGATGCCTTAGGTACTGTGCTGGTGCCCAGTCCTGAAATTGAAAGCATTTTAAAAGGACTTCAGTATTCTAATGCTCGGGTATGGGTGATTGATAAACACATGCGAGTACTCGCGCGCTCCGGCGACATTCAGCGCTCAGAGGGCTTTCAAAGCCAAACCACAGAAACGGACGCAGCGAGTGGGTGGCAATACCTTGAGCAAGAATGGCTGCTTCCTTTGTATTATAAAATTCTGACGCGGCCACCAAATGATTTCGTCGATGATCTTGAGAACGCCTTTGCCTTGCAAGGGCAAGAAGTTGACGAGGCTCTTGATGGCACCCCTAGCTCTTTATGGCGGCTTAGTTCAGATAAGAAAGCTGTCATTTTGTCTGCTGCTCACCCAATCTATATAGATGAACAAGTAATGGGAGCGGTGGTAGTTGAACAAACTACCAATGGCATTAGAACCTTACGTAATAACGCCTTAGAAAAGCAATTTCATTTTTTCTTAGCGGTGATTATTCTCGGTACGCTCGCGCTATTCTTATTGGCATCGAGTATATCGTCACGTATTCGAAAGCTGCGCAACGATACTGAAAACGCTATTGATGCTTCGGGCAAGATCGTTAGCGATATTCAAGCGTCGGAGACACAGGATGAGATAGGTGATTTGAGTCGTAGCTTCAAAAGTGTGTTGGGCAAACTCGCTCAATACAATGACTACCTAGAAAACATGGCGTCGCGTTTGTCACATGAATTGCGAACGCCGGTGGCGATTGTTAACTCATCTCTCGATAACTTGTCTCTGCAAACTCACAGTGAAGATAACCAAGCATACATAGATAGAGCCAAGCAAGGTATTACGCGCTTGAGTAAAATTCTCAGTAACATGAGTGAGGCCACTCGCCTTGAGCAAGCGATTCAAAGCAGCGAACTTGAAACGTTTAATACGATAGATGTGCTGTCAGGCTGCGTAGAAGGATATCGATTAGCTTATGCTGAACGCCAATTCATTCTTGAAAGTGACGTAGAAGAGCTTTCCTTGATGGGGGCCCCGGAGTTGTTCGCGCAGATGCTAGACAAAATTGTCGCGAATGCCGTTGAGTTTAGCGCGAATGACGCAACTATTCGCTTTGCATTGAAAGGAAATAAGCAGGATTTTCGTATTCATATCAGTAATCCGGGTAGTTTGTTGCCAGCAAATATGCAAAACGAATTACTGGATTCAATGATTTCAGTGCGCAAAGAACAAAGCACTGAGCAAGTGCATCTTGGCTTAGGACTATACATTGCTAAGATGATTGCAACCTTTCATGGCGCAGCCATTAATATTGAAAATCAAAACGACGAGTCTGGCGTGGTAGTCAGTCTACATTTCAAATCAAAGTGAACAAAGTCCTCTAATACGTACTTTAATTCTACAACAATCGGCCGATAAAAGTGTTACTAGGATATCGTTTTGTCTAATTTAAGCGTCTATAGTTATTTATTACTATACTCTTTATGCTAATGCACTATTTTTAAGTTGCAGCCAAGGCGTTACCTTGTTCACTAGGATCTTTTTATTTTCGATTGGAACAATCAACAATGCCAAAGCAGTCGCTACTTTCAACTTTTACATTGGTGAAGCGGTTTTTTACTCTGTCTTTACTAGTGCTTAGCTCAGCTTCGTTCGCCTTGGGCGATAAACTTGCGCGCCAAGATGAGGGGACATTAAGTTTAGTTGCCTATGCTGGTATTGGCGCTATTGTTTTATTCATGGTGTTAACGATTTTTGCTTTTGTGTTGATGAAGAAGAAAGACAAAACGATCGAACTGCATGATGAAGTCCTATCGCACAAAGATGATCTACTTAACCAACTGAATTGTGGTGTATTGCTGATAGGCTTACGCGGCAATGTTATCGATTTAAATCAGACAGCAGCTAAATTGTTAGGTCGTGAGAAGAGTAGAGTGCTCACACATCCCGTCAATCAATTTTTTGGTGATAACGAAAAAGATCGGATCAATAAAGCGCTAGACAGTGATGAGCCAGTGACATTAATTGTGAAAGCGCCCAGCTCGACCATTACACTGCGCATGACAATTATCAAAAACAAAAGCATGTATGACGGTGTGGCTTATGTTATCTCCGTTGAAGATGTTGATCACTATGAAACTACTATTAAATCCAGTACTGCTCAGCTGAAAGACTTGAATGAACTGACGGAGCATTTATATCTAGGCCAGATGACTGTTGATTTTGAAAAAGAAACCTTTGAAACCAATCATATTTTATCCTCAATGTTAGGTCATGAAGAACCTATTTCTGGCGACTTTGAAGCGCTGAGTGAGGTTATCTGTCCGAATAATGCAAGCTTTTGGAAGCAGTCTTTTGAACTCGCTAAAGAGCAACATGAAGTCGATTTTAAAAGTGTTTTCTCTGGCATAGACTGCAAAGTTCCGGTTCGTGTCATTGCCATCAGCACCGCAAAAAATGAGAAAGGTAAGTCGATAGCGTTCAAGCTTCTTGTAACCGATGAAACTGAGCTGCGCCAGAATGAACGCCGCCAGTATGCAAGTGAACAAAAAGTGAAAGCCTTGCTAAACGTGTCCTTACACCCACTCTATATTTTGGATGAGGAATGTCGCATCGTGTCAGTGAATAGCCCATTTGAAAGAATGTTTGGCGTGCGCTTGGCTGAAGTTAAGAATAAACGCTTCGATATGCTCGGTTTAGTACCTGAAGATATCAATGTTTTACACAACCCTAAAGATACCCCTTTAACAATCGGGCGCGCTTTAAATAGAGAGTTCACTGGGCGTGTCGGCAAAGAAAGTCGCGCAGAAGAAGAGTTGATACCTGCATTGCGAGCGGCAAGTGACGAGCGTGATTCAAGTGAAACCTTGCACTTACGCTTAACGATTCAATCTTTTGGCGATGACAAAAACAACCGAGCAGGTTTTGCCGGTATGTTCCAAGATCTCACACTGCTGACTGAAACTCAGCGCCAGCTAGAAAGTGAACGGGCGCATTTCTCTAATTTACTCGACATTGCACCTATAGCCGTAGCGACGGTTGATTCTGAAGATAAAATTGTACACGCGAATACTGCAATGACAGAGCGTTTAGGGCTTAATGAAAAAGAGCTGAAGAAAGGCACTTTCTATCAGTTATTTAACGACGCAGATACAGCGGGTAGAGCAGCCAAACAATTACATCAAACAGGTCGTTTAAGAGCATTCCACACCAGCTTGCGCGGTAAAAATGATATTATGCATCCGAGTGAGCTACATATTGATCTCTTCGATAAAGAGAAAGAACAATATGTGTGTTGGATTTCAGACCGTTCTGGCGAGCAATTCCAACAACAGAAATTCCAGGGCCTGCTAGAGCATAGCAGTATGCCAATGGCGATATTGGACGAAAAGGGCTTCTCGAGGCTGAATCCATCAGCTTGTGAGTTCTTTGGCGTAGAGAATGAAGATGATTTGTGGGGCTTTGCACCTTACTCACAAGATCTGAATAAAGATGAAGGCGATGCTTACGAACTAGAACGTATAGTCAATCGAGTGAAGTATGATGGCCGCGCTAAAACGATTAATTGGGAGCACAAAGTAGGTACAACACTACGCCCATGCCAGGCAACTTATATCCCGATTTATAAAGGTAAAGAGTTTGATTCAATCCTGTGTTTGTGGACCGACTTAACAGAAATTATTCAAGCTGATCAAGCACGCTTGGAAGCGATAACAGCCCACAAGGAAGCCGAGCGTGAAGTGGCGGAGAAACAACAGTTGTTGCGTTCCAGCCATGAGCAGTTAGCGAGTAAGCTAAAAGACTTAAGAGATACTGAAACTAAGTTGCAGGAAGCTCACGATGAAATCTCTGAAGCAAAAATTGAATACATCAATTTGCAAGAGAAACATCAAAGCGTCACTGACAATCTGCAGCAAGTACAACAAGAGTACAGCAAGAGCAGGGAGTTGCTGAGTGAAGCGCAAGAAGTAAATAACGCGCTTACGGAGCAGCTCGAAGCGTCGACTGAAAAAGTAAACAACTTGCAAGGTCAGCGCAATCAAATTTCTGAGCAACTTCAACAAAGTGAACAAAACTTTAAGCAAGCTCAAGAGAAACTTGAAGCCAGTGAAGCCCATTCTCAACAATTAGAGCAGGAGCAAGCTGAGCAACAAGAGAAAATGAGTGCTTATGTGAATCAAATTGACTCTCTAAAACAGTCTATTACTGATAAAGACGCTGAGATTAATGAAGTTGGTTCACAAATTAACGAGTTACAAACGCAACTGCAAAGTAGTGACGATATCAGTGCGAAGTTGAAGCAAGCCCTGATCAATCAGCGTAAAGCAAGTGAAGAAGCTGAGCGTCAGCGCAGAGAAATTGAAAACACGTATAAAATGGCTCAGTCCGAACTCACCAACAAAGTACGTCATGTTGAGCATTTACAAAATGAAATGCAGAAGTTCGAAGAAATGTCGAAACAAGAAAAAGGCGACATGGCTGCTCAACAAAGCAAGTTAATGCAAGAGCTTGAAGAGAAACAGAAAATTTTGCAGGAAACACAAGGTGCATTGGACGAAGCGAAACAAGCTGCAGAGCAAGAGAAGCTTGAGAAGCAGCGTCAGCAAGAAGAAATGCAGCGTCTTCAATCTGAGCTTTCAGAAGCCGAACAACATGCCGCAGCGAAACTTGAAGAAATGAAACGCGTAGAGCAAGAGCGTGTCGAACAGCAGCAGAAGCTTCAGGAAGAATTGAAAGCGAAACAGCAGCGCTTACTAGAAACTGAAAATATTCTAAGCGAAGCGAAGCAACAAACAGAAGCGGAGAAAGCTGAGAAAGTTCGTCAGCAAGAGTTGTTCGATAAGTTACAAGCTGAACTGGCAGAAATGGAACAGCAAAGCCAAGAGCAGCAGCAGAAGCTTGAACAGTCTGGTAAGCAGTGGGAAGCACATCAAGAGCAATTAAAACGTGAAGTTGAAGCTAAGCGTCAAGAGCTTGAAAATTCCCAGAGTAAAATGGATGAAATCCAACAGCAGGCTGAGGCAGAGAAATTAGCTAGATTAGAGAAAGAGCAAAAATTAGAACAGTTATCTGTTGAGCTTTCAGATGTTGAGAGCAGAGCGGCCAAACAACGTGAAATGTTGGAAGGTAGTGAAGAGCAATGGAGTACTCAGCAGCAACAAATTGAAGAACAAAAGAAACAGCTTCAGCAAGCTTTACAAGAGGCTGAAAGTCAAAACCAGGCACTTCAGCAAAAACTTGAAGGTAACTTGCAAGAGTTACAGCAAGCTGAATCGCAAGCCACTGAGACGAAGTCGGCAGAGCAAAAACTCCTCGATGAGTTAAACCATGCCAAAGAGCAGCAAGAAGAGTTAGAGTCGCGCATCAAGCAACAGGAAGAGCAAGAACTTGCGCTTAAGAAACAAGTAGAAGAACAACAAGCTACCTTAATGGGGCGCGAGGAAAGTATTCAGGCCCTACAAGAAATGCAAGAAAAGCTAACTGCAGAGTTGCAAGCTGTGCAACAAGAATACTCGCAAAGTAAGCAAAGCTTGAACGAACAGCAAGACAACCAATCTGGTTTAGCCGATCAGCTTGCGAAGTTAGAGCAAGAGTTACAAGACAGTAAAGCGCAGTTAGATGATAAAGAGCAAGCCTTACAGAATGCGCAACAACAGTTGCAAAGCAATGAGGCGATGTTAGCTGAGCAAGAAGATGCATTGGTTGCAGCACACAAAGAAGAGTTGCAGCAAGCACAAGAAAAAATGCAGATTGAGAAAGAAACTAGCGCTGAGCCAGTTGAAGAGTCGCCAATTGCCCAAATGGAAATGCCTGAGAACCCCACAATGTGGTTCGATTTATTGCCATATCTGCAACAACAAGGGCAGGTGGATTCGCTGTCAACAGCACTCAATGAATTGATTGATGAGTTAAGTGAGGCAATCCAAGCTACTGACAATGCTGTAATGGAAGACAACACCGGTGAAATACTGCGCGGTGCTAGAAGGCTGGTTCAAACGGGTAAGAAGGTGAATGCAGAGGCCTTGTTTGATGTGGTGAGTCGTATGGATATCGATTGCGGTTCAGGCATGGTAGATAACATCTCTATCTCGTGGCCAAATACTAAACGTGCTTTAAATAACACCTTGAGAGTAATCTACGAAAATCTGCATGGCTAGATGACGATGCACAACCTTACCTAATTACGATAAGGTCACAACAAACCGTAAGCCTCGTTTTGAGTATTTAAAATGGGGCTTTTTACTTTTTTGGTCGACGTACTCATACATACTTTTATTTGCAATATGGTAGACTTTAGGTAAATCGACACGCAGAGAAATCAAACCATTGCATATAGAAAGACGCACGCCAATTCTACCCAATCCGATTGATGCATCGTTGCCACCGCTACTAGATAAACTTTATCGTCACCGTGGCGTTACTGATATTGCGCAGGTGCAAACGCAGCTCAAGCAGTTACATCACTACAATCAGATGAAAGGCTTGGAGCAAGCAGTTTTACTTATTGTTGAAGCGATTACACAAGAAAAAAATATCTGCATAATCGGTGATTTTGATGCCGATGGCGCGACAAGTACTGCTATTTGCATGCTGTCATTACGTGACTTTGGCCATCAAAAAGTAACTTACCTTGTGCCGAATCGCTTCGATTTTGGATATGGATTGAGTCCTGAGATAGTTGAGGTTGCGGCAAAAGAGGGCGCTGAGTTCATTATTACTGTCGATAACGGTATTTCATGTTTAGCGGGTGTAGAAGCAGCTAAGCAAAGAGGCTTACAAGTTGTCGTCACAGATCATCACTTGCCAGGCGCTACCTTGCCTGCAGCGGATGCTATCGTGAACCCTAATCAGGTTGGCTGTGAGTTCATGTCGAAAAACCTTGCGGGGGTTGGCGTTGCTTTTTATTTAATGTTAGCTATTAAGTCGAAGCTAGAGGAACAACAATGGTTTACTCAACAAGGCTTACCAACGCCTAATTTAGCGAAGTATTTAGACATTGTCGCTTTAGGTACCGTCGCAGATGTTGTGCCATTAGATAAGAATAATCGCGTACTTGTGCACCAGGGTTTGCAGCGCATTCGCAGCGGGATTGCTCGACCAGGGATCCGGGCTATTCTTGATATTGCTAACCGACCCTGTCAGAAAATTTCTTCAACAGACTTGGGCTTCGTCATTGGTCCTCGTTTAAATGCAGCTGGCCGCTTAGACGATATGTCGCTGGGGATAGAATGCCTACTAGTCGACGATGATTATCTAGCCCGACAAATGGCTGCGCGATTAGATGCTCTCAACCTTGAGCGAAGAGAAATCGAGTCCTCAATGCAAGAGGAAGCGATTAAAGCATTAGAGTCCTTAGCTTTTCAAGCCAAAGACGTACCAGCAGGGATCGTTTTATACAAGGAAGACTATCATCAAGGTGTTATTGGTATCCTCGCTGGACGTATTAAAGAAAAGTACTATCGTCCAACTATCGTGTTCGCAATGCAAGACGAGAAAGAAGTAAAAGGGTCAGCAAGATCAATTCCAGGTGTACATATCCGAGATGTATTAGAGCATATTAGCGCACAAAACCCGGGCTTAATCATCAAATTTGGCGGCCACGCTATGGCTGCAGGTCTAAGTTTAGCAACTGAAAACCTCGCAAGGTTTACAGCATTGTTTGAAGCTGCTATTGCTGAAGCAACAGAGGGTTTACCAGAGCAAGATGTATTGTTATCGGATGGTGAGCTGAAGAGCCATGAAATTTCACTCGAAAATGCTTCCTTACTCAAGCTCTCAGTTCCTTGGGGGCAGACCTTTGAGGAACCCTTATTTGATGGTGTGTTTCAACTGAAAAGCCAGCGAATAGTAGGGAAAAATCATCTTAAAATGGTAGTTGCACAGGATGGAGTTGAATTCGATGCAATTGCTTTTAACGTAGATTTGAATTTGTGGCCGAATAAGCAAGCTCGACAGGTAAATATGGCTTATCGCTTAGATATTAATGAATTTAGAGGCCAAATCAGTGTACAATTACTGGTTCAGGCTCTTCAGGCTGCTTAGTGTGAAGAAAAAAATATCAGCGTAAATCTATAAAATTGAGGAATAATGTCATAAATGGCTAGAAAAACGGCTTTGCAAAAATTATTAGAAACACATCCTAATTTAGTTCATTCAGAACTATGCAAAGTCACGTCTCACGTGCAACGAGAAGAAGATGGCTGGTACGTAAATACATTACTCATTGAAGGCAGTGATGTGCCATTTATATTTAAGCGTAAAAAGAAGTATAAAAATCTACAGGCTGGTGTCGTGAACCTGACCTACTACCCTGAGATGAAAGAAATTGCTGGCATGGAGTTTGAGACCATGAAAGTCGTCAGAATTAAAGCCAGTTAGGGCGCGCTGAGTGAGTAAAGAAATTTACGATGGCTATGTCCTGCACCGCAGACCCTATCGGGAAACTAGCTTAATTGTTGATTTTTTTACTTTGCAAAATGGCAGAGTGAGCGCAGTAGCAAAAGGTGCGCGCTCATCGAAGTCTGATAAAAAAAGCCTGCTCCAACCGATGCAATCACTCAACTTTGAATTAAGCGGGCGCTCTCAACTAAGAAATCTTGGCCGAGTCGAGTCGAATGCGCGTTCGTCAGTGCTGAGCCAAATGAGTCTTTTTTGCGTCTTTTATGTTAATGAAGTCTTGAATCGTGCTTTGCCAGAGGCTGAGGGGTTTACGCGATTGTTTCAGCAGTACGAGCTCACATTGAGCAATCTCGAGGGCTTATCGAACCGAGCCGCGACGTTGGCAGAATTGGAACCGGTTTTGCGGAATTTTGAATTCGTTCTGTTAGAAGAGTTGGGTTACTTACCTGATTTTGAATACGACCATCAAAATGAACGCCCGATTGTAAGTGATAAAAGTTATACCTTACTAAACGAAATTGGCTTTTGTGAATCTGATGGTCAGCAAACGCATGCTATATCTGGCGCTGCCATCATTGATTTGAAACAAGAGAATTGGCATAGAGATTCATTAAAGGCTGCGAAGCTGATTAGTCGTATAGCACTTCGACCCGTGTTGGGCGATAAACCTATAAAAAGTCGTGAACTTTTTATGCCTAGATCAACTACTTAGCTTGGTATGACGACTTTTAGCTCGTCTAAATAAGACATAAATTGTGAGGAGTGCGAGAGTGCAAAACATATTATTAGGCGTCAATATCGACCATATTGCCACTTTACGCAATGCGCGTGGCACTGACTATCCAAACCCTGTGCATGCTGCTGATGTTGCTGAAAGAGCAGGCGCTGACGGTATTACAGTGCATTTGCGAGAAGATCGCAGGCACATAAAGGATAAAGACGTATTTCTGTTAAAAGAAACAATTAATACTCGTCTGAATTTTGAAATGGCGGTTACTGATGAGATGCTAGCAATTGCCGCGAAAGTACTTCCGGAATTTTGTTGCTTGGTACCAGAGAAACGAGAAGAACTGACAACAGAAGGCGGCTTGGACGTAGCGGGCAACTTGAGTCGCATCAGCGATGCTTGTGCTCAATTAGCGGAACAGCATACTTTAGCTTCCTTGTTTATTGACGCCGATAGACAACAAATTGAGGCAGCAGCAACAGCGAAAGCCCCCTACATTGAAATACATACTGGGCAATATGCAGAAGCGAAGAATGAAGAAGAGGCGCTGCGTGAATTAGCTAAGCTAAAAGAGGGTATCGAGTATGCTCACGGCTTAGGACTGAAGGTTAACGCAGGTCATGGTTTGCATTATCACAATGTAAAACCCATTGCTGCAATTCCTGAACTAATCGAGTTGAATATCGGTCATAGCATTATTGCAAGAGCTGCTTTTGATGGCTTGGATAAGGCTGTAAGAGATATGCGCGCGCTGATGCAAGAAGCCCGTAGTCAAGGCTTTTAGTAAGCGTATTGTCGAGTTTTAAGGAAACCATATGGCGATCATTGGTATTGGCACAGATATAGTCGAAATTGCACGTTTACAAGCAAGTGTCAGTAAGTCGGATTCAATGGCAAAACGCATTCTAACTGCAAACGAGTATGCAGATTATACGGCCTTAAGTGACTTGCCGCGCATTCGACCTCGGCAGCAGGTCGAAATATCGGATAAAGATAGCGTAGAGTTGAGTTCGCAAGCGCGTTTCTTAGCTAAGCGTTTTGCTGCGAAAGAAGCAGCAGTCAAGGCGATTGGTAATGGCATCGGAAATGGCGTTAGTTGGCAACAATTAGAAATTGCGCACCGAGAAACGGGGCAACCCTATCTCAAAGTGAACGGTCATTTGCTGGCGCTTTTCGAGCAACAAGGGGTGAAACATTCGCATATTTCGATATCTGACGAGAAACACTATGCAACCGCCACTGTTGTGCTAGAGAGCTAAGCGATGGCCCAATTTTTCAAAGCAACGCGCAAAAAAGCGGAAACTAAGCCGCAGAAGTTAGTTATCAATGTTGATGTCATGGATCACCATGGAAATGGTATTTGTTTGCAGCACAAACCTATTGTCGTTGTCGCGGGTGGATTTACTGGTGAGCGCTATGAGGTCCTCGTAACGTCACAAAACACCAAAGTCTGGCATGCCAAAATACTCAAAGTCCTTAACGCAAATACGGAAGCGCGAACAACACCGTTTTGTCCATATGTAAATGACTGCGGCGGGTGTTCTCATCAAGACTTTAAAGCTGAGGCTTTACTCAGTGCTAAACAGGAACGCTTAACTACGTACGTCGATAAGAATCTAAGCCAGTTCGGTAGTCAAACTGCACAATGGGAACCAGCCATTCGCTCTGACATTACCAGTACCAGCAATGCTTACCGAAGAAGAGCTCGCTTGGCAATAGATGCGAGAAACCCAAAAAGTATTAAAATCGGCTTTCGTCAGAACCAGTCAAACAACGTTGTTGATATTCCGCAATGTTTGGTGTTATCAAAAGGTTTGCAAGCTTTTTATCCAGCGTTGGTTAGCTGTTTAAAAGGCTTGGATAGTATCGCAGCCGTCGGTCATATCACGCTTACCGAAGGTGCTGACGAGCAGCAAGTATGCCTTCACCTTACCAAGAATTTGAGTCAAGCGTCACTTACTTCTTTAATTGCGTTTGCTGAAGCGCAAAAAGTGAGCGTATTAACTCTGGATAAAGTGCGGGGCTTGTCGTGTCTTTATCCTCATGAAAGCGAGCAGGTTTCAATTAGTATTAGAGATGACGAGCGTGCAGTATTGCAGGTGAAACCTAATGACTTTGTGCAAGTGAATGGCGCTGTAAACAGTCAGATGCTTCAAAAAGCTAGGCAGTGGTTATCGTTAAACAAGAATGAAACTCTGGTAGATTTGTTTTCTGGCACGGGTAACTTCTCTCTTGCACTTGCGCCCGAGTGCAAGCGGGTATTAGGATTTGAAGGCCTCCCTGCTTTGGTGCAGCAAGCGCGAAATAATGCACAACTAAATCACATTGATAATTGTGAATTTGAAGTGGCGGACCTAAGTGAAGACGATGCAATTAAACGTTTAACACTGCCAAAAAACGCGGTATTCATAATCGATCCGTCGCGAGACGGTGCGCATACTGTTATGCAAAATATTGCCAAACTGGCCCCTACAAAAATAGTGTATGTTTCTTGCAACCCCACTAGTTTTGTACGCGACTTACAAGCCTTACCAAAAGGCTATATGATTTCAAAAATGTGTGCTTTGGATATGTTTCCTTTCACCAAGCACATTGAAATGATGGCAATGATTGAGCATGTGGGTACATAAGCAAAATGCCCTTAGGCCAAATTTTTACGAAAAAAGTCATCGACTTACTGTTTTGTGAACTTAGGTGACTTTTAGATTTATATACTTAACTTTGGACTGATTTACTATGGTTTCAATTCGTAGCGTTCATCAAACGAGTCGACCCTCTTTCGAGGAATGGTTGTCGGATTTAGATGTGTCTGAAACCACCAAACAGAAGCTCAATGAGATTTCTGACCGTCCAGAAGAACTGCTTATTGGCCAAGAGATGGTTGAAATTCTTCATGAGCTACACATGGATGATGAAACACTTCAGGCTGCTCTCGTTTTTCCTTTTTGCCAAATCCATGAACTAGATGAAGAAACCGTTAACTCACGTTTTGGTGCCGAAATCGGCAGTTTAATTGCTGGTGTCCGTCGTATGGATGCAATCAAAACCTTGCAATCCAGAAACCGCCAAGATGAAAATCACGTGGATGGACTTCGTCGTATGCTATTGAGCATGGTTGAGGATGTGCGGGCGGTCGTTATTAAAATGGCTGAGCGAATATGTACCTTACACTCTGTGAAAGACGCAGACGAAGAAAGCCGCGTTATTGTTGCTCACGAGTGCGCCAGTATTTATGCGCCGCTTGCTAATAGGCTGGGTATTGGCCAATTGAAGTGGGAGTTAGAAGATCTTTCATTTCGATATTTGCATCCCAATACTTACAAGCGTATTGCCAGTATGTTGGATGAGAAACGTTCAGATAGAGAGCAATACATTGTAGATATAGTTACAAAACTACAAAGTCTACTGGATGCAGAAGGAATCAAGGCTGAGGTGATTGGTCGTCCTAAGCATATATACAGCATCTGGAAGAAGATGCAGAAGAAACAACTCACATTTGAAGAATTGTTCGATATAAGAGCCTTGCGGATCGTAGCGGAACGCTTGCAAGACTGTTACGCCGCTTTGGGGATAGTGCACACCAACTGGAAGCATATTCCAAAAGAATTTGATGATTACATCGCAACCCCGAAACAAAATGGCTACCAAAGTATTCACACCGTGATTGTTGGCCCGCAGGGAAAGTCTATTGAAATCCAACTTCGCACACAGCAGATGCATCAGGACGCTGAGCTAGGTGTAGCTGCACATTGGAAGTATAAAGAAGGCACGAGTGGCAAAACGGCTGGCTCTGAAGAACGTCTTAATTGGTTGCGGAAAATCTTGCAATGGCAAGAGGAGATGGCCGAGTCGGGTAACCTTGTCGAAGAGCTTCGCAGTCAAGTCTTTGATGACCGTGTTTACGTGTTCACCCCAAAAGGGGATGTGATTGATTTACCCCTGGGTTCAACACCTCTGGATTTTGCTTACTATGTGCATAGTAATGTAGGTCACCGGTGTAACGGCGCCAAGGTGAATAAACGCATTGTTCCTTTTACCTATAAACTACAAAGCGGTGATCAAGTCGAGGTCCTCACTGGAAAGCATCCTTCACCGAGTCGAGACTGGATGCATCCCGGTTTAGGGTATGTGCACTCGGCAAGGGCGCGTGCCACTATTCATTCTTACTTTAAAAAGCAAGATAAAGACAAAAACGCAGAAGCAGGGCGGGAGATCCTCGAGAGAGAATTAAACAAAGTTGATTTACCAGTGAAATTAGCGGCAGACGCAACCAACAAATTTAATGCAAACACCGTGGATGATCTTTTTGCATCCATTGGTGTTGGTGACCTTAGGGTGATGACTGTCGTGCATTACTTGGTGCAAAAACATGCGCCACCGCCTCCTGAACCTGAACTTCCAGCGATTAAACAGCGCCGCTCGAAGCCACGCAAAGACGGACAAGCAATTATCGCTGAAGGAGTTGGTAACCTATTAAGTCAACTTGCTAAGTGCTGCCAGCCAGTAGCTGGAGAATCCATCTTAGGCTACATCACCCAAGGGAAGGGTGTTAGTGTACACAAAGAAAACTGCCCGCAATTAGCTAATTTGCTTGAACAGCACCCAGAGAGACAAATTGAAGTTTCATGGTCTATCGAACATCAAACAAGCTTTCAGACTGAAGTAGTAGTGTATTGTCACGACAGAGCCGGTATCTTGAGGGATATTACGACAGTGCTATCGAACGAAAAAGTTGGCCTTCTCGGTGTTAATAGTTTAAGCAATAAAAACCAGAATACTGCAATGATTAAGCTGACACTCGAGGTGAGTGACGCGAGCAGTTTGAGCCGTGTGGCAGACAAACTGAAACAACTTACAGATGTCACAGATGTGAGTCGCAGCTAAGATGGGTTCCAAAACGGCCTTAAGCCAAGCATTTGAAATTCAGGCGAGTTGTTCCACATTGGGTTTCGATTGGGAAACTGTTGCGCCTGTATTTGATAAAGTCTTAGAAGAGTTACGTGAGGTCAATGACGAAATAATGCAAGCTGACGTTGACCCGCATAAAGTTCAAGAAGAGTTAGGTGACCTGCTTTTTGCAGTCGTCAATCTTTGTAGGCATCTCGATGTCACGCCTGAAGAGGCCTTGCATCAAGCGAATCAAAAATTCAATGGGCGTTTTGCCAAAGTGCAAGCGTATGCTGTTAAGCAGGGACGAACCCTCGAAACGATGTCAATGGAAGAAAAAGAAATCCTGTGGCAGAAGGCGAAGCTTGCAGAAAAACAAAATGAGCGTTAATTAGGAATCTCTATGCCAGTAGTTAATATACAAATTACGAAAGGTGCAACAAAAGCACAAAAAGCAGAGTTAGTGAAAGATGTGACTAAATCACTACAACGCGTTTTAGGGAAAAAGCCAGAATATACTCATGTCGTTATTCAAGAGATCGATGACGAAAACTGGGGATTTGCAGGCCAACTCACCGATGAATGGAAGTTATCACGTGGCGAAGGTTATTAACTGACAGTGATAAGTAAGTTTTATTGAGAAAGTACTTCGCTTTTCCGCTAAAGTCTGTATAATTCGCGACCTGCCCACATGCACCCACCTTTGGGAAGGTGGAAGATCGACCGGCTCGAAGGGGCTAACAGGTTGATATAATTGCACTTTAAGCGGATTTTCTGCTTGGTAGTGAACTTAACTGATAATTTCGGGTGACGAATAATGAAAACTTTTGTTGCAAAGCCAGAAAGCGTAGAACGCGACTGGTATGTGGTTGACGCCGCAGACAAAACTTTAGGCCGTTTAGCGGCTGAAATCGCGCTAAGATTGCGCGGCAAGCATAAGCCAGAGTATACACCACACGTAGACACTGGTGACTACATTGTAGTTGTTAATGCTGAAAAAATTACTGTAACTGGAAACAAAGCGAAGAACAAAACGTACTACGCTCACTCTGGTTACCCAGGTGGTCTTAAAGACACTACTTTTGAAAAGCTTATCGCTAAGAAGCCAGAAATGGTTATCGAGAAAGCCGTTAAAGGTATGTTGCCAAAAGGCCCACTAGGTCGTGCTATGTTCCGCAAAATGAAAGTTTTTGTTGGTCCTGAGCACACTCATGCAGCACAACAGCCACAAGTATTGGACATTTAAGGAGCGAGCAAAATGGCAGATACTCAATATTACGGCACAGGCCGTCGCAAAAGCTCAACAGCTCGCGTTTTCTTACGTCCGGGTACAGGTACAATTACTGTAAACCAACGTCCGCTTGACGTATTCTTTGGCCGCGAAACTGCACGTATGATCGTGAAGCAGCCTCTAGAGTTAGTTGAAATGACTGAAAAGTTTGACCTATACATTACCGTTTCTGGCGGTGGTATTAGCGGTCAAGCTGGTGCAATCCGTCACGGTATTACTCGTGCTCTTATGGAGTATGACGAAGCCCTACGTCCAGCGCTACGTAAAGCTGGTTTCGTAACACGTGATGCACGTAAAGTTGAACGTAAGAAAGTGGGTCTACACAAAGCGCGTAAGCGTCCACAGTTCTCAAAACGTTAAATCGTTTCGAAATACGTATTCAAAAAACCCAGCTTCGGCTGGGTTTTTTATTTTTAGCCTACCGCTATTGTTGAAAAAATTTCAGTCGATAAAGAAACAAATATGCAACTTGTAGAGAAATCTTGACTTATAACAAGAAAAACACGCATTTTTTCTCAGTAAATCCTTGTGTTTGTTAAGGGTTTTCTTTTAACATACGCTGTTAATATTAATCGAGTGTTTCTGCTCAAAAATGCTGACTTATTAAGCGCTTTTCTAAAGTACCGCAATGAAGTCTGCATTTTTGAGTTGAAACCTGTCTTTCCAACCCCGGAGAAAAGTTGATGAGCGATGTATCAGTAGATACCAATGAATCACCAACAAATAACGACCAACCTCAAAGTAGCGATCGCCGCAAATTTTTGACTGTAGGTACGTGTGTTGTTGGTGCAGTTGGTGCTGTAGGTGCTGCAGTCCCTTTTGTTGCCTCTTGGCAGCCGAGCGCAAAAGCCAAAGCGGCTGGTGCTGATGTCGAAGTTGATATTAGTGGTATCCAGCCAGGCCAAATGATTCGTGTTAAATGGCGTAGTAAGCCAGTCTGGATTGTACGTAGAACCCCTGAGTTGTTGGCTAGCCTTAGTGCTCACGAAGACCAACTTCGTGATCCAAACTCTGAGGTTGAGCAGCAACCGACATTCGCTCAGAATCAATATCGCTCTTTGAAAGAAGAGTACTTGGTACTAGTGGGGATTTGTACGCATTTAGGATGTTCACCACAGCATCTTATTGATGGTGACTTTGCTCAATACGCTGAAGGCATTGCTGAGGGCTTTTTCTGCCCGTGCCACGGCTCTAAGTTTGATATGGCTGGCAGAGTTTTTTCAGGTGTTCCAGCGCCATCAAACCTAGTCGTTCCTCCTTATCAATACGTCGACGATAATACTATTATCATCGGTTCTGAAGCGGAGGTTGCGTAATGAACGGATTACTTAGTTGGATTGAACAACGTATCCCAATGATGCGCGTTGCAAACATGCACGCAATTCAGTACCCAGCGCCCAAAAATATGAATTTTTGGTACGTTTTCGGCTTTCTTGCAACAATTGTACTTGTTAACCAAATCGTCACTGGTATCTGGTTAACGATGAGTTATGAACCTTCAGCAGAGCGAGCGTTTGCTTCTGTTGAGTACATCATGCGTGAAGTTGAATTTGGAAACGTGATTCGTTACATGCACAGTACGGGTGCATCGGCATTCTTTATCGTTGTATATCTGCATATGTTTAGAGGCATGATGTACGGTTCATATCAAAAGCCACGTGAGTTGCTTTGGATATTTGGTATGTTAATTTACCTCGCGTTGATGGCTGAAGCTTTCATGGGCTACGTTTTGCCATGGGGTCAAATGTCTTACTGGGGAGCGCAGGTTATTGTCTCTCTATTTGGTGCGATTCCGGTTATCGGTCCTGATTTAGTTATCTGGATACAAGGTGACTACGTTATCTCGGGGGCTACGCTTAACCGATTCTTTGCGTTACACGTTATTGCTTTGCCACTGATTATCGTTATCTTGGTATTTCTGCATATCATCGCTCTACACGAAGTTGGTTCAAACAACCCGGACGGCGTGAATATTAAGCATAAGAAAGGCTCATTGCCAAAAGATAAGCTTACATCTTATAAGATCCATGAGTATTACACAGACAAGTACGATATTGTCGATGACGTAGTGCCGTTCTTCCCGCATATCGTTTTGAAAGACTTAGTAGCGTTCAGTGTGTTCTTATTTGGCTTCTGCTACATCATGTTCTTTATGCCTGAGATGGGAGGATATTTCTTAGAAAAACCGAACTTTGAAATAGCCAACCCTTACAAAACGCCAGAGCATATTTTCCCTGTTTGGTATTTCACACCTTTCTATGCAATTCTGAAAGCTGTTCCAGATAAGTTATTTGGTGTATTGACGATGTTTGCTGCTATCGCTGTTCTGTTTGCGTTGCCTTGGGTTGACCGTGGTAAGGTGAGATCATGGCGCTACAGATGTGGCCTTCACAGAGTGAACTTGCTGGTATTCGCTGCTGTGTTCGTTTTCCTTGGTTATCTTGGTGGTACGCCACAGGAAAACTGGAAGATTGTTGCATCACAAATTGCTACCATCATGTATTTCGGATTCTTTGTCCTATTGTTTATTTATTCAGGCAAAGAAAAAACCAAGCCAGTACCTGAGAGGATTACACTATGAAGAAGTGGTTAACTACACTACTACTTTTGCCAACACTCGCTTTTGCTGCTGGTTCAAATATCCCACTGGATGAAGCTGGTATTGACCTTAAAGACAAAGAGTCATTGCAGCGCGGTGCGCAGACCTTTATGAACTATTGTTTAGGTTGTCACCAGATGCAATATCAGCGATATCAGAGAACTTTCGAAGATATCGGTGTACCGCTAGAGATTGGAGAGCAGTACTTGCAGTTTACAGGTGAAAAGGTGAGTGATTACATTACATCAAATATGCCTTATGAATCTGCAGCTACATGGTTTGGTGCTCCGCCTCCGGATCTGACTTTGGTCAACAGAGTAAGAGGCTCGGATTGGTTATATACCTATATGCGCACTTTCTATGTTGATGCAAGTCGCCCATTTGGTGTGAACAACCTTACTTTCCCTAACGTGGGCATGCCTCATGTATTGGAAGGTTTGCAAGGAACACCAAGACTTGCTACCGAAATGAGAATGATCGACGGTGAAATGACTGAAGTTGATGTAGGCTTGCGTACCGATGGAAATGGCAAGCTTACAAGCGACGAGTATGACCAGACAATTCGCGACTTGGTTAACTTCCTGGCTTATACCGGTGAGCCGTCAAGATTGCAGTCTGAGAAAATTGGTAAAGGTGTCCTCATCTTTATCCTTATCTTCTTTGTGTTCGCATACTTGCTGAAGAAAGATTATTGGAAAGACGTTAAAAAATAAGGTCTTACCCCAATATTTTTATAAAAGGGGCAATGCGCCCCTTTTAGTGTTTTTAATTGTTACTATTATTTTGCAATTCTCATTGTCCTGAGAATTCGGAGGTTTTAATGGCTGTAGCCACAAACAAGCGTTCAATCATGACGTTGTTTTCTGACAATATCGATATTTATAGTCATCAGGTGCGCATCGTTCTTGCTGAAAAAGGTGTTGGCGTTGAAATTAGTTTTATCGATCCAAGCCAGTTAAGCGAAGATTTACTTGAGTTGAACCCATACGGCACAGTACCTACGCTAGTTGACCGTGAGTTAGTGTTATATAAATCTCATATCATTATGGAATATTTGGATGAGCGTTTCCCACACCCACCTTTAATGCCTGTATATCCTGTGTCACGCGGTGAAAGCCGTCTAATGATGCACAGAATCGAGCATGACTGGTACGTGTTGGCTGCGAAAATCTTCCGCAACGAACCTGGCGCAGAAGAGGCACGTACTGAATTACGTGAGTCTTTATTGGCCCTCGCACCAATCTTTGCTGAAAAGCCTTACTTTATGAGTGACGAATTCAGCTTAGTTGATTGTTATTTAGCACCTTTATTATGGCGTTTACCAGCCTTGAATATCACACTTAGTGGTGCTGGTAGTCGTGATGTTGTTGCGTACATGAATCGCATTTTTGAGCGCGCTTCATTCAAAGCATCACTAACAGACCAAGAACGTGAGATCCACAACCCACTGTAAAGTGGATTGTGCATCGTACTAGAGGTATTCAGTGGATAATATGACCAGCAACCAGCCTTATTTACTTAAGGCTTTTTACGATTGGATAGTGGATAACGGTTTAACACCCTATATTGTTGTTGATGCAATATTACCGGGTGTGGAAGTGCCACAGCAATTTGTAAAAGAGGGTCAGATTGTACTGAATATCTCTCCTAGTGCCTGTGTTAATTTACACATCGAACTAGACGCTATCTCCTTTCAGGCACGCTTTTCTGGTCAGCCTATGCAAGTTTATGTCCCTAGTATTGCTGTTTCAGCTATCTACGCCAGAGAAAATGGTGCGGGAACGGTATTTACACGCAGTGAAGAAGAGCTTTTAGCTTATGAACAGGCCTTATCTTCAGAGCAGCCTTTGCAAAGTGTTGAATCGAAAAAAGAGGAAACTAGTGAGCCCGTCGAGAGTCAGGGCAAAACAGATAAGAAATCTAACAGACCTAGTTTAAAAGTGGTTAAGTAAGCTACTCAACCAGCTCCATTACCCGAATTACCTTCGTAACACCATTAACATTTCTTGCAGCTTCGACGGCCGCAGCGGCCTCAGGTTTGGTCAACAAACCCATAATAAACACCTCACTATCCTCAACGACTAAATCAAGCTTAAACAAAGGAATGCTTTCGTCAGAAATCATAATGGTTTTTAACTTAGAGGAAAGCCAAACGTCATTCATGGTAGATGTCGCTGGAATCGGCTGTCCTAAACGAACTTGATTGTGGACTTTTACTACGTTATTTGTCGCTACGGCTGCTTGTTCAACTCTTCGAATCATCTCTTGAGTGGGGGCTTGACCGGTTAGTAAGACTTGACCGTTGTAGACATCAACGCTGATTGCGGCTTCATCTTTCACTAAGGGGATATCATTGATAGCACTTCTTACCCGGCTCTGTGTTGTCTTATCATCTATTTGTGTACCAACGGTCCTTCTGTCTGTTGCAGAGGCCGTGGCAGCGGTACCTACCGTTCCTACGGCAACCAATGCACAGCCTGATTGTAATACCGAAGCAAACAATACCAAAAAGGCTAACTGTCTTCCTTTACTCAACATACAGTATTCAGTTCCTATTCTGCGTCACTCACGGGAAAGAGTGCGTTATCAATTGATTCACATAAATTGTGAATGACTAAAAGATGAACTTCTTGGATCCTCGCTGTTCGAGATGAAGGTACGCGGATCTCAACATCGTTCTCGCTCAAGAAGCCAGCCATTTCTCCACCGTCTTTTCCAGTCAATGCAACGATTGTCATATCTCTTGCAAGAGCAGCTTCCATTGCGTTGATAACATTACGACTGTTACCACTAGTCGATATCGCTAGTAGGATATCGCCAGGCTGACCCAGAGCCTTGATTTGCTTCGAGAACACTTCGTCGTAGCTGTAGTCATTTGCTATAGACGTAATGGTCGAGCTATCAGTCGTTAAGGCCATGGCCGGTAGAGAAGGACGGTCTCGCTCGTATCTGTTCAATAGCTCTGATGAAAAGTGTTGCGCATCGCCAGCTGAACCACCGTTGCCGCAACTTAATATTTTATTGCCTCGAATAAGAGCTTGAACCATCATAGTCGCTGCTTTTTCAATAGGAACGGGAAGCTCCTCTGCAGCAGCAATTTTCGTTTGGATACTTTCTGTGAAGCTCTTCTTTATATTCTCAAGCATGAATTCGCCTTATTAATTGCGTTTTATAACAAACGCTTGTTTTACACATTTTTAAGCCAGTTTACCTGTTCATCGTCTATTGCTACAACATCTATTCGGAAATTTGTATGAAACGGGTTGCAGTTCTTTTGTAACAAATAATAATTTATCGCTTTCTCTAATTTTCGGCGCTTCCGCACAGTGAATTGCTCTGCTGCCGCTCCATAACTATTACTTTTGCGGTATTTCACCTCAACAAAAACAAGCTGTTTCTTATCTTGCATAATCAGGTCTATCTCTCCGACCTTGCAAGTAAAGTTTTGTTCCATGAAACGAAGTGATTGTTCACACAAAAAGCGCTTGGCTATTTGTTCTGCATCAAAACCGCTTAGACTCGCTGTAAACTGGTTAGAGAGCATTTGTTTGTGTGATCTCTTCTTCGGCGATCAGGGCACTGGGTAACTGTCGCACAACCTCTCGGTCTGCGTTCACTGACAACTTACCAGACATACCGGATAGTTCGGTGTGACTGAAAAACGCAAGTTGCTGCATTTGTTCAGAGAACTGAAACGCATCAAAGCCAAAGGCAAACAAGCGCAGAAAAGTACTGGGTGGATTGTTCCATATACTATCGACTTCCTTTGCTAAGGCTTGTCGACGCTGTTCTGGCATCAAAAATGGCATATCGACGAATACTAAGTTGCGTAAGTCTCGAATACTGTTTTTGTTGAGTTGATGCTGGTAGCTATATGAGGTAGCGAATACGGGAAGCGTATCTTCGGTAAATAAACTAATACTCGCTTCTATAATGGGATTTAATAACTCTACTTCTTGGGGTTGAGCAAAGACTACGAACGCATCCACGTCACGTCTGTTGCGAGTCACGCTGTGCACGACCTCTGAACTAAGCCTCGACATTTGACTGATGCGCTGTTGGCTTTGCAACACATCCAAGGCATCAGTAATACCAATCCGTAAACTCTTATTGTCGGTGAAGGTAACTATCTTTGGTAATCTGGTAGCGGCAAATGGGTCGTCGGTGCCCACACTATTTAACGCTAACCATTGTTGATTGAACGCGTCTATCATGCGACGACTGATGGACGAGTCATTTGATATCAAAATTGGCGTTTCTACTTGCTTGCTATGCATAAGATTAGCTAGTTGAATGGCTTCATCTTCTGGCGCTAGGGCAAAATACACCTTGGCTACGCCAGTTTCTTCAATCTCACCTCGGTCTTGGTTGTTTGTTCGGTTTAGGTAGACAAACATCGACTCAGGTAAGCGTAAATCCTTGATCATATTGACATGATCTCTTAGTAATGGACCAATAATTACGTCGTATTGACCTAGTGATTCTGCGTTTATTTCATCACTTTTAAAACGTGTACTGTCAGAGCCGGTATCGATGAACGTTAGCTGTGGTATAGGCGCACCCGGATTGTTTTGTTGAATGTCTTGTAAGCGGTAGAAAAACGCAGACATTATGCCTTGCTTAATTGCATCACCTTGCGCTTGAACCCGACCGCTGAGTGGCAGAAGCACAGCAATTTTTTCTACTTTTGTAATGTTTTGTTCCATATAACGTTGAATATCAACCGGTAACTCAACAGACAATGGATGGCTTGGATGACGCTCCTGCCAAAATGCAATAGCCTGTTGACGACTGACGTCATTTAAGGCCTCATCTTCAATAATGTTAGCTAGGGAATAATACGCTTGCATCAGACCATTTTGATTCGCTAATGTTTGTTTGTTTTGCTTTGATGACTTCAAAAACCATTCCCATAAATTATGCTCTGGTGCATTATTTAGAGGTGAGTCAGCATTGAGTTGCTGTGCTAACACGCTTGATGCCAAGTCCCAGCGCTGATGCAAGGCTGCAACATGCGCGATTAGAACTTCTTTACGATTAGTGAAAGCCGGCTCATTAATGGTTGAAAGCCATGAGATCATTGTATCGATTGGCGTTTTCAGGAGTTCAACCGAATTGCCTGAGGCATAATGTTCAATTAAGGAGCACTCTGCTTTTAATAAGGTTGCATATTGTTTTTGAAAAGGCTTGGTTAGAAAGGGTTCTATGTTTGCAACAATAATATCACTGCGCACACATTGCTCTCCAGTTTGAAAGTCCTGAGCTGCCTCAAGTAGCAGCTGATTTCTCTGGTTAATATCACCGTTACGTTGCCATTGTTCTTCAGCACGTTGTAAAGACAATTCAGCATTGCTCAGTACGAGCTCTTTACTCGGCTTTTCGACTTTTGTGATCGGCGCAGTGACTACTTTCTCAACTTTGGTTGCACAACTGCTAAGAATAAATACAAAGAGAATGATACTGGCTAACTTAAGTTGGTTCAAAATGTGTCTCGATTTGTCCATATGTGCTTAGTTTACTCAAGGCGAAACAAATATCTATCTTCTTTCGCATATTCTGATCGAAAGTCGGTGTAGAATATGCGATAAATAGCTCAATATAGAATGAAATTAATGCAAAATAACCCAGCCGGAAGGCTTTTCATTGTACCCACTCCAATAGGTAATTTAGCTGACATTAGCAGTCGTGCGATAGAGGTACTGAGCTCTGTTGATATCATTGCGGCCGAGGATACTCGGCACTCTTCTCGTTTACTATCTCACTGCGAAATTCCAACGAAGACGATATCTCTGCATGACCACAACGAAGCCGCTCGTTCGAAACAATTAGTAGAACTATTACAAAAAGGAAGTGATGTTGCTCTCATTTCAGATGCGGGCACCCCCCTGATTAGCGATCCCGGGTATGTGTTTGTGCGTGATTGTCGAGAGTTTGGAATAAAGGTGATTTCCTTGCCTGGTCCGTGCGCGTTAACCACAGCTCTCAGTGCATCTGGCTTGCCAACTGACAAATTTATGTTCCATGGTTTTTTACCTGTAAAGCAAGCAGCAAAAGCAAAGGCTTTAGAGGCGCTTAATAATAGTGGGTACACAACTGTCTTTTATGAAGCGCCGAGGCGAATTAGAGACACCGTCATGGCATGCGCTGCGAATTTGCAAACAGATCATGAAATCGTTTTGGCGAAAGAACTAAGCAAGGCCTTTGAAACATATATCCAAGGCAGCGCAGAGCATGTCTTAGCGTGGTTGGAGCAAGACCCCAATCATCAAAAAGGAGAGTTTGTACTGATGATTTATTGCCCTAACAATCTCCAGACTGGCGAGATATCGCAGGGCGCTTTGGATCTGCTCAAGTTAGTTTCAGCAGAATTACCTTTGAAAAAAGCGGCTGCAATTGCTGCTGAACACTATGGCCTTAAAAAGAACGCATTGTACGAAGCAGGTTTGAAGTTAAAAAGTGATAAGGATTAGCTGTTAGGTTCCCGCCTTCGCGGGAATGACTGTAGTTTTCGCGGGAATGATGGCGCGCGTTTCGTCATCACCGCGAAGGCGGTGATCCCTAGTCCCCTTCACGGGAATGATGGCGCGCGTTTCGTCATCACCGCGCGTTTCGTCATCACCGCGAAGGCGGTGACCCCTAGTCACTATCCACTTTTTAACTTACTGCTTTTTACAGTGAGAAGTATGTAGTTAAGACCGTGTCTATCAAATCTTGCATTTTTTGTCCGGCTTCGCTCATTAGCTCTTCGCTTGCGCCATCGACGGCGACCTGAGCAGCAATCACAAATGCAATACTTTCATTTTCAGGACGGACAGAAGAAGATTCGCCTACTAAGGCAGTCATTGGCAAACAAACATAGGCTAACAATACATTCTCGGTTGTTCCTCTCGTTTCACTTGGCCCCCAACCGATTTTATTAAAAACGCGCCATAAGCCATTGGTTTGACTATCTAGCACTGATTTGTATTTTTGTCTTCGTTGCTTGGTATCCACTGTATCGAGTGTCGCGTGTGGTTCACTTCGCCTTAAAAGTTGCTTTGCGATTGCATCCTGTAGCATCGTAGATATCCCGACAGACATACCGCCTAATTGTGAGGAACCTGTTGAATTACCGGCACCATAGAATAAGGTCTTAATATCTCTCTCATCAAGGAATGGATGGCGTGTCTTGGCGTCAGTTTGATGCATGGCTAAGCGTTTCAGCCACTCGGCTTGTGCTAGCGTAGTCATCGGTTTGTTACCAGTCGTACCGCAGGTTTCACAACGATAGGGGCGATACGCCTTATCTTTACTAGCATCATTGTTAAAATCTAAAGGGGTTTGTGAAGTACCGTCTATGGCTGACCAAATTTTAGATTGAGGCTCGAAGCTACTTGCTCCGTAGGAACCTCGAAAAAAGATATGCGGCGTACTTAGTCTTAACCACTTCTCATAAAATAGGGCAGTTAAGTATTCACGAGTTGCAACATTGGCAAAGAAGGTAGCAATAGCATTGCTGTCTCCATTGGCGTCACCGAACGCTTCATAACTGTTGATGCTGGTGATTAAATCAGCAATATTGGTGTATCCAATTTTCCCTTGGGCCGACACGATCGAATTGTTTTGCTCTTTCAATGCAGCAATTGCGCCCGTAAAGGCGAATATTTTTGAAGAGCTCCAAGGTTCATATAGTGTCGCTTGGGTGTTTGCATTTGACATGTAATGATAAACAGCTTCGCCATTATTCTGTTTAATATCAATCACTAATACTTTACCCACTGACTTATCCAGCATTGGAAAAGCGTTCCAATCATGGCTAACTCTTTCCTCCCAACGCGCATTACTGTAATCGACTTTCTTACTTGTTTGGTACGTACCTGTATAGTCCTTTCGCAAGTTATTAGGGTCGGCGCATAAATTGTTATGCCCTTTGTCGTCAGGAAGGTATGGAGCAGTATTCATTACCTCATGATAAAACGAAGTTGAGGCGAAGATTTCGGGTTCACTTTGTGGCGCTGAACATGCGCTTTATACACTCTCAAAAAGGTCTTCAACTCGTTGGCGAAGGTCTTCAATTTGCGTAATATCGGCTGGCGCGATGAAAATTGTATCGTCGCCAGCAATGGTACCGAGTACGCCGTCGGTATGACTCAATGAATCAAGTAAACGAGCAATAAGTTGCGCTGCTCCAGGGCTCGTTCGAATGATGACCATCACATTGTTGTGCACGATGTCTAAAACGAGTTGCTTTAAAGGGCTTTTTGCCGTTGGCATACCTAGTTCAGGCGGCAGGCAGTAGACCATATCACCCCGAGCATTACGGGTTCTCACCGCACCGAATTTGCTGAGCATACGAGAGACTTTGGATTGACTGATATTATCGAAACCATGTTCCTTCAGGGCTGTAACAATTTCGCCTTGTGAGCCATAGCTCTCGGTTTTAAGCAACTCTTTGAATGCTTTGATTAAGGCGTCTTGTTTACTTGTCGACATGTGTATTCTTTTCCTAACTGAATTTTAGGGTATTCTGCAACAGCACTCTGGTTTTCGCAAACGAATGAAATAAAAATGTGTGACAAAAGTGTTAACTAGGTAAATTGTTTGTAATCGTAAACTAAAATAATCTATATAAGACCATCCGGTGATTGAGATTTGCACGGTTATGGCTTATGGTGTCGCCCGTATAATTAAATGCTAAATTAACAGGAGATTCTTATGAAGGTAGCTGTTCTAGGCGCCGCTGGTGGTATTGGTCAAGCCCTATCGTTATTACTAAAAACTCAATTACCGGCAGGTTCTGAACTTGCTTTGTATGACGTTGCGCCGGTTGTCCCAGGTGTAGCTGTTGATTTAAGCCATATCCCTACCGATGTTGCAGTGACGGGTCATGGAAAAGATGACTTAGCTGATGCACTGACTGGTTGTGACATTGCTCTAATTCCGGCGGGTGTACCAAGAAAGCCTGGTATGGATCGCTCTGATTTGTTCAACATTAACGCAGGTATCGTTAAGAACCTTATCGAAGCTGTAGCGGACAACTGTCCAAAAGCATGTGTTGGTGTGATTACTAACCCGGTTAATACCACTGTTGCGATTGCTGCAGAGACCTTGAAAGCCAAAGGTGTATACGACAAGAATAAGTTATTCGGTGTCACTACCTTGGATGTTATCCGCGCGGAAACGTTCGTTGCAAATCTTAAAGGTTTGAAGACGACTGATGTTCACGTACCTGTTATCGGTGGCCACTCGGGCACAACTATCCTTCCATTGTTATCACAGGTTGAAGGCGTAAGCTTCAGTGATGAAGAAGTTGCTAGCTTGACTACTCGCATTCAAAACGCAGGTACTGAAGTTGTTGAAGCTAAAGCTGGCGGCGGTTCTGCAACTTTATCTATGGGTCAAGCAGCAGCACGTTTCTGCTTGTCACTCGTTGCAGCAATGAAGGGTGAAGCGGTTGTTGAATATACTTACGTTCAAGTTGACGACTCTGAAGATGCAGCCTTCTTTGCACATCCAGTACGTTTAGGTCCAAACGGCGTTGAAGAAATTTTACCGTACGGTGATTTAAGCGACTTCGAAGAAAATGCTAAGAATGCTATGTTAGAAGGCCTTCGCGGTGATATTAAATTAGGCGTAGAGTTCGTTACTGCTTAATTTAAGTAAATATAAAAGAAAAGCCAGCATATGCTGGCTTTTTTTATGTCTATCGAATAGAGCTTAGCGACTAACCCGTATTCCTTAGGCCGATTGCAATACCTGTAATGGTAACCATCATTGCCATTTCGAGTGTCGCAATATCGTTATCACTATATTCAGATGAGCCTTCTTTGCGAATTCGGTCAAGCAGCTCAATCTGTAAATAATGCAGAGGTTCTAAATAACCACCTCGAATGTCCATCGACAAGCGTCCATGTGGGTCATCCTCCATCATATCTGTGTGATCGAGTATGCGTAAAATTGAATCAATGCTCTGTTTCAATTCTGCACGCAACCCTTCACCGAAATGCTTCAGGTTGTCTGGGACAAGTCTGGCGTCATATGCTGCGCTAATATGCGGCTCTGCCTTCTTGAATACCATATCCAGCATAGATAAACGTGAGTTAAAGAATGGCCAATTGTCGATCATGTCTTTGACAACATCATCATTGCCATCATTCTTCACTGCTTCTACCGCTTTCATCACACCTAACCAAGATGGCAACACCATGCGTGTTTGCGCCCATGCGAAAATCCATGGTATCGCGCGTAAACTTTCGATACCGCCTTGTGGGTTGCGTTTCGCTGGTCGACTGCCTAAAGGCAATTTACCAAGCTCTTGTTCAGGTGTCGCTACGCGAAAGTAGGGAACAAATTCTGGATCGCTTCTGACGACGCCACGGTAATTATCGCGACCAAGAGCAGCCATCTTTATAATCGTTTCACGCCAAGTTTCTTTTGGCGCAGGTGGCGGAGAGAGCATCGCTTCAACAACGGCGGCAGCATATATTGATAGGCTACGTTTAGCCAATTGTGGCATGCCGAACTTATAGCGAATTGTTTCACCCTGTTCTGTGACTCTAAACCCGCCTGTTAAAGACCCTGGAGGTTGAGAGTGGATCGCTGCTTTGGCAGGCAAGCCACCACGGCCGATTGTGCCGCCTCTGCCATGGAACAAAGTCAGTGTCACGTCTTTCTCTTCTGACAGTTGGACCAGCGCTTCTTGTGATTCATATTGTGCCCAACCTGCGGCCAGTGAGCCAGCATCTTTGGCAGAATCTGAGTAGCCGATCATCACGTACTGACGACCCGAGATATAACCTCTGTACCAGTCAATATCGAGTAGGCTTCGCATGACTTTGGGTGAGTTATTTAAATCATCCAATGTTTCAAACAATGGCGCGACGGGCATTGGCCATGTAACGCCACACTCTTTGAGCAATAGCTGTACGGCAAGTACATCAGATGCTTCGCTTGCCATTGATATGATATAAATGCCAAAGCCTTCTTTACTGTGTCTTGCAATTACGCGACAGGTGTCGAGGACTTCTTGAACATCGTCACTTGGCGTCCATGAATGAGGGATCAAAGGACGTTTAGAGCTAAGCTCTCGTAGTAAAAATGCTTGTTTGTCTTCTTCGCTCCATTGGCCATAATCACCAATGCCCAAATATCTTGTGAGTTCACTAAATACATCGGCATGGCGCTCAGAGTCTTGTCTAATATCTAATTTCAACAAGTTAACACCAAAGCTATGGACGCGTCGGATCGTGTCCTTCAGTGCACCTTCAGCAATGACTTGCATGCCACAATCGTGCAAGGAGTCATAGCAGGCCATGAGAGGGTGTAGTAATTCATCATTACTTGCAACCCATTCCTCCACCGGAATTTGGCCATCGCGAGTCAACTCAAGCTTATTTCTAACCGCTTTCAATGCGGCGCGATAGGGTTCTTTCGCATCACCAACTAACTCTCTTAATTGTTCATTGCAGTCGTTCATCGACAGCTCGATATAAAGGTTGTCGAGGTCGAGAGAAAACAATTTCGCGGCTCTTCGACGAGCTCTGCGCAAGACTTCTTCTGTGACCGTTGATGTCACGAATGGATTACCATCACGGTCACCACCCATCCAAGAACTGAATTGTACTGTTTTGGCATCTAAGGGGAGGGAAATATCAAATTGTGATTGTAAGTATTCGTCCAATTCACGCAAAAACTCGGGCACAGCTTCCCATAATGACGTCTCTATCACTGAAAAACCCCAGCGCGCTTCATCTACTGGTGTTGGTCTTACCGAGCGAATTTCCTCAGTATGCCAAGCTTGACTGATGAGTCCTGCAATACGGGTTTTCACACGCTTTTCATTGTGTTCTGTAATGTTTGTTGTGTGTAACTCTTGTAGTTGTGAGGCTAATTGACGATGTTTGTGAATCAGTGTTCTACGCGTAACTTCCGTTGGGTGTGCAGTTAATACTAAATCTATATTTAAGTTTTTGACGGCGGCAAGCACCTTTTCGCGGTCAGCACCTAATGATTTAATTTTCTCCAAAGAAACGGCAAGAGACTCATCACGCTGATTAGCGCTATTAAACTCTTGTTCGGCAATATTGGCTAAATTAAGGAATTGTGCAAAAGCCCGTCCGATAGTAAGCAGGGAGCGGTTATCTAAACTTGCGAATAAGTCTGTCAGTCTTTGAGTACTTTCGGTTTCACCTGCATAAGAATCCCTGCCATCTTGTCTGATTTGCTCGATTTTTTGCAACCATTCACTGCCTAACTCGGCTTCAATCGTTTCACCTAATGTTGCACCTAAATAACGTACAGTATCTTTCAATTGTGCGTTGAGCGAATCATTCATATTTAACATTTTCCTCATGTTTTTTGTCTAATAACAAGATATACATCATTCAGCCTAAAGTCTAATTTCTTCGTCGCTATCATATGCCTTGTGGGTCTTGAAGCGCTTATATTCGTCTCGTTCACGAATTTTAATGCTTTGTTGAATGTGCTACCCTGTGCGCGAACAAATTAACTTATTCAATTTAATAAATTTTGGAGACCCTGTGTCAGATAAGTATTCAACAGTAGAGTTACAAGCAAGTTACGGTATCGGTTATCAAATGGGCGAGCAATTAGCTGGCAATCCTTTCGATGGAATGGACGTTGATACAGTTATCGCTGGTTTAACTGACGGTTTTAACCGTGCTCAGCCACAAGTTGATAATAACGACTTACGTGCCGCCTTCACTGAAATTCATGAGCGCATGCAGGCAGCTAAGCAAGAGCAGTTTGCTGGTGCAGTAGAAGAAGGCGCTAAGTTTCTAGAAGAAAATAGTAAGCGCGAAGAAGTTGTAACGACTGAATCTGGTTTACAGTACGAAATTTTGACTGCAGGTAATGGTGACATTCCTACTGCTGCATCAACAGTGCGCGTGCATTACCACGGGACTTTGATTAGCGGTGACGTGTTTGATAGTTCATATGACCGCGGTCAGCCTGCTGAATTCCCAGTGGGTGGCGTAATCAAAGGTTGGACTGAAGCACTTCAAATCATGCCTGTAGGCTCTAAATGGCGTGTATATGTGCCACATGACCTAGCTTACGGTGAACAAGGTGCTGGTGGTGCAATTGGTCCATACAGTACATTAGTGTTTGATGTAGAGTTATTAGATATCATTGGCTAGTTAGCTGATTGACGAAAAGCCGTTTTTGCGAGAGATTGCAGGAACGGCTTTTTTTATGACTAAAAATTAGCTACTCTTTTTAGCTTGATTCATGCATAGAATAAAGGACTACTTATGCAAAAACTCACCTTAGCCGCGTTTTACCTCGTTAGCATTGTTGCTGCATTCTTAATTGGTGAACGATCCGCGAGTACCCACATCATCACCACAACCATTACCGAAGAACGTGAGGAGGCTAATTCTGACTCCTTGGCCAATGGTGATACTGAGAATACTGCAAATGACAAATTTTCTAAAAAAGTAACAAGCCTTTCTGATGGCTCTGTGGCGAGCGATGAGGTCACGGTGAGAGAAGCTCAGTATAAAAAACGTGAGGAAGAGAGGAAGTTACAGGAAAAAGTGGCGCGACTTGAGGACCTTTATAAAACGTTGAATAACTCGTACACTCAAGCGTTAAGTCAGCTTGACAATGCCAACCGTGCACTGACAGAGGCGGGTATTGATATCCCTGATGCAATCACACTAGAAGAAGTTCAAAAGTATGTGCCAGCCCCCTTTGACCAACAAATTGCGAACTCACCGAACTTTGTCACCGATCATTTTAAAAAGCTGCATGAAGCCGAGGATGATTTAGGCTGGGGCATCGAGATGCAAACACGTATTAGTGACTTCATTGTAACTCACGAATATGGTTCATATTTGCAGCTAGAATCGGTAATTTGTCGTGAGGGAACCTGTGAAGTGCGAGCTTTCCCTGATAATCTATTGCAATGGCGTGAGGGGATTCTCAGTGACATGGCAATGCAGTCTTGGTGGGACTTCAATTCGTCTAGTTCAATATCGGGTAACTTCAAAGATGAAGCAGAAAACGCTGAAGACCGCTCATGGTTCTATTTAATCGTGAGTGGCGCAAAGGTGAATTGAGTACCATTTGACGCCACACAGGTCGTGATACTAGTTTCTCTTATTGCCTTTTTGATAACCAAACCATCCCGCAGTGGCGGAAGAACTTGTCAAAAATATCCCCCAACACCAATCAGTTAACATGATTTTTAAAGTGAAACCTTCGATGATGCTGTAGTTAGTTAAGTTGTATGCGCCATAACTTGCAAGACCGAGCAGAGCACCATCAATAGTGGAATAAAACCAAGGCTTCTCCCGGTTCGGCACTGTGGTCAAAACAAAGGTTACCGCGCCGTACATAAGGTAAAACACGAGCCAAGGCCATGTAATAAAATTATCACGTAGCAGGCTTTTCATTTCAGTCTGATACAGCTCAACTGATAGCCAGCCCAGCCAAATTGCATCAAGAATGCCAAAAGTGATCAGTATAAACAAGCTTGCAAGCAAGATGCTTCCGGCTTGTTGTTTTATTTTTTCTAGCATGTGGTCTCCCGCTGATTGTTATGTTGAGCAACTAATACACCAGCATATACTAAGTCATTATCAGTAGCGAAGTAACATCGCGCATTCACTGCTACCAGTCTATTGCTCAACATCATTAGTAACATTTTTAGAGTAGGAATAATAACTATTCTCTGACGTATTTCCTTATAAAATGTTTGCATTGAATCTAATGTGGTGAGCTTTTTGATATATGAAATGCAATATAAAATGGCTTTTAACTTGATTTCTCCCCCCTAAATCGTCAATAATATAGTTAGACATCTAATTAATAGAGTTAAATTTAAAAAGTATGTATTTATCGATCAGGAATTCAGTAACGAAACAGCAAGGCAACAGCGCTCAGATCGCTGATGGCTTCGCGAGCTCTGAATTCCTTAGTGAACGAACCAATCTAATGCCACAAAACCTATCAATTCTTAAGAGTCCCATTAGCACTCAGGGCCCACCCAGCGGCCTGTAAATCCTCTACTTGCTTTATGCTTTCTCAACGAGTGTATCGATTGACTCAATGCTGCCATCAGCAAAAAGAAACAAGAAGCAAACGAAACTAATTCTTAGCATTTTAAAATTAAATTCATCAGCGCAACTTAGCGTTGCATAACTGTATAAAAACTTTGGAGACAAAAATGAGCGTAGCAAACTGGAAACGGATAGTGATAAAGGTGGGAAGTGCCTTAATCGCACCGAATCAGAATGGTTGCAGCAGTCACTATTTACTTGGTATTGCGCAATTCATCGTAAAATGCCGAACAATGGGGATTGAAGTTGTTTTAGTTTCTTCTGGCTCAGTCGCGGCTGGCTCGCATTTATTCGAGCAGGAAGGCGAAATAAACATGGCTACGAAGAAAGCGATGGCAGCGGCGGGGCAATCTGAAATGATGGCGACGTGGGATCGATTGTTCGACTTTCCGACCGCACAGATTCTCGTAACACATGGCGACCTGCGCGACAGAGAGCGTTATGTGAGTATTAAGGAGACGATTTTCAGTCTTTTAGATAACGGTATTTTGCCAATTTTGAACGAGAACGATACCGTTACCACTGATAAATTGAAGGTAGGCGATAACGATAATTTATCCGCCATGATTTCTACTGCAGCTGACGCGGATACCCTTATCATCTGTTCTGACGTTGATGGCTTGTACGACAGTAATCCCCACGAGAATCCTGAGGCGAAGTTACTATCAGTAGTCAATGATATTAACCCCCAAATTTATGCGATGGCAGGCGGAGCAACCAGTGCAGTGGGTACAGGTGGTATGAAAACCAAAATTCAAGCTGCTGAAAAAGCGGTAGCACACGGCATAGATACGTACATTATTAACGGATTTACTGAGCAGTCGTTTAATTCCTTAATGTCTGGCAACAACCCAGGCACGCATTTCTCACCAGATAAGCAGCCGATGCAAGAGCATCTGCACTGGATGACACATACATCCACAGCGCAAGGTGAGGTAGTCGTCGATAACGCTTTCACCGCTGAACTAGATGATGATAGTGAGCAGCTTACTAGCGAAGAAATTGTCGCAGTAAATGGTGATTTTGCAGTAGGAGACACGATCTTAGTGCGTAAAGACGATGGCACAAAACTCGCAAAAGCGAAATCGAACTACAGTAGTTGTTTGCTTAGCTTTATTGCTGACCAAGACGACAAAGCCTTCGCCAGCAAGCTTCAAAACACGACTGGCCCAATAATTTCAGATAATAACATTGCCCTACTGGAGGAATAATGAGTTTAATTAAAACCCTTTCTAAAAATGCAGCAGAAGCTGCACGAGTCCTCTCAGTAATAGATGAAGCGGATAAGAATGCAGTCCTGTTTGATATGGCGGTGAGCCTGCGTGAGCACACCAATCAAATCATCACTGCTAACTTGGAAGATTTGCAATTGGCAAATGAAAATGGCTTGTCGAATGCCATGATCGACCGCCTCACTCTGAATCAGGAAAGAATCGAAGCAATGGCTGAAGGTCTTGAGACCGTGGCAACCTTGCCTGATCCAGTAGGGGTCGAGCGTGAAATCGGTACACGCCCAAATGGCCTGAAAATCAAAAAAATGCGAGTGCCACTGGGCGTTGTGTGTATGATTTATGAAGCACGCCCGAATGTAACTGCGGATGCGGCAGGCCTGTGCTTTAAGTCAGGGAATGCGGCGATATTACGCGGTGGTAAAGAAGCTTTAGCAAGCAGTAAATTTATCGCAAACTTGCTGCAAGACGTGTTGGAAAAGCATGGTTTACCCAGAGAGTTAATTTCAGTTGTTCCCAATCCAGATAGACAGCTTATGCAAGAGTTGATGGAACAAAAAGACTACATCGATGTGATCATCCCGCGCGGTGGCGAAGGTCTGATTAATTACGTGACTGAGAACAGTAAAGTACCCGTCATCCAGCATTTTAAAGGTGTTTGTCACCTATATATTGATAAAGATGCAGATCTTGAAACCGCGATTAATTTGCTAGTGAATGGTAAAACGCAACGAACAGGTGTGTGTAACGCTATCGAAGGTTTGCTTGTTCACGAGGAAATTGCTGAAGACTTCTTGGCATTGGCAGGACCAATCTTAGAAGAGCATTCTGTGAAAGTGAACGCGTGTGAAGCGTCATCAAAATACTTTGATAATGCAACGACGATTACAGAAGAGCAGTTTGGTGAAGAATACTTAGACTTGGAAATTGCTGTGAGAATAGTACCAAGTGTTGAAGGCGCAATGCAGCATATCGCTCGCTTTGGTAGTAACCATACTGAAGTTATCTGCACCAAAGATGAATTGGTGGCGAAGAGATTCCAGCGCTCGGTTGATGCCTCAGTTGTGATGGTAAACGCATCTTCACGATTCTCTGATGGCAGTCAACTTGGTTTAGGTGCAGAAATCGGCATTGCAACAACCAAATTACACGCTTATGGACCGATGGGATTAGAGTCCTTAACGACAGAAAAATATCTCGTTGATGGAAATGGCCAAATAAGAGCCTAATTTCACTTAACTTTACCCAACAAAACGCCAAGCTATATGCTTGGCGTTTTTTTTGCGCCATATTTTCATAAAAAACTTAACTCCTAGGAACTAGATGTGCAAGAATAAGCCATTAACATTTATGTAATAAATGACCAAAGGGGCGAGGGTATGCCATGTCGTTGTTGAGCTTTTTGTCAAAAATATCATCGTTGATTGATTTGATGAATCGAAAGCTAGGTGAATGGGTTAGCTATTTTACGTTTTTAATGGCCGCAATTACTTTCGTTATCGTTGTTTTACGATATGGTTTCAATCTCGGTTGGATATCCATGCAAGAATCGGTAACCTATCTTCACGCCGCTGTTTTCCTAGTAGGGTGTGCATATACTCTTCAACACGATGGGCATGTTCGTGTAGACGTATTTTATCGCCGCTTTAGTCAAAAGCGTAAAGCTTTAACCAATCTCATTGGTAGTGTTTTCTTACTTCTTCCTGTCATGATCTTTATCACTATTGTCAGTTGGCATTATGTTACTGAGTCTTGGCAAACATTAGAGGGCTCAATGGAGTCAGGTGGTTTGCCATTTCTATATATCTTAAAATCTTTTATTTTAGTATTTTCGTTTACCATGCTTTTGCAAGGTATCTCTGAAGTTATCAAACAGGTTTTCATTCTATCTGATTTAGATTCATCGGCCCCTGTCAGTAAAGACGGGAGTGATAACTAATGGAAATACTATCGCTAGTCCTTTTTCTAGTTGTATGTGTCTTTCTGTTGGTAGGTTACCCTGTGGCCTTAACATTGGCCGGTATATCACTACTTTTCTCTGGCATTGGTATTTTTTTCGGTGTGTTCGACGCGAGTTATCTGTTGGCAACACCCAGCCGTCTATTCGGTATTGTTAACAATCAAACTTTAATTGCTGTGCCACTGTTCGTTTTTATGGGGGTGGTACTCGAGCGCTCAAAGATTGCAGAAGACTTACTCGTGGCTATGTCTGCTTTGCTCGGCCGCTTCAAAACAGGGCTGGGCGTATCAGTTGTGCTTGTAGGTATGTTACTAGCTGCTAGTACAGGTATTGTTGGTGCTACGGTAGTTACAATGGGTTTGTTGTCCCTTCCAACCATGCTTAAACGGGGCTACTCAGCTTCTTTAGCCACGGGAACAATTTGTGCAACAGGAACCTTAGGTCAAATCATACCGCCATCAATTGCACTGGTGCTGCTAGGTGACGTGCTCTCAAGTGCATATCAGAAAGCGCAGCTAGACATGGGCATTTTCTCACCGGACAGTGTGTCTGTGGGCGACTTGTTTGTTGGTGCGCTCATTCCTGGTTTAATTTTAGTTGTGTTTTATCTCCTGTATTTGTGGGGCGTTAGTCGCTTCAGCCCGTCACACGTCCCCGCTCATGGTCAAGAAAATGAACATGCCGATGTGATGGAGTTACTCAAAGCCCTGTTACCACCCTTAATTCTCATTGTGGCTGTTTTGGGCTCGATACTGACTGGAAAAGCAACGCCAACCGAGGCTGCGGGTGTTGGCGCAATGGGTTCAGTATTATTAGCATTATTTAAAAAGCAGATTTCAAAGAGTAATACCAAATATGTCGTGCGAGAAACCACCAAAGTTACCTCGATGGTCTTCTTGATTCTTATAGGGGCAAGTATTTTTTCACTGGTTTTTCGCGGTTTTGGTGGTGAAGAGTTATTGAACGACTTCTTCAATGATCTGCCAGGAGGCGCGTTTACGGCCATGTTATTGGTCATGGTGGTTATCTTTTTGTTGGGCTTCATTCTGGATTTTATTGAAATAACCTTTGTCGTCGTACCCATCATTGCGCCCATTCTCATCATGATGGGGATGGATCCTATTTGGTTAGGTATTATGATTGCAGTTAACTTGCAGACCAGCTTCTTAACACCGCCATTTGGCTTTGCTTTATTCTATTTACGTGGGGTAACGGCAGACACGGTAAGAACGGAACAAATTTACAAAGGCGTGATCCCATTTATCGCCATCCAATTGTTGTTATTGGTCATTATGGCTATTTGGCCAGAAGTGATTACTTGGTTGCCTAATGTAGTCTATGGCAATAACTAAATTTAAGGAGAAAACTATGAAGCGTTCATTACACGTTTTGTTCGCAGCGGCAGCTTTTATCACACTAGCGTCGTGTGGTGGAAAAAGTGGAGAAAGCACCGATTCTGCTGTGGCGGCAGAGCCGGTAGAGACGATTAAATGGAAATTGGCGACGTCTTGGCCGAAGAATTTCCCTGGTTTAGGTAAAGGGCCTGAAACTTTTGCTGAATATGTGAATGAAATGTCTGGCGGCAGACTGGAAGTCAGAGTCTATGGCGCTGGAGAATTAGTACCAGGTTTTGAAGTGTTCGATGCAGTAGCGAGTGGCAGTGTCCAAATGGGACATGCTGGTGCTTACTATTGGAAAGGCAAAATGCCAGCGGCTCCTATTTTTACTACCATTCCATTTGGGATGAATGCGACTGAAATGAATGCTTGGCTGCACTATGGCGGTGGGATGGAGCTGTGGCGAGAACTTTATGAACCCTATGGCGTTATTCCTTTTGCCGGTGGTAGCTCAGGCACTCAGATGGCGGGCTGGTTCAAAAAAGAGATCAATAGTTTAGAAGACTTTCAAGGCTTGAAAATGCGTATTCCCGGCCTTGGTGGTGAGGTATTCAAAGAAGTGGGAGGCTTGCCAATTACCTTAACGGGTGGTGAGTTATTCACGGCCTTACAAACCGGCGCTATTGATGCTACAGAGTGGGTTGGCCCGTATAATGACCTTGCCTTTGGTTTGCACAAAGCAGCTAAGTATTATTATCACAGCGGCTGGCATGAGCCAGGTACGATGTTGGAGTTTACGGTCAATAAAGAAGCATTCGAAGCTTTACCTAAAGATCTGCAAATGATCGTTGAAGTTGCAACACGCGCTGCTAATCAGGACATGCTTGATGAATATACGGCAAGAAATCCTAATGCGATGAAGCAGTTGCTTTCAGAACATGGTATTGAAATGAGACCACTCCCTAAAGACGTAATTGAAGCCTTAAAAGTGGCAACAGCAAAAGTGATAAAACAAAAAAGATCGGATGATGAGGCTTTTGACAAGGTCTATGCATCATATGATGCTTTTTATCAAAGTGTAAAAGCCTATCACAAAATTTCAGAACAAGAATACTACGAGAATCGAGAGTAGTTCTTAGCTGTTTACTCAGAGTAAAAGGCTTCATATCAAATAAATAGACAGATTTGAGCATATTTTGGCTGCTCTGATCTGTTTATGTCTTTATTCATATTAGAATGCGCGCGTTTCATAACATCAATTAAGCACGCGATAAAAGAAGGAAGTAAAAATGGTTATTAAGCCTAAAGTGAGAGGATTTATCTGCACAAACGCACACCCTGTTGGCTGTGCAAAAAGTGTTGAAAGTCAAATCGCGTATGTAAAATCTAAAAATGTGGCAGATAAAGCAGCGCTTGCTGGTCCTAAAAATGTATTAGTGATCGGTTCTTCGACCGGTTATGGTCTCGCTTCACGCATTACCTCGGCTTTTGGATTTGGTGCAAAAACACTGGGTATTTGCTTCGAAAAAGAACCATCGGAAAGAAAAACAGGGACGGCAGGTTGGTATAATACCGCGGCATTTCATGACCAAGCTAAGGCTCAAGGCTTATACGCAGAAACGCTGAACGGTGACGCTTTTTCTGATGAGATGAAACACGCTGCAATTAAGAAAATCAAAGACGATTTGGGTCAAGTCGATTTGGTCATATATAGCCTTGCATCGCCAAGACGCACAGATCCAGATACAGGTGAAGTGTTCAAATCGACCTTGAAGCCGGTTGGGCAAGCCTACACAACCAAAACCTACGACACCGATAAAGATAAAGTCCATGAAATAACGCTAGAACCAGCGAATCAAGAAGAAATTGATAACACAGTAAAAGTCATGGGTGGTGAAGATTGGGAGCGCTGGTTGTTCATGTTGGGCGAAGCTGGTGTGCTTGCCGATGAAGCAAAAACAACAGCTTACACTTACATTGGCAAAGAATTAACGTGGCCAATTTACGGTCAAGCAACCATTGGTTTGGCAAAAGAAGATCTCGATCGCGCGGCAGCGTCGATTATCGAAAAGCTAAAAGACAAAAAGGTCAGTGCGAATGTATCTTCACTCAAAGCCTTAGTCACACAGGCTAGCTCAGCCATCCCTGTTATGCCTTTGTATATTTCGCTCATTTATAAAGTGATGAAGGAAGAAGGCACGCATGAAGGCTGTATCGAGCAAATCGAAGGTTTGTTTACCGAGCGCTTATATGCGCAAAATCCGCCTGTTGATGATATGAATCGATACCATATGGAAGAAAAAGAGACCAATGATGGCACGCAAGCCAAAATTAAGTCTCTTTGGGACCAAGTTACTCAAGAAAACTTCCATGATTTGAGTGATTACGCAGGTTATCATCAAGAGTTTTTGAACCTATTTGGCTTTGAAATTCAAGGTGTTGACTATGAGGCCGATGTAAACCCTATAGTCAATTGGTCGTAAAAGTCGCAAGACGCTTAAATCGTATCTACTTAGCGCTGTATTAAGGCTCTGCAAGGCTCACAGAGCGAGTTTTAGTCAAAAGTACAGTGCTAAGTGGAAGATTTCGTTCACAATACTTCAATAAATTTAGGCGTTTTGGTACTTTTGGCATAGCCTTTTCACCCTCATTAATGCTAAAATCCCGCCGATCATTTGCTTGATGGAAGAACAGGTTGTCATTTTCTTCATTAATGACGTAAAAGGCGTTTGCTATCAGAGTAAGATCGCGCTGACACATAATAATAAAAACCATGGATGTACGCAGGCCTTGTTAAATAGGACTGCGCTTAGACTTATGTGAAGCAAGCTAGTGTGTATATGGTACTTTGCTACATTTATCGCCCCACTCAATGCCAAGATAAATAGGCTGTCGAGGAAGGGGTAAAGGAAGCAAAGGCAAATTTTAATCGGCTTTCAGGTAGATAAGCCGATAGGCTGATTAAAATTGGTATCTTAAATTAGAGTAGTCAATTACATATGATAAAAATCAAAAAAGGCTTAAATCTTCCTATCGAAGGCGCCCCGGAACAAAAGGTCCATTCAGGTCCTGCTGTGACGAAGGTTGCAGTCCTTGGTGAAGAATATAATGGCATGCGTCCTACGATGCATGTTCAAGTCGGGGATAAAGTCAAAAAAGGGCAAATGCTTTTTGAAGACAAGAAAAACCCGGGAGTTAAATTTACCGCACCTGCAGCAGGTGAAGTAATCGAAGTTAACCGTGGGGCAAGACGTGTTTTGCAGTCCGTGGTAATTAAGATTGAAGGTGAAGACGAAGTGACCTTCCAGTCTTTCGACGACGCGGCCTTAGCTGCTGCTGAGCGTGAGACAATCGCGGAGTTACTTGTTGAGTCAGGTGCGTGGACGGCTATTCGTACTCGTCCGTTCAGCAAGAATCCTGCAGTGGGTTCAACTCCATCATCAATTTTCGTGTCGGCAATGGATACTAATCCCTTAGCTGTAGACCCTCAGATCGTTATCTCTGAGCGAAAAGACGATTTTGCATTTGGCTTGAAAGTACTCGCTAAACTAACCGACGGTAAAGTGTACGTCAGTAAAGCGCCGGGTGCTGATATTCATACTGGTGATACAAGTGTTGACGTTAATGAGTTTGCTGGACCGCATCCAGCAGGTTTAGTTGGTACTCACATTCATCACCTTGACCCAGTAGGCATGAAGAAGTTTGTTTGGCATGTGGGTTACCAAGATGTCATCGCAATCGGCTCTTTACTGTCTACGGGTAAAATCGATACGACTAAGGTTATCTCTCTCGCTGGCCCAGCAGCAACGAAGCCACGCATTGTAACAACGGTGCTTGGTGCGAGCATTGACGAAATCATTGATGGCGAGACGATTGATGGCCCAGTGCGTGCAGTATCAGGCTCCGTGTTAAATGGTACAAATGCGAATGGTCCACATGCCTATTTAGGCCGTTACCATACGCAAGTGTCTTTGTTGGTTGAAGATAAAGAAAAGCGTTTGTTCGGCTGGATTATGCCTGGCTCAAACCAGCACTCGGTCACTCGCGCATACTTGGGTCATTTGTCACCTAAAAAGTTATTCAATATGACAACACAAACCAATGGTTCTGATCGTTCTATGGTGCCTATCGGTAACTACGAACGAGTGATGCCTTTGGATATTATTCCAACTCTATTGCTTCGTGACATCATTTCTGGTGATACCGAGGGTGCAACAAATTTAGGTGCACTCGAGCTAGACGAAGAAGATTTGTCCTTATGTACTTATGTTTGCCCAGGTAAATATAACTATGGGCCGATCTTAAGAGAGTGTTTAACCAAGATAGAAGAAGAGGGTTAAGTCATGGGTTTAAAAGCATTAATTGAAAAAGTCGAACCGGACTTTGAACCAGGTGGTAAGTACGAAAAGTTCTATGCGCTTTACGAAGCAGCAGCGACCATCTTCTATACGCCGGGTAAAGTAAATTCAGCAAATACACACGTTAAGGACAGTATTGACCTTAAACGTATTATGATTATGGTATGGATGGCGACATTCCCAGCCATGTTCTACGGCATGTACAATGTCGGTTTGCAAGCGCAAGACGCTATTATTGCAGGCGGCGCAATGTATGACGGTTGGCAAGCCGGTTTGTTCCAATTTTTCGGTGGTAATTTAACTGCTGAATCTGGTGTCTTAGGCATGATGTTCTATGGTGCCTGCTTCTTCATACCTATTTATGCTACGACCTTTGTCGTCGGTGGATTCTGGGAAGTTCTTTTTGCATCAGTGAGAAAGCATGAAGTGAACGAAGGCTTCTTCGTTACCTCTGTGTTATTCGCATTGACACTCCCAGCAACAATTCCTTTATGGCAGGTTGCGCTTGGTATTACTTTCGGTGTTGTTATTGCTAAAGAAATCTTTGGTGGTACTGGTCGTAACTTCTTAAATCCAGCATTGTCTGGTCGTGCGTTCCTATACTTCGCTTATCCAGCACAGATTTCTGGTGACCAACCATGGATTGCTGCTGAATTGGCCGATGGTTATTCAGGTGCGACTTGGTTGAGCAACGCTGCTAATGGTGAAATGGACTACACTGACATGGGTCTTTGGATGAACTCATTCTTGGGTAACATCCCTGGCTCGGTGGGTGAAGTATCTAGCTTAATGATCATGCTTGGTGGTTTGTTTATTATTTATCTCGGCATCGCAAGTTGGCGGATTGTATTGGGTGTGGCGCTTGGCGTAACATTCTTTAGTACCTTACTTAACTTCTTTGCGAACGACCCTAGCTCGATCTACGCGATGCCGTTCTACTGGCACTTTGTGATTGGTGGTTTGGCGTTCGGTATGTTCTTTATGGCAACCGACCCAGTGTCAGCATCATTCACGAACCAAGGTAAGTGGATGTATGGCTTCTTCATCGGTCTAATGACGGTACTGGTGCGAGTCATCAACCCTGCATTCCCTGAAGGCATCATGCTTGCTATCTTATTTGCAAATCTATGGGCGCCACTATTCGATTACTTCGTAGCGCAAAGCAATATCAAACGGAGGGTTGCACGTGTCAGCTAAAAAAGAAACTTTAGGCAAAACTGTCGGCATCGTTGTTGCGGTTTGTTTGGTTTGTTCAATCGTAGTATCAGCGTCAGCTGTTGGCCTGCGCTCTCTACAACAAACGAACGCAGCGTTAGATAAGCAATCAAACATTTTAGCTGCGGCTGGTTTGTTGGGTGATGCAAAAACAAAGCAAGAAATTGCAGACGTATACGACGCAAAAGTTGAAGAACGCTTTGTAGACTTAGCAACGGGTGAGTATGTTGAAAACCCTGCAGCAGGTTCGGGTAAAGCATACGACATGTACGGTCGTGTATCCAAAGCAAAAGAAACCAGCGTTGCTGTTGAGGGGAGCCCTGCGGGTTTCTCACGCAGAGCCAAAGTCGCTTCTGTTTATTTGGTTAAAGATGAGTCAGGTGATGTTTCACGTCTTGTCTTGCCAGTTCACGGTAGTGGTCTATGGGACCTTATGTATGGATTCTTAGCACTCGACGCAGATGGTCAAACCATCCGTGAGCTTATTTACTATCAACACAAAGAAACACCAGGATTGGGTGGCGAAATTCAAAACCCAGAATGGCAAGACAAGTGGGATGGCAAAAAGCTGTTTGATAATGGTGAAGTTGCTATTGAAGTAAACAAAGGTGAGAACAAAGATGACCAGTATGCGGTTGATGCACTATCAGGCGCAACGCTAACCAGTAACGGTGTGCAAAACACGCTTCAGTACTGGGCAAGTGAAAATGGTTACGGTAATTACCTGAAAAAGCAATCTTGGAAATCATAAGGCAGAACAATGGCTGATACTAAAGAAATGAAAAAAGCCCTGTTTGGGCCCATATTAGACAGTAACCCTATTGCTTTACACGTACTTGGTATTTGTTCAGCACTTGCGATTACTACCAAACTTGAAACTGCATTGGTAATGTCATTGGCATTAACCTCAGTATGTGCATTTTCGAATTTATTTATCTCTCTTATTCGTAACCAGATCCCATCTAGTGTGCGGATCATTATACAAATGACCATAATCGCGTCATTGGTAATTGTTGTTGACCAAATTTTGAAGGCTTATTCTTACGAAATTTCTAAGCAACTATCGGTATTCGTCGGACTGATCATTACAAACTGTATTGTTATGGGTCGAGCAGAAGCATACGCAATGAAGTCGCCACCTGGAATGAGCTTCCTAGATGGTCTTGGTAACGGTTTAGGGTATTCATTTATCTTAATCGTCATTGGTACAATAAAAGAATTGGCTGGTTTCGGTACTATCTTAGGGTTTGAAATCCTACCATTGGTCACCAACGGTGGCTGGTATCAGGGTAACGGCTTATTGATACTACCATTTAGTTCGTTCTTCCTTATTGGCGGTATGATTTGGTTCATCCGTACAATCCGTCCAGAACAAGTAGAGCCTAAGGAATAATCATGGAACATTATTTAGCATTATTTATTAGAGCTGTATTCGTTGAGAACATGGCATTGTCCTTGTTCTTAGGTATGTGTACTTTCCTAGCTGTTTCGAAGAAAGTCGCTACATCAATGGGCTTAGGTGTTGCAGTTATCGTAGTATTAGGTATCTCTGTACCAGTTAACCAACTTATTTTCGTAAACATTCTTGCGCCTGGCGCGTTAGCGTGGGCTGGCTTCCCAGATGCCGACCTAAGCTTCCTAAGTTTCCTAACGTTTATCGGCGTTATCGCGGCCTTAGTTCAGATACTGGAAATGACACTGGACAAGTTTTTCCCTGCTTTATATAACGCATTAGGGATCTTCTTGCCGCTTATCACCGTAAACTGTGCAATATTCGGTGGTGTCGCATTCGCTGTTCAACGTGAGTACACATTCTCTGAAAGTATTGTTTACGGTATTGGTAGTGGAGCAGGTTGGGCAATTGCCATCATTCTGCTAGCTGCTGTACGTGAAAAGTTAAAGTATGCAGATATGCCAGACGGTATTCGCGGATTAGGTTCTGTGTTTATGATTGCCGGTTTGATGGCATTGGGCTTCCAGTCATTCACAGGTATTTCGCTGTAAAGCGAATAGGAGTATAGATAATGAATCAAGTAGAAATCTATCTCGGTGTAGGCATGTTTATCGCTATCGTATTAGCGTTAGTATTTATTATCATGTTTGCGAAATCGAAATTAGTGCCTGAAGGTGACGTTAAAATCACCATTAATGGCGATCCAGATAAAGTAATTACAACTTCTCCAGGTGGAAAATTGCTAGGCGCACTAGCAGAGTCTGGCATCTTCGTATCATCTGCCTGCGGTGGCGGTGGCTCATGTGGGCAGTGTACGGTTGATGTGAAATCAGGTGGTGGCGAAATCTTACCAACTGAGTTAGATCATATCTCTAAGCGCGAAGCGAAAGGCGGTTGTCGTTTGTCTTGCCAAGTTTCTATTAAGCAAGACATGGACATTGAGCTTCCGGAAGAAGTATTTGGTATCAAAAAGTGGGATTGTGAAGTTATTTCTAACAATAACGAAGCGACCTTCATCAAAGAGCTTAAGTTGGCTATTCCAGATGGCGAAAGTGTTCCATTCCGCGCCGGTGGTTATATTCAAATTGAGGCTCCGCCTCATCACGTTAAGTATAAAGACTTTGATGTACCAGATGAATACCGCAAAGATTGGGAACACTTCGGCTTCTTTGACGTAGAGTCAAAGGTTGATGAAGAAACCATTCGCGCTTATTCAATGGCAAACTATCCAGAGGAAGAAGGCATTATTATGTTGAACGTGCGTATTGCTACGCCGCCACCTAATAATCTTAGCTTGCCAGCGGGTAAAATGTCATCGTTCATTTGGTCATTGAAAGAAGGCGACAAAGTAACAATTTCTGGCCCATTTGGTGAGTTCTTCGCGAAAGATACTGATGCTGAAATGGTTTTTGTAGGCGGTGGTGCCGGTATGGCTCCGATGCGTTCACACATTTTTGATCAACTTCGTCGAATCAAAACAGACCGCAAAATGACCTTCTGGTATGGTGCTCGTTCTTTGCGTGAAATGTTCTATGTTGAAGATTTCGATATGTTACAAAAAGAGAACGAGAACTTTACTTGGCACGTAGCCTTATCTGACCCTCAACCAGAGGATAATTGGGAAGGCGACACTGGGTTTATCCACAATGTTCTATTAGAGAACTACTTGAAGGATCACCCAGCGCCAGAAGACTGTGAGTTCTATATGTGTGGTCCACCTATGATGAACGCAGCAGTAATTAATATGCTCAAAGAGCTCGGTGTTGAAGATGAAAACATCATGCTTGATGACTTCGGTGGCTAAGCGACCGGCAATGAGCAACACTTAAGCCTCGGCTTGAGCGTAAGGGAAAGGCGCATTCTACTGAGAAGCGCCTTTTTTGTTTCAGCAACTCATCGTCGCTTTACTTGGCTTGCCGAGACATTTTCCAGAGTCATACAACATTTATACTATTGAAGGTGAATTTTGAAAGCTTTATCCGTTTTTCTTTGTCTTAGCTTCTTACTTGTCGCTTGTTCGTCTCCTCAACCCAGTGAGCAAGTCATTTATGGGAAAACGATGGGTACGACCTACACTGTCAAGTTTGTAGATCCGCAAGACAATAATATTGTTTTGCCAGCGCTTAAGGCTGAAATTGACGATGCTCTCATACAAGTCAACGCCCTGATGTCGACGTACGATCCGAACTCAGAATTATCCTTGTTGAACAAAGCACCGGCAAATACCCCTTTTCCGATATCAGAGCAAACAACTCTCGTTCTAAACGAAGCTATCAGGCTGAATAAGCTAAGCTCAGGGACTTTAGATGTGACCGTTGGTCCTTTAGTCAATTTGTGGGGGTTCGGCCCTGACAAGCGTCCTGAGACCATACCAAGCCGAGAGCAACTGATGGCAGTGAGGGAGTTTGTGGGTATCGACAAGTTTACCTTGGAAAATGATGTCGTTACCAAACAACATAAGTCGGTTTATATCGATTTATCAACAATTGCCAAGGGCTATGGTGTCGATGTTGTAGCTGATATACTAGAGACAAACGATATTGATAATTATTTGGTCGAAATTGGCGGTGAAATGCGAGTTGCTGGCCAGAAAAAGAATGGTGCTTCATGGCGTGTGGCAGTAGAAAAGCCCATAAGCACGCAGCGAGAAGCTCAGAAGATATTCAGTATTGGTAATAATGCGATTGCCACATCAGGTGATTACCGGATTTATTTTGAGTATGACGGCAAGCGTTATAGTCATTTAATAGATCCAAACACCGGTTATCCAATTACACATAACTTAGTATCGGTTACTGTGGTTCATCCGTCCTCTATGACAGCAGACGGTTTAGCAACGGCCCTAAATGTAATGGGGCCAGAGAAGGCGAAAGTCTTAGCAGAACGAAATAACTTATCGGTGTTCATGGTCTTAAAAGAAGGTGAAGAGTTTGTTGAGTATTCCTCGCCGAGCTTTGAAGCACTGATACAAAATCAACAATAGCGACGCTTTAATAAACGTCACTAATTAGATAATTAATCGAGGTCAATTTGAGTACTTTCATTTTAGCATTTGGATTTTTCCTGCTGATGGTATTAGCCATGGCAGTTGGATACATTCTACAAAAGAAAACGATTGCTGGTAGTTGTGGTGGACTTGGCGCTTTAGGTATTTCTAAAGCCTGTGATTGTCCAGAACCGTGCGATAGAAAAAAAGCTCGTATGGAACGAGAAGAAAAACGACAGGAAAAAATTAAAGAGTGGCAAAACAATAAGATTTTGTAGGAGCAGCATTGAGAGGGTGAAGAAAACCTTATGGATGAATGGTAGCGATTACTTGATTAATATAGTGTTGGTCTGCTAATGCCTTCTCATCAATCCGATTAAAGGCTACTACCAGTGAGTCATGGTGAGGAGACGACTTGCTAATTGCATAGTGCGTTGGCACTGAGGTGAGATACTCTATTTGTACAATCTGCTCATATGAGGTTCTGGTTTCACTATCTAATTGATTTAGAAAGTGTATATAGGGGTTCTCATAAGATAAAAGGTGAGATGTGCGGCCATTTAAAAACAAATTTGTGGCGTTGTCCGCATTTGGCACGTCAACAAATTTATACCCCTGTTCCTCCATCTTACGTCTCTGACCTTCATAATCATAACCCCTAATTGAAGCCACTGTTTTACTGCTACTTTGCTCATTTTTCGAATAAAGATTAAGTTTGAGTTTGTCGAAGGGGATTTGGGTAAATGAGACTTTATCTTTTAAGGCATTGGTTGACTTGATATTAACAGTAAGGTCAATTTTACCTTCTTCAATACTCCGATACACTCGAGCCGGTGCTGCACAAAAAGGTTTAACTTTAAAGTTATCGCTTAAAAGAAGAGTTTGGGTAATGTCAAAGCCCGAGCCAAAACATTGCCCTGTTTCTTCATCTATTGTGCTGTAAGGTGCAAAGCCCGTTAGGCCTAGCACTATTGTGGTAGGGTCATTATCTGCTGGCTTTGCGGCCAATTGTGCAGACAACACTATGTATGTATTGAGTGATAACAACAGGATAAGGGTGAATCTAAAAAGCACTTAACTCTCCTAAAGGCACTTTTAGATAGTAGCATAAGTTTAATGAAAAATGATATGTACATGTTTTCAGCAAATGAGACGCTCTAAAATCGACCTCCTTGCTTATTTACAAACCTCACCTAGGACCTTTGCTTTTAGTAATGGTTTTTCTTCTAAATTGTTATAAACTGTCTATTTATACAGTTGTTAATAAAGTTGATGCAAGCCACAATAATGAGAAAGTTTATTCATATTGATATGGATTGTTTTTACGCTGCAGTTGAAATGCGTGACAATCCTGAGCTCCGCAATATACCCATCGCTATTGGCGGCAGTGCTGATCGACGAGGTGTGGTGTCGACTTGTAATTATCAAGCCAGAGAATTTGGTGTCCGGTCTGCAATGGCTACCGCAACTGCCTTACGCTTATGCCCGAATTTAACCTTAGTAAAAGGCAGAATGTCGGTGTACAAAGAAGTATCCGATCAAATAAAAGCTATTTACCTGCGCTACACGGATGAAATCGAACCACTCTCCTTAGATGAAGCCTTTCTCGATGTAACAGACTCTGAGTTGTTTAACGGCAGCGCGACTTACATTGCCGAAGATATCCGCCGAGCGATTGAACAAGAAATCGGATTGACGGCATCCGCCGGTGTTGCACCTATCAAATTTGTGGCAAAAGTAGCTAGTGATGAAAACAAACCGAACGGTATCTGTGTGATCGCACCCGACCAGCTTGACGAGTTTGTAAAAGCGCTACCGCTAAAAAAAATCCCCGGAGTTGGCAAGGTAACCTTAGAAAAGCTGAATAAATTGGGTCTATACAAGTGTGAAGATATCCGTACTTTTCCTATCGAAAAGCTGCACAAGCACTTTGGGAAGTTTGGCGCGTCTCTTTGGAAGAGAGCTCACGCTATTGATGAACGGCGTTTATCTACGAATAGGAAGCGCAAGTCGATTGGTGTTGAACGAACACTTGATCAAGATCTGACCAGTCTTGAAGAATGTCAGGCCGTCGTCAGCAAACTTTTACCTACCTTGATGGAACGCATCAACGCCAAACAAAGAGCGCCAATAAAATCTTTAGGTGTCAAACTTAAGTTCAGTGACTTTCAGCAAACAACAGTAGAGCAACAAGGCCTTATCGTCGATGAGCAAACATTATTCAATTTGGTGTCTAAAGCATTTCTGCGTGGGGAAGGAAAAAACGTCCGATTAGTCGGTATTCACGTATCTCTTACAGACATACTCAATACAGATCAGATGTCGTTGCCCTTGCTTTAAGCTAATTGCAATGTTACATATGCACCAAAATAAGTGCGCTATATGGCGTGCACTAACGTGTGCGAATGCATATGAACTTACAAGATGTGTAAGTAATAAACGCGCCTAATCATCCAACGGAGATTTCCATGCCTTTTCCAAAAGCAGTGTTAGAAACGAGCACAACTGGCTTAACAGATAACTATGATGCTTTTATTCTGTTGAGCAATACCTTTTCTAGTCAGTTCTACTCAGATTTGTCAGGTGCTATCCAACTTCACCAACGTTTAGACAAACGAGTAGGTGAACAGGCTGTACTCATTCCTAATCAGAGCGTCCCTGGAAATCGAGTCATACACGTGCCATCAGGTGCTTTAGATCGTGACTATGATGATGTTCGACAAATATTTGATGCGGCTAAGAATGTCGCTCAGACCCTTTTAGACTCGGGTATTCGTAAACCCTTACTTGAAGTGAATCTGCATGGCTTAAATGCGCCTTTACAAGCTACCTATGTCAATGCAATTGAAGCTGCATTTCTAGGGCTTTGCCAAGGCTTATGGCAGCCTTTGGAGGCTCGACAGGCGCTTGGAGAGAACGAAGTTGAACCACTTCAGGAGCTCGGTATTTTGCATGCTGATCCTGGTTTTGATGTTTCACGCTTGAATGCCATTGAGGCAGGCAAACGAGTAGCCAGGGATCTCTGTGGTACAGAGCCTGAGCGTATGGCTCCTCCAGGCTTTGCTGACTATTGCTTGGAGGCATTCAAGGATTCTAACGTTGAAGTCTCAGTCATCTCAGATCATGAAGCAATATTAAAGGATTACCCATTATTGCATGCGGTTGCCAGAGCGTCGATTGAGGTGGAACGTCATCGTCCTAGAATTATTCGCATGGTTTACCAGGGCGAAGGCGAAATTAACAAAACTCTCTTGTTTGCTGGTAAAGGGATTACTTTTGATACCGGTGGCGCAGACCTGAAAGTTAACGGCCATATGGCAGGCATGAGTCGTGATAAAGGCGGCGCCGCGGGTGTTGCTGGCTTCATGAAAACAGTTTCATTGCTCGCACCAAAAGGGCTGAAAGTGATTGTTGAAATCGGTGCTGTTAGAAATAGTATTGGTGCCGAGGCCTTTATACCGGATGAAATTATCACTTCTCATGCTGGTATTCGAGTGCGAGTAGGTAATACTGATGCTGAAGGGCGTATGTTGCTAGCAGATCTACTTTCACACTTACGTGAAGATGCTAAAGATGCTGTTAATCCTGAGTTATTTTCAGTGGCTACTTTAACCGGCCACGCTGCTATTGCCTTTGGTCCCTATACCGCATTAGTCGAAAATAAACCTGCTCGCGCATTAGGCGTTGCTAAATCGCTCTTCGAGCAGGGCGAATTATGCGCGGATCCAGTTGAACCCTCACTTTCTCGACGAGAAGACTTTAATTTTGTTAAGCCTCGCACCAAAGCTGATGATGTGCTGTCGTCAAATAATGCGCCATCTGTTACGACGGTCAGAGGACATCAATTCCCGATGGCATTCTTAAGCATTGCCTCCGGTCTTGATCAACATGAGGCAAATAGCACACTTCCATTGCCATATACACACGTTGATATAGCCGGTAGTGGTGTGGAAAATCTTGATTGGCAACACGGTAAGCCAACAGCAGCTCCGGTCAACGTGTTTGTAAACACTTACTTGTAGGCTAATAGAATGAACATTAGCCAGAAAGAAATTAAGCCGGGTAAGTACAAACATTATAAGGGAAAAGACTACCAAGTAATGGGTGTCGCCCAGCACTCCGAGGACGGCAGTTATGTTGTAGTATACAAACCTTTATATGGTGAACAAAGCCTTTGGGTGAGACCTTTGGAGATGTTTGCTGAGGATGTCATGATCGAGGGTGAGCCTATTCCTCGTTTTGCTTTTGTTGAATAACGTGATTACTTAAATAGATGAGATTTTTTTAGATTTAAGCAGGTCTTCTGATTGTTTAGACTATACTTCTGAAAAAAGCGCTGTTCAAAATTGATCTTAATACTGTGGATTTCGAATCTACTGTGTCGCTAGAACAAGCGTAATTACACTATGTAGTGAAAGATACAATTAGATAATACGAACATAAAACAAAAGAAATCAAGGGAACACAAGATGAAAAATTTAAGCTTGAAAGCGCTCTTCGCTTTATCAATTGGCGGCTTACTTAGCGCAAGTGCTATCGGCCAAGGGCGTTTTGATGATGTTGAAGTCAAATCTGAACCGGTAGCTGGAGCAGTTCACATGCTAGTGGGCGCTGGCGGAAATATCGGTGTTTCGGCAGGGGCTGATGGTCTCTTAATTGTTGATGACCAGTATGCTGACTTAGCCGAAAAGATCGCAGCGAGCTTGGCTGATATTAGTAAAGAGCAAACGCGTTATGTAATCAATACGCACTTTCATGGCGATCACACAGGTTCAAATGCTTTTTTCAAAACTCATAAAAAAGCGACTATTTTTGCCCATGAAAATGTGCGAGTTCGCTTAGCGGCAGGTGAAGATGCAGATCCTGCGAGCTTACCAGTGGTCACTTATGAAAAAGGTGTTAAGTTTCACATGAACGGTGAGACCATTCACGTTTTTCACCTAGCTAACGCTCACACCGATGGTGATAGTGCCGTTTGGTTTGAAGAGCCAGATGTTTTACATACTGGTGACTTATTCTTTAAAGATTGGTTCCCGTTTGTTGATTTAAACTCAGGAGGCTCTGTACCTGGCTATATTAGCGCCGTTGAGAGCTTACTAGGTATGATTGACAATGACACAAAGATTATCCCTGGTCACGGTGCTATGGCGAACAAAGCGGACTATGAGCGCTTTCTCAATATGATGAAAGAGACCTATGCTTATGTACAGGCAAAAAAGGCTGCAGGGATGAGTGAAGACGATCTAGTTGCTGCTGGGCTAGAAGAAAAATGGAAGTCTTGGGCGTGGCGTTTTATTACTGAAGAAAGATGGATCAGAACACTTTACAAGTAAACCATCCTCTTAAATTTGAAGCAGCGGTTGAAGGAGACTTCGCCGCTTTAGCTTCTTGGTTTGATAATGCCCACGCCTTACAAGAGTGGGGCGGTCCCGCTCTAAGCTTAACTCGCTCTCCTGATGACTTAATGGCACAACTTCATCAGTCTCCAGATTATTCCTCGTATGCGATACACCAAGGTAATGAAACCATTGCGTTTGGACAATTATTATTAGTGAAAGAAAGGGCGCATTTAGCTCGATTGTGCGTGAATCCAGCACGCCGGGGTGAAAAACTCGGTCTACGCTTAGTTAATGAACTTATTCAGCAAGCAGCGAAAACGATCAACTTAAAGTCTGCATCGTTATTTGTTTATGAATCTAATTATGTGGCAATTGCTTGTTATCAAAAACTCGGTTTTGTTGAAACAGTGACACCAACTGGAATATCGAAGCCTGAGCGGTGCAAATATATGATGAAACGCTGCTAGTCAGCAGCGTTTCATTTTGCGTCCAGTAAACTACTTTTGGTAAACCTGCTTACCATTAATCCATGTTTGTAATACTTCAGTTCCTCTAATTTCTTGACCCGGAATAGTAAAAATATCGCGATCAATGAAAATGAAGTCGGCGCGTTTACCCGCTTCTAATGTTCCCAAGCTGTCTTCTTGAAATGCTGAGTAGGCCGCGTCTAAGGTAAAGCCTCGAAGCGCTTCTTGCAAAGTGACTTTCTCTTCGGGGATCCAACCATCGTTTGGTACGTTTTCACCGCTTTGCCTCGTTACCGCCGCATGTAAACCATGAAAAGCGTTGGCTAATTCAACTGGGAAGTCAGAACCGAAAGCGATACGAGAACCTTGAGCTAAAAAAGTACGCCAAGCATAGGCACCTTTTAATCTTTGCTTACCAATTCTATCTTCTGCCATATTCATATCGCTGGTGGCATGAGTCGGTTGCATCGATGGAATAACATCGAGCTCTTTAAATAGCGGGATATCTTCAACCGCGACTACTTGTGCATGCTCTATACGATGACGTTTGGTGTTATCTGGCACATTTTTAAAGGTGCTTGCGAATTGCTGCAATGCTAATCGGTTCGCTCTATCTCCTATGGCATGGAAGTTCAACTGAAAACCTGACGCCAATACTTTAGAAAACAAGATCGGTAATTCTTCCTGCGGAGTAACTAATAAACCGTGATTGTCTTTGTCATCTGAATAAGGCTCGATGAGCGCTGCGCCGCGGCTTCCCAAGGCTCCGTCTCCATATGCTTTTACACTTCGGATACTCAACATATCATCATCAGATTTAACGTGCCCCGCGGCTAACATCTGGTCAATCTTCGGGTCTGTTGCAGAAAGCATGGCGTAGATCCTAAATTGGAGTGCTTTTTTATCTGCTTGGCTTTTGTAGAAATCATAGACTTGCTTGCTTATCCCCGCATCATGAACACTTGTGATACCGAGTGAAAGTAAGTGTTGTGAGGCCGCATTGAGTTGCTCGGTGAGTTGAGATTCATCTGGACTTGGGATGAGTTTTGTCACCAAGTACTCAGCATTATCGATTAGCAAGCCGGTGGGTTGGCCATTTTCATCTTTAACAATTTCGCCACCAGAGGGAGAGGGAGTGTTGGCGTCTATTCCGGCCAATTCAAGCGCAACAGAGTTTACCCAAACTGCGTGTCCATCAACTCTAGCAAGGACGACGGGGCGGTCTTTAATAACTTTGTCTAAACTGTGCTTTTGAGGGAAAGCCTTACTTGGCCAAAGAACCTGATTCCAGCCTCGACCAATTAGCCACTTGTGTTTAGCATTCGATACAGGTTGCGCACTGACAAATGACTGTACGCGTTTGACAGCTTCTTCCTCGCTCGCTGCACCACGAAGATCAATCTCTAGTAAGTTTTGTCCAAGACCTAAAATGTGGCCATGCGCATCGATAAGGCCTGGAAGCACTACTTGTCCTTTACCATCGATGTAGGTGTAGCTTTCTTTGGAAGGCTTTTCGCTCAGGTTCATCCCAGTGATAAGATCGCCGTCAAATGCAAAATTGGAAAAAGTAATTAATTCCCCCTTTTCATTTAAGGTATAACCTTTGACATCATGTATAAAGGTCTTTGCTATGCCTTGAGAGCTAAAGATACTGAGCAATAAAGTAATAATGAAGGTTATTTTGAAACGATTGTTGAGAAACTGTGCCGCTGTCATTTGTATTCCTTTTCAATTATAAGCTTGTACGTGTGCTGCGTTTACATTGCATCTGGATTAATAATGGGTGGTTGCAATAAGTAGTCAGTTTGCCAAATTTTACTCATTGAGGCTTGGCTTATATTACCACCTGACAACAGTACGAGTATTTTTTGGTTTTTGGGCTTATCTGCTATCCAAGCTGCAATTGCAGCCATAGTCATGGCGCAAGTTGGCTCAATGTGCAACTTAAGTAGATGATGAAGCCATTGAGTCCAATAAGCAATTTGAATTTCGTCGACTTCGTAAAAGTCGTCAACGGATTGCAGTATTTCGAATGTATGGGGGCCGACGCTAGGTGTTGCCGCTCCATCCGCAAGTGTATCAGGCGGACCATCCAACACTTCAATAAAGCCGCTTTGTAAACTTCTTGCAGCATCATTGGCATTCAGAGGCTCGGCGCCCACCACTTCAACCGCATCCAGTTTGCCAGCTTTGATCATATCACGAACCGTCACAATAGCACCGGAAAGCAAGCCTCCACCACCACAAGGAGCGAATACCCCATTCGGCTGTACATTCATTTCTTCTAGTTGCTGCAGAGCTTCAAGAGTAACAGTCCCTTGTCCCGCTATAATATCTGGATGGTTGAATGGCGGGATCCAAAGGCAGCCATCTTCCTCTCCTGCAGCTTCAACTGCCTGGTCTGCCTCTATACGTGTGTCAAATTGATGAACTTGCGCACCATAAAACTCTGTTGCAGCTGCTTTGATTGGAGAAATGGTGTTGGCACAATAGATATGCGCAGGAATACCAAATTGGGCAGCTGCAAAGGCTACCGCTTGGGCATGGTTACCTGAAGAGTTAGCAACAACCTTTTTAGGGAGGACCTGCCTTTCATGACATTTAGCAAGCACATTCATTGCGCCACGTAGTTTAAAGGCACCGGTTCGTTGAAGACATTCAGCTTTGAAGTAGATCTCATGTCCAAGCCAATGATTTAACAAGCGACTTTGAAAAATGGGCGTTGTTTTGACGACCTTACTGATACGTTCTTGTGCTGCAGTGATGTCAGCTATATTTATCATGCGAGACCTTGCCTTGCTTAAAATTAAAACACTTAGGTATATCTACCTACTATAAGTAAAGAATCATTATACGCAAACTACGCTTTCGTATAAGTGGCAAACGATCATTAATTTGATACTGTGGAGAGTGTGTTTTGACTTTTGTAAACGTATACAAGTGAAACTCTTCACACATTGTCAAAGGAACGACCTAGAATGCAAAATTACTGAGTATTTATTGTGAAAAAAACGCTAGTTTCAATTGTTGTGTTAACCGGCTTGCTATCCTTCAGTTATTACATGTTGGCAGATCAAGCGTTAAAGCCTCAAGCTAGCGCTTGGCTAAATTCGTTTGCCGAACAGATGAAGAACAATAACAATGCTTCGGTCAGGTTGCTTTCTTTAGGGAAATCGGACCCTAGCTATCAAAATACGATACTTGAAACCTATCATGAACGTCTTGAACAATTTAATAATAGTGAATTGCTCAGTAATGAAAAGGCAATGCAGTATCCTAATGTCTCGCAATTTGAACCATTTTTATCAAACCCTCTTTTTTGCAATTTTACCGCACCAGATTGCTTTCCTCGATTGAACGAAAATAGCGACTATTTAGGAATTGTTTTAACAGAGTTTCAGCCTGAATTACTTGATTTTATGTCTTTAATCGAGCTTGATTCTTTTGAGGCCGCCAATCCCTTTATTGCCGAGCTTAATCTTGATAATTTGATTTTCCTTTACAAATTAAAAGGAACGGAAATTTATTTTGATATTGAAAACAACAATATTCAAAAAGCCATGAATGACCTAAAAAATTTAATCGCTCTTAATAGAGTGTTTTTCGAAAAAAGTGACGATTTGCTGAATAAAATAAGTTTTTCAATTAATGCAGAAAATGTATTTCAGGCACTGCTCATCAAGCTTAAGCGAAGCGAAGAGTTTGATGCTTCTCAGTTTACTAAAGTGTTGCAACCCTTGTCTTTGGGCGAAATGTCAGTCAATCAAATTCAAGTGCGTTCCTATGCGAAGAATGCGCGATTAATCAAAGCGGGATTGGCCGCACGAAAAGTAAACACAGATCGTTCTATGTTAAGTCGATTATGGCATCGCATTATTTATAAAGAGAATATGACCCTGAACAGTATGTTCGATGATTACCTGATGCTATTGATGCCCAGTGATATAACAAAGCCCGAACTACTTACCTTTTCGGCCCTTATTGAGTCGTCGATGAGAGAGAAGGAACTCGCAAATAGTGAAAACCCTTGGTTTCATAAACTAAAAAATATTAGCAATACGACAGGCATTGCACTGAAAGATGTTGTGATGCCAAGACAGGTTGATATTTATGAGGCAATTGCCGAGCTAGATTCTCGTTTACAACTGTTGGCTTGGTTCATACAATTCAACGGAGACAGCGGCGAACTGCATGAAGAAGCAAGTTCTATCGTGAATGAATATACGGGTTTGTCTGCGACGATGATTAATGGTGACTTATGCCACTTGATTAACAAAAAACCGATTTGCGTACCAAGCCAGTAGTGGAAAATTTCTCTGATATATCATGACATTGATGCAAAGCTGGTTTGCACCAATGCCGATTAATACTTAGTCTTCTTTTTGTAGATGCTTGTCAAAGAAGTTTGTGATCGTATTGTACAGATGAATACCAGTATTCTTGCCACGTATACTGTGTTTCTTGCCTGGATAGTCCATCACTTCAAACGGTATCGCTAAGTCTTGCAAATGCTTGTAGAGCATGGTGCTGTGAGTGAAAAGTACATTGTCATCAGCCATTCCATGATAGATCAATAAATCTCCACTAAGGTCTTTCGCATAAGGAAAAACAGAGGACGCGGTGTAGGCGTCGTCATCAAGCTTTGGATTACCCATATATCGTTCAGTGTAATGTGTATCATATAAACGCCAATCAGTTACCGGTGCACCAGAAACGCCTGCTGCAAAGTAGTCTCCACCTTTAAACATTGCCATTAGAGTCATGTATCCGCCGTAACTATGTCCATGCACGCCAATTCTGTCTGCATCGACGAAGTCTAAGGTTCGTAGAAATTCAACACCTTTGATTTGATCGTCAATTTCGACAAAGCCCATCTTTTTGTACAAAGGATCTTCAAAGGCTTTGCCTCTATTATATGAGCCTCTGTTGTCGATACTAAAAACCACATACCCTTTATTCACCCAATGTTGCATAAGCAAACCACGATTACCAGCCCAACGGTTTGTGACAACTTGAACATGCGGACCACCATACAGATAAACAATAACAGGGTGTTTACCTTTAAGTTGTTTAGGCTTGTACAGTCGATAGTGAAGGTCTGTGCCATCATCCGCTTTAATCGTCCCGAAGTCTGGTTTCACCCACTGGTCCTGGTAATCATACAAAGGGTGCTCAGCGTTTATTTTGTTTTCGGCTAACCAAGTAATCAGCTCGCCATTCGCTTTATGCAGGCTCATTTGTGGTGGCGAGTTGATTGTTGAGTGCGAATCTACATAGACCGATGCATCAGAACTGAATGTTGCGCTGTGGTAGCGATCTTGCTCACTGAGTCGTTTGATGTCTCCGCTGTTGATATTTACGGAGTAAACGTGACTTTCTAATGGCGAATCTTTCCTACCCTGGAAGTAAACTAGGCCATTGTCATCATCCAATGCATTAATGCTTTCAACAACCCAGTCACCTTTTGTGAGTTGCTTTACTAACTCGCCGTTATTGCGATACAAATAAATATGTTTGTAGCCATCTCTCTCTGAAGCCCAAATGAAATGTTTGTTATCCCCTAAAAAATGGAGGTCGAAATGCAAGTTTACCCAAGTATCGCTGGTTTCTTTGAGTAGCGTAGTTTGTTCGCCATTATTGATATTCGCAGCATTCAAAAATAGTTCTTTTTGGTCACGTGATTGTGTTTGAAAGCTTAAGGTAGATGCATCCATCCACTTGGCTCTTGCCAGGTAAATATCTTTGTTCTCGCCTAGGTCTAACCAACTCACTTTATCTGTTTTTAAATCAATGACCGCGAGTTCGATGTGCACATTATTTGTGCCGGCTTTTGGGTATTTTTGTTCAATAGTCGAAATAGAATCAGCATAGATTTCTGAACGCACAATGGTATCAACAGGTGCTTCATCCACTTTGGTAAAGGCAATTTTAGATTCATCAGGCGCCCACCAGTAGCCGGTCATTCGGCTCATTTCCTCTTGTGCGACAAACTCAGCCATACCATATTTAATGTTGCCACCGCCTGAGGTAGTAATCGCTTTTTCTTTGCCTGAAGCAATGTCCATCACATACAGGTTTTGCTCTCTCACGTAGGATACAAAGTTACCTTTAGGTGAAAACTTGATGTCTGTTTCAAAAGCGTCTGTTTCAAGTAGGCGTTTCGCTTTTTTGTCACCTATTTTGAAATAATAAACATCGCCAGCAAGAGGAAATAACAATGCAGTGCCGTCACTGGACCAATCGTAAGTAATAATGCCGCTACCATAAACTCGCATTCTTTCTCTTCGTGCTTTTTCTTCATCAGATAATAGCTCTGGGCCAGTATGTAAATCATCTGAATTGAATAGCATTTGAGTTTTACCTGAGGGAATATGATACTCCCACAAGTCATAACGGTCGTAGTCTTGCTCTTTGCCTTTTAAGAAGGTCACGCGTTGTCCATCTGGAGAAACTTGAATTCCTCTAGGGGCGGTGCCCGATAGCGATGGAGATTGGTGTATTCTTTCTATGGATAGACCGAGGCTTGCTGTTGTATCAGAAGTTGCTCCGACATTTGCACTTAAGCTGAACCCAAATGCGCATGCGAAAGTAATGATTACTCTTTTCATAATATGTTCACGTCGTTAAATGTTATTGTTTTTATGATGAGTGGAAAGACTAACATAGGCAATTGCTTACCCTAAGGAAAATATGACGAAAAAATACAAAGCATTGGTGCTCGGCGCGACAGGTTTAGTTGGCAAAGCATTGGTCAATCAATTGTGCAATGACGAACGCTATGAAAGTGTTACTTGCTTGGTTCGTGCGCCTTTGCAGCGCGCTAACTATCACGACCCATTGGACAAAATACAAGCCATTGTTATCGACTTTGATTATCTACAAGACTATCAGGGCTACTTTTCGGTAGACCATGTGTATTGCTGTTTAGGCACGACCATAAAACAGGCTGGATCTCAATCGGCATTCCGACGCGTAGATTTTCAATTTGTTCATATCGCTGCCCAGTTAACTCGCGCACAACGAGCGACTAGTTTTGTATGGATATCTTCTGTTGGCGCGAATGCTAAAAGTAAAAACTTTTATTTACGCGTAAAAGGCGAGGTGGAAAATGCGATTCTAAGTATGCCACAGCTTGACAATGCCGCTGCCGTGCGTCCTAGTTTGTTACTCGGACAACGAGAAGAAAATCGCTTCGCAGAAAACATTGGTATTCGAGTAGCGAGTTTATTGTCTCCTTTTATGAAAGGGCCATTGGCCAAATATCGGCCAGTCAGTGCTGCACAAGTGGCCTATCAAATGATCAAGCTCCAAGTATTTTAAATTTTCTTTGGCGAGGTCAATAAGCGTTAAGCCCATATAATCTATAGCGTCACCGAATTTAAACTGGTACTTGGGCAAGATAATCTTTATACTCGCGCGCCTTTACGCTAAAGTTAATGTTGATTTGCATTGATAACCTATATAAGAACACACCAAATGTGCTCTCATGGCTAGGTTTAACAAAGGCGGTTCATTATGACTACAGCGATACCAACAATTGTTGAAACACTGATAGACAACATAAAAATTGAACAGTTTTGGTGGGATGGTGTGCAAATCAAAATGCCATTTCATTGCGTATATGCGTGCATTCCGAATCCTGTTGCAGACGAATGGAAAGTAATCAATGGCATTAAGGTGCCCTTGATTAATGTGGATAAATATACAATCCCTTTATGGGATCCGTTTCATCAAGATATCCATAAAATGCCAAACCATGCAGTGGTGATCAGTCATCACAAAGGGAATCAGTTCGGCTTGTTTGCTTATCCCGCAGACCATATAGACGAACCTATTTTGCTCTCATGGAGCGAATGGTTACAAACTCAATCATCACTGCAATGAGTGCTTAGATTTAGCATTCACGATTGAGGCTTAAGTCGTCTCAATCAATGTGTTTAATCATGTTTCAGCTAACGACTATTTGGAGAACACATGCCAATTGTGGCTGAAATATTTGGCGCTATCGCCGTTATTTTCAATTTTATCGGTTATCGACAAACCGACATCAATCGCTATCGCTTAATTTCGGCCATAGCCTTACTTAGCGTGAGCATACATTTCTTCCTGTTAGGCAATGCAATGGCAGCAGGGATAGGGTGCCTATTAGCCTGTATTCGAAATGTGGTTGCAACGCGTTATACCGGAATACCTGTCTTAGTGACTTTTGTCAGCCTAAATTTAGCTTTCTTCTTTATTGAGCTTTTATATTTAGGCAGTGGCGGCATTATCGCGATTGCCTATGCTTCGTCTTTGATATTTACGGTGGGCTCTATTTCGCTGAAAAGTGCAAAGGCTATTCGACAGTGGTTTATACTTGCCGAGCTCTTAGGTCTCATCTTTGCTGTGTTAGTGGGGAGTATCTTTGGTACGGTGTTTAATATCACCAATCTGATGAGTATTCTATTTACGCTTTATCAAGACCATCGAAGAGAGAAACAAGCAAAAGAGCAGCGACCTGAAAGTTAAAGTCGGTGTATCGTAGCCTCGCAAGTCATAATGACAAAAAAATCAAGCAAAAAAAAACGCTGCATCTAGCAGCGTTTTCTATTTTGGAATTATACGTTTTAGTCTTCTTTCACTAAGACTGACACTTTCGTAATACCAGCTAACTTCACTTGGTCCATTACTTCAACTACGATGCCGTGCTCAGTGTCTTCATGAGCTTGAATCGCTGCAGAATCGGTGTCGTTGTTCGCCAAATAGGTTTGCGCATTAGCCACAACTCGACGAATGTCTACAATACGACCAGCCATGAGTATTTGGCCAGTTTCGTCAATACGGATTGACAAAGACTTCGAAGGGTTAGGATTCTCTGGTTGATTCTCTGGCGGACGGTTAGGCTCTAGACCTTTCTCGGATGAGAAAGTGGTTGTCACGATAAAAAATATCAACATGATAAAGACAATATCGAGCATGGGCGTCATATCGACTGCTGCATCCTCATCACCGGCGGTATGCTTTTTTCTTTTCATTTTACACTCAGTCCTTCTTTAAATTACCACTAGTATAATCGCTTGGCAGAAAATGAATAGGGGTTTGTAAACTAAATTAACAAAAAATTATGTTCTACCCTCAAAAATATCCGTGAAATTACCTGCTTGGCGACAGATTGAGCGATGGTATCAAAAAAGAACTACAATCCTCAAATACAAGAAAGCGTGAACTAGTCTTTTTTTATAGCTTCTAAAGCTTGTCCTAACCATGAAAAATAGGTGAGGAGAGTCGAAGTGATTTGGTCTCGTTGCTCTGCTTGCGGGTAAATGCCTAATTTGGCTTCAGCGCTTTGCATAGTGCCCTGTACAAGAAAGGCATTTTTAATTGATTGGTTTTGAATGACTGCCTCAAACGCGCGAGCTGCCACTTCCTGAGGGCGTGCGTAGTAAAAAGATTTCAGCTTTTGGTCGACGAAAATACTGCGTTGCATAAGTTCGCTCGGACCTGTGCTTGTTGCATCTAGGAATATGTTACTAAAGCAGGCCGCTAGCTGCTTATTTAGTTCATGCGGCACAAGCTTCTTTCTTTCATTTAACCAAATTTCACTGGCGAACAAATTACTGCCCGTCACTGAATACATTTTTTTTGCGATGTAGTGGTCAAACGCATGGAACCATTCATGGGCCAATGCCCCAGCACCAGCATTCTTGGCTAGAGAGAGTTGTTTCTTGGCACTGTTATAGTGTGCGCTTGCATGTTTCTGACCACCTACACCAAAGCCTAGAGAAAGCGTCCCATTTAAACAGATGACACTCTCAGGAACCTGAAGAATATCCATGAGGTCGCATAAGGCATCGAAAAATAGGTTAGCGGCAATCCGCTTTTCTTCTTCAGTAACCCATTTTCCAATCTCAATAGAGCGAAAATGAAAAAGCCGGAGTATGTCTTGAAAGCTAACGTCCGCGCCAGACCTGTGATCCTCACCATTGCGATAGAAGTGCTGGTGCAAGCGCCCTTTTTTCTGTGCAGAGTTGGATATAGAGCTCTGCATGGAACTCGACTTAGCGCGATTCATGTTCCCATTCATCAAGAAGCCGCTCACACCATTGCGCTATACGTGCATCACTTTGGTCAAATTGGTTTTCGTCATCAAGGGATAAGCCAACAAAGAAGCTCTGGTCTTCTGTCAGTGCTTTTGATGCGGTAAATTCATAGCCTTGATTAGGCCAGTAACCCATAATATCTGCATCCAATACAATCAACTCGTCGTGCAACATACCGAGGGCGTCTTGAAACCAATCAGCATAGCCAAGTTGGTCACCTAAGCCAAATAGAGCAACGGCTTTGCCACTGAGTTGGAGTGTTTTAATATCGTCCCAAGTGGATTCCCAGTCTTCTTGAAGTTCACCGAAATCCCAAGTAGAAATACCATAAATCACCAAGTCATATGTGGTCGATTTATTTAAAGCGTGTTCTTTGATATCAAATATCTCGACTTCAGCGTCCACGTTTTTTTCGTTAAATAAACGACTGAGTTCAGTTTGTATTTTCTCACTTGCCATTTCGGTATAGCAGGTGGTTGATCCATAAAAAATTGCAACTTGCAGTGCAGTCATGAGTCTTTGCTTGCCTTTGTTCGTTGAAACTGGACTTTTCGTCCATCGCTACATATGAGCGCGCAGTCTACCTGAGTAGCATCTTCGTTCAAGCTCAAAACACCAATATTTGAATGATTTACGAGTGTGCCTGTTTGCCCCTCAGGTTGGCGTTGTCTGACTGACATGTTTCGTCGCTTAGTTAAAAAGTTAAGTGGCGACCGGTGACCATAGAACCAACGATTCAAACGATCGAACCACCGAAGTAATCCATCTGGAAATTGGTTATGCAAGCCACTACTGGTAAATTGTGTAATGCTAGGGCTATTCCGCCTAAATCGCAGCTTAACGTCATAAACAAAGGAATAGTGAACGTCGCCCGAGAGAATGATGAAATTGGGCGGGGTTTTAATGTGTCTAAAAATGTTTAGCATGACACTTGCCGTCCCACGGTGAGCCATCCAGTTCTCAGCATCGACAATTAATGCGCCACCGAAAATAGTAAAAATCTTTTGCACCATCTCAATGAATTTCACTCCATAAACGGGTGCGGCCGATACCATAATGACAGATTCACAGCCTTTTAAATTATGTTGTAATTCACACAAGGCTTCCCAATCCATCAAGCCGGAAGGTTTATTTAGAGAGGACTCTGAACGCCAACGTTGGGTTCTGGTATCTAGCACATGCACTGGTGGTGAAGTGTCTAATTGGTAGTGCCATTGGTCAAAGTCGAATAGATACTCAATCAAATCTTGATGCTTTACTTCGCAGTATTGATTGCTTGATTCGCCAGAGTCGTCAACAGCGCTTTCTTCTAAATTATCTTCAGAGAATACCTTGGCAAATTGCTCGAACATCTCTTCCAGTTCAGTTCTGGGGTTTCCGCAACCCTGACAAAGGAAGTAAGCAGTAATGGCATTGCCGATAATACGTTTGGAAAATGGGTGCCCATAGACTTGTTCTTCCCACCCTCTGGTCAAATTCCAATCATCCGTTACATCATGATCATCAAAAATCATATAGCTCGGAACATGTGCCATCGCTCGTTGCACCATAGGAAGCGTTTCCGCAAACGCCGTTATGTGCTTTGTCTCTTCCACATACTTTTCACGATGTTGTTCGGCCACATCATGTTTATCAAGCTCGACTAATTTCCATAGCTTGGGTGACCAGCTCAACATATACATCGCCACCATTTCGCTAAGCCCAATCAAATGGTTTTTGGCGTTAACAGAAGTGAAAACAGGTTTTCTCTTGGCAGCAAAGAAGGCTTTTTCTAACTTGTCATTGGCTTCTACTTCAGGCAGCAAGAGCTCGCGTTGATAAAATCCATGTTCATGTTTTTTTAGTTCTTTAAGGTTGGCAACTGTTGCGCCCTCAAAGCTTTCTTCATGTAAACCTAATAAATCGATAACTTGGTGGATAGCATGCAGCATTGGGCCAGCAACATCATCAACATATACTTGATCGCCGGTCATCAACATCATGTCTGGACGGCGTAAGTTATGATCATTACTTTGTTTAGCCTCGGAGTTTAATTCCGCTTTAACTTGCTCATCAAGCAGGGGGAGCGCATCTTTTCCGTTGAAATGTGGCTTGCGACAAGAGCCCTGAGCAACTTTTCGCAACACCCGATTGAATCGGAAGTTAGGTAGCTCAAAGCCATCATAGCAAAGGTGAGTTGTTGATTTTAATAAGCTTTGTTCTGCTGCATCTAAGTTTTCTTGGCTAGTGAGAAGATCATAGCTATATAATTCACCCTCGTTGAAAAGGTCCTCTTGCTCCACACTGACAAGATGAATATGGGCATGTTGTCCAATACAAAAGCGATCTTGTTTAATGCTTGTCGAATCTATATGCAGTTCATCACCCTGTGAATTAAGGAGTGTAGGCTTTATGTCATAAGCTTTAGATGTGACTAACCACCATACTATTTTATGAGCAGTAGTATGTCGCAATATGGGCCCTGCGATGAGTTCTGGCAGTGATTTTGTCAAATTATTACGTGATCCTAATGTTGAATTTGAACGTTCTTGGGTGTTTTTACTGTTACAATAACAATAGCTTATCAGGTATTAAAATGCAGATATACGCTATGTACATATAGCCTTACATTTTTTACCCGATTAGATGTACCCTCTTTTTTACCAGTAAACGTCATGTTTGGATTGATACTCAGCCCGAAAAGACACGAATAAGCGCGACCGAAGGACAAGTGATGCAAGGTATATATGTAAAATTGACAGTTTCAGTAACATTATTTCTCAGTTTGTTAGGATGTCATGCTGGACAGCCATCAGTAGAGCCTTCCGATACCGCCATACCCACAAGCGAAGTAATCACCCTACATGGTGAGTGGATTATCGATACGTATGAGGATGTGATGCTAGATCCGCAAACCTCAGGTTTAAAATACGCCAATGGTTATTTGTATTCGCTTTCTGATGGCAGCGCTCATGAAACTCAAACTAGGCGCTTGCATCAAATAGACATGCAAAGAGCCAAAATAACGCAAAAATTTGGTCCAACAACCTTTCATCCAAGAGTTCAAGAAAGTTGTTTTTATTCCTACTTATCGAATAAACCAGATTATGAAGCGCTGGTTCCTGTGCCAAATATAGAGGCCTCAGGTGACTCAGGTGAAAAGGTAAATGCCTGGATATTTGTTACTGAAGATGCAAGTCGCTCCGAGCCTCTATCTGCAGCTTGTCAGTCAAAATATGCGCAAACCGGTTCCACTCTTTTTCCTACCTTGGTGGTGAGACTCGAAGCAGGTGACACGGGTTTAGTGGTAACGCATGCGCGCCCAGTGCAATTTCCAACAAAATTATCGCTCAACGACAAGCAGTTTGTTGAGGTAGGAGATTTTCCTAATGATGGTATTGAAGGTTTAGCGCTCAAGCGAGATGGTACCTTGTTATTAGGCCTTGAAAAAGACAGTGAAGGGCAGCCGCGTGTGTTTGAATTAGAAATGGACAGTGAGTTTTGGTCTTCGTCTGACTTCGGTATTGCCCGAGATAGCGGTTTGTTGCTTCCTCAGTTTGAAAGCGGCAACCATCCGATAAATGGTATTGATGTATATTATCCAAGCGCTGAAAGTGATGGTTACCTTTTCGCTGCTGCTAGAAATGATAACGAATTGTGGATTGTAGATTTAGCGAAACGTAAAGCAACTCAAAGAATCAAACTGGCGTTTACGGCACCAAGCCTCGGGGGTGCGCTAGAAACAGGTGAAGCTTGCGCGACCTCTTACGTAATGAACAACGCGTCTATTGAAGGACTGGCTGTGGTTGATCAAGAAGTGTGGATGGTAAATGACCCTTGGAAGGTCAATTATATGAAAAATGTTGTTTGTCCTAGCGATGAAAGCCGCTACAAGCTAATGGCACCATTACTGTTCAAAGTCGATATAACAGCAATCATGCCATAGCTGGGCAGGTTGGTTTTACTCTGAGGATTTCAATTTACTGGCGAAAGTCTTTTTAAACTTCGCCAGTTTAGGTGCAACAACCATGTTGCAATATTGATTTTGCGGGTTATTGGTAAAGTAATCCTGATGATAGTCTTCTGCCTGGTAATAATTTTCGAGTGGCAGTACTTCTGTTACCACTGGGTTTGGCCAAATTTCAGTGTCTTCAATTTCTTTTATAATGTCTTTCGCAGCATTAAGCTGTTCATCATTATGGTAATAAATACCACTTCGGTACTGCGTTCCAACATCATTTCCTTGTCTATTTAACTGTGTTGGATCGTGCAAGGCGAAGAATATTTCAAGCACTTGTCTCAACGAAAGACGTTCAGGGTCAAAAGTAACCTGTACCACTTCTGTATGGCCTGTATTTCCGCTACAAACATCTTCATAGCTAGGATTTTCAGCATGACCATTCGAATAGCCAGAGTATGCCGAAACAACACCATCTACAGTATTGAACGCTGTTTCTAAACACCAAAAGCAGCCACCGCCTAGCGTAATTACATTGTCGCTCATTATTTCTTCCTATTTTTACTCTTATTCGGTCTTGTGTATAAAGTGCGCCTGAACTCCTGAGAATTCAAGTCATCTATTCAAGAATAATTTTCGTATACAGGATTATTAATAAAGTTAATTAGTGGTAAACGATCAATATGGCATTCATACTTTTCTACGATGGCTTGTGCCCACTGTGTGAAAAAGAAGTTTCGCATCTTTTAAAGCGAGATAAAGAAAAACGAATTCAGTTCGAAGATATTTCTCTGCCTGATTTTCCTGAGCGTTATCCAGAGTTAAACCTGGATGACCTGAATGCGCGTATTCACGGGCAACTTGAGGATGGCACAATGATAACCGGCTTAGACGTGACCCACAAAGCATGGAGCTTGGTCGGTGTAGGTTGGTTATATGCGCCTCTTCGCTGGCCAGTGATTCGCTGGTTTGCTGACCACTTCTACATCTTTTTCGCGAAGCACAGATATCGAATCTCTTATTGGCTAACGGGTAAAGAACGTTGCGAAGGAAATCGCTGTGACATCTCTGCTCGGTCATCGAAAAAATAGCGAACCTTTTCATTATAGAAATTCAATCTCTTTCAATGTTTACGTATTCAAATTTTTAGCGTGGTTCTCTGTATAACGCGCGTTTTACAATAGGAAGCAAAATGACACAGCAAACTTCAAGTTCAAACCCGTCACTTCAAGATAGCGCTAAAAAAGCAAATGCCTTGGTCATTGGCGCTAATAGTGGCATTGGTCGAGAGCTCATTGCTCAACTTATGAATTCAGGTGATTATCAAACTGTCTATTCAGTCTCAAGATCAGCTTTTGAGACAGAACTGGGTACGGAAGCTGGAACATCGCATGTGCATGACGTGATGGATACCGCCGACGAAGCTGAAGTGAAATCATATATAGATGGTTTAAAGGCACAGAAGATAAGCTTAGACACAGTGGTTTGTACAACCGGCATTTTGCATCAAGATGGGGAAGACGGTAAAACGGCATTAAAGCCTGAAAAACGCTTAGAAGATATGCATAGCGCTCAGTTAGCCGAGTACTTTAGGATCAACAGCATACTCCCAGCACTTTGGTTGCAAGGGCTAGTAAAAGTTGTGAATAAACAAAAAGCTGCCATCGTATTCTTTAGTGCCAGAGTCGGGAGTATAAGCGAGAATGGCTTGGGAGGATGGTATGGTTATAGAGCATCAAAAGCAGCCTTGAACATGTTATTAAAAACAGCGAGCATTGAATACAAACGACGTATGCCAAATACGAGTTTGATGTGTTATCACCCCGGTACGGTTGATACTGGTTTATCTAAACCATTTCAAGCCAATGTAAAGCCCGGAAAGCTATTTACGCCAGAGTTTACAGTACAACAACTGCTTAGCATTATGACTAAGCTTGACCCCGAGAATAGTCCGTTCTATCTTGATTGGCAGGGGGAGACAATCGCTTGGTAGGATAAATGAGCACTGGCTCAAGACTTTTTCCAGATAGGCTGTTAACATCACCCTAACAAAACAAAAAAAAACAATAATAAAAGAAGGATTGTTATGAGTGGTTCTAGAGAGCAATTTGGCTCAAAGTTAGGATTTATTCTTGCCGCAGCTGGATCTGCAGTGGGTATTGGAAACCTAGTCGGTTTTCCAGTGGGTGCTGCAAAAAACGGCGGTGGTGCTTTTCTATTGATGTATGCAGTATTTGTTGTGTTCATCTGTCTTCCGGTTATGCTCGCAGAAATGTCAGTGGGCCGGAAAAGTCAAAAAGACCCTTTGGGAGCCTACACTAGCTTATCAAATGGCTCTCGTTCTTGGCGCATTGCGGGCTGGTTGTCAGTGATAACTCCTTTTATGATCGCGGTCTTCTACTTAGTGATTACAGTGTGGATATTTGGCTATTTGTATTCGTCAGTGATAGGTAACCTTGATGAACTGGCAAATCCAAATACTTTCGATAACTTTATCAAAGGAAACACCATTTTTATCTACATGGCTGTAGTGCTTGGAGTGGTGTATTTCATTCTTCAAGGCGGCGTTAAAGAGGGGATTGAAAAAGCGGCGAAGATTCTAATGCCTGCGCTATTCTTCATGCTTATCGCCCTAGTCATCTTTGTACTGACACGTGACAATGCAATGAAGGGGGTTGAGTTCTATTTGATTCCTGACTTCTCCAAGATAAACGCCCAAGTGATCAATGGTGCTTTATCTCAGGCCTTCTTTTCCCTGTCACTCGGCATGGGGATCATGATTACTTATGGTAGTTATATTAACAGCAAGGCCGATGTACCAAGCTCTGCGAAACTGGTTGCTTTAACGGATACCGCTGTTGCGTTTACGGCAGGTTTGATGATACTACCGGCCATATTTTCGTTCAATCCAGAGGTGAACACCGAAGAGCTAAGCGAATCATCGATAGGCATGATCTTCTCTTATCTACCGCAGATATTTTTGGAGCTACAGAATAGTATCGGTTATGTAGGGGCAAGTGTGGTTGCGAGTTTGTTTTTCTTGCTTGTGTTCTTCGCTGCAATTACGTCTTTAGTGTCAATTTTTGAAGTACCTGTGGCGTCACTTATGAGCGAAAAAGGCATATCGCGCAAACCGTCACTCTTGTTATGTGGTGTATTGCTGGTGGTGTTCTCTGTGATTTGTGCTTTGTCATTCGGGCACAGTGAATTCTTCACTAAGTTTGTGTCTTATGCGGGTGCTGAGCAGTCGTTCTTTCAGGTAGTTTACGATGTGTTCTACGACACCATTTTACCTCTCAATGGTTTACTCATTTGTATTTTCGTTATGTATCGTTGGAAAAAGCATAACTTCAATGCTGAGCTTGATGAAGGTGCTCCTGCCTTCAAACACAGTTTGTTCGAACGCTATGTAAATATCTCAGTGAGTACCTTTATACCGGTGATATTACTTGGCATATTCATAAATACTGTGGCTTTGAAATACTTTGGTATTTCACTAGTGGCGAAATTGATGGGCTAATTGGCTTCTTGAATGCTGAGCGAAAGGTTTAGCACAATTTGAGACATGCTACTGGTATGCAGTGTAAAAAAGGCGATTCTACTGAATCGCCTTTTTGATCTTACCTAGCCTAGGAAGTCATTTTACCGCTATAGTTAGTCGGGTAGCATCATAAATGGTGAGGGGTATTTTAAGGTAATTTCGTTGTCTTTTAAGGTCTCACTGGCATCTATTATCTTTCCATCTATATCTAATCTCTCATCTGGCGCAAACTCAGGCAGGCTTAACTTCAACTCTTTTGCACACCAAGTGTAATACTCCTGTCTACTGGGATGCTCAGTACTGCAAAGGTTAGCTGCATAGAAAGTGCGCTCCACTCTTTTGCTCAAAGCAATAAGGGTTTGAATCACATCGTCTAGGTGTACTAGGTTTACCGGGTTCTTACCTTGAGTGATGCCTTTTTTAATTGCGATTGTATTGATAGGGTGTCGGTTTAAGCCGACTAAACCGCTGAGCCGCAATACGCTAATCTGACATTCCTTGCCTGTTTTTACAGACTTTGCCTGCAAATATTGTTCTATTTCGACATGAGCCTCACCAGACGGTGTATTGGGAGACAAGGGGGAGTGATTATTCACTTTATGTGTCAGCGCCCCGAAGACCGAAGTAGTACTAATAAAAATGATTTGTTTCGCCTTGTTTGCAATGCAGTAATCAAGCAGTGCTTTTACTTGCTTGATAAACAGGGCTTTATCGAAGTTTCGTCTACCTGGAGGGATATTAATAACAACGTGGGCATTGCTAATCCTCTCAGGGTTTATATCCGCGTCATTAGAGAGATAAAGGTCATAGTGGAATGCCCCGATATTCTCGTTTTTCAAGGCATGTATTTTTGATTCAGAACGAGTAGAGCCGGCAACGATAGCGCCAGCTCCTTTCAATTCTCTTGCTAGAGGGTAGCCAAGCCACCCTAAACCGATAATGAGAAACTTAGACATTCTTGCTAACAAGTAACAGGTCTAGCGCTTTTAAGCCTTTGATTTGTTGCATCTTGCCTTCTGTGCTATCGACTTCGCTTAGCATTTCGCATAGCTTTTCAGCTTCGCGTTCAATGGCTTCGGTTTTACCTTCAACTTTCGCGCTGATTTCGTCGCCCATATTTTCCATACGAGTTTCGAATGATTCCATTGAACCTTCACCATTCATCATATTGCGACCTAGTTGAACAAAGAACTCTCCCATTGCTTGTTCCATGACTTCTGAAACCATAGCGTCGATTTCTGCTTCAAAGTCAGGGCCGAAGCCAAGGTCAGATTCTAGTTTTTGAGAATCAAAAGTTACATAGTCAGGGTGCTGATAAACATGGCTTTGCAGTCCACTGTATAGTTCGTCAAGTTTACCTTGAAAGGTATCGGCTACTTTACTGTCTTTACCTAAAAAGCCTCTGAGTACTTCACTGACCGCATAGTTTGCTATTTTTACGCCTTCTGCAGCCACAGTCATGACTTGAGGGATAGTCTGCTCAATGCCGTCATAATAGCTTTTCACATAGGACGTTTCAGTTTTATTCAAATCCAGTGCTTTACCATCAACAAATACTTCATAGTTTGGTGTGATAGTGACGACTTCATCTTTCGTGGTGCTTATTGTTAGCGTGCGCTCAGCAAACTTGAAGTCACCTTCAATATTGATATTGCAATGGTCGTTGTCGAAGCTTTTTGAGTGAGCTTCAGCGTCCATAGTATAACTAGCGCTAAAGGCTGCAATAGCGCATAAACCGACGGTACCTACGATGACTTTTTTCATAATGCATTTCCTTTGAATAATCAGGTTATTGTAGTGTAAAACTAGGTATCAGATAAATTAATTCCGTATGGAATAAATAAATCTGCATATATCCGATACTTAGTCCTTAGCAATCTTTGTTCCTGAAATGTAAACCTCATTAAAAACAGGGTGTTGTGAGTTTTTTGTGTTTGAGATTCGCTTGTAGGAACAGCGTAAGTGATGAAATTAATCAAGACTTAGCGATATTGACCAAGATCAAGGCTTTAGAAAAAAGCACAGTCTCCACTGTGACATTGTGGCAGATTAGTGCATAATACCGCCGTTTTCTGGCTTTCAATTTAGGAATTTTATGAACGGTATACTTAGTGGTTTATTATTTGGTGCTACTGTTGTTGCACTAGTGTTGGGTTTGACTTGTATCGTCATGGCTATTTTAAGCGGAAAATCTGGCGCCGAAGGGCTGCGTGAAAAAATTGAATACGGTTTTATGGGAGTCTCAGGACTTACCGTAACCCTTGTGTTGGGCTACGCAGCAGCCTAAAGTCGACAATGACTTTTATCGTAATATAAAAAAACGCGCTAGTGCGCGTTTTTTTGTGGACGTTCGAAACCTGAAACTCGTTGATAAGCCTGCAGTTTAAAAACGGGCAGAATTGCTAAGACATGATCAAAAATATCTGACTGTATACCTTCATAAGTTATCCAGTCTTTTTCTCGACTGAAGCAATAAATCTCTAATGGTAAACCCACTTCAGTTGGTTTTAGCTGCCGAACCATGCAAGTCAAATCCTGATTGATAAGCTTATGTTGTTTCAAATAAGCCACTAAATAGGCTCTAAATGTACCTAAATTAGTTAGGCGGCGACAATTCAATATATCCTCTTCCGGCAAGTTTCGGGCATGACGGTCTTCTTTTAGTTGAGACTTTTTGTCAGCTAAGTACTTGTTCAACAATTGCATCCCTTCCCATTCGTTAAGCAGGTCATCATCGGCAAAACAAATAGAGTGGACATCAATATAAATCGAGCGCTTTATGCGTCTACCACCTGACTCGGTCATGCCGCGCCAGTTTTTAACGGCATCAGTCGTCAATGAATAAGTGGGTAAAGTTGAAATAGTCTTGTCCCAATTCTGAACTTTCACAACGTTGAGACCAATCTCTAATATCTCGCCATCAACTTCATATTTCGGCATTGCTATCCAATCGCCGGTATTGAACATTCGGTTTGCCGCAATTTGAATTCCCGCAACAAAGCCCAGAATAGTGTCTCTGAATATCAATAACAGAACCGCTGCTACTGCGGTTAAGCCCGATAATAAATATATTGGGCTTTTACCCAGTATCAACGACAAAGTCAGGAATATGAGAATAAGGGTGAGTACTAGCTTAGAAACCTGGATAAACCCAGTAATAGGGGCCTTTTTGGCAAGTTGGCTCTGGCTATAGATTGATTCAATTGCACTTAAAATAGCACTCAAGGTTAACCAGACAGTAATCAACAAATAGAAGGCACTTAAGTTGCTAAGCACTTTATACAGTGTTTGCTCAGGCTGGAGTAAAAGTGCATAGCTAGAATAAACAATGATGCCCGGCACAATATGTGACAGTCGTCTGAATACGCCCGCATCTAATAGGCTATCATCCCAGGTGTTATTAGAACGAGAGATGAGTCGCATTACTTTGAAGTGTAAGATAAAACGCGCTACCAGCAAGCCAGCTAGGGCAGCCAAGGCAATAACTGTAAAGGCAACAAGATCGTACATCAAGGTACCTTCAACAACCGGTATTCCTATTTTTTCTACCAATTCTAATATGGCTTCCACGATCGTAGTGCTGACTTCAGTTGTATTTTCTTGTTTCGCGATCAAGAGCGATTCCTTAGCCATTCATCCAGGCTTTCATTCTTTCGTTTTTGTTTACCCATAACTCATTGAGCCACACTTGAAAGCGTTCTCTGAAGGGCGCACTTTCAAAGTAGTCTCCGATAATCTCGTCGGTGACAGGTAGTACTTTTACATCTATTACAATATGTGTCATCTCGCCGCTCAGCATATCTCGCATTGGGTGGCCTGAATTGTCGGGGTAGGCGAGCGTAATATCGAGTAAGTTACTGAATTGCTCTCCCATCGCCGCGAGTGTAAAAGCAATGCCACCTGCTTTTGGCCGCAATAAATGAGAAAACGGACTTTGGCGAAGTCTAGCCTTATCTGGCGTGAAGCGTGTTCCTTCAACAAAATTAATAACCGAAGTAGGGCTATCTACAAACTTTGCGCAGGATTTACGTGTCGTTTCAATATCCTTGCCCTTCAGATGCGGATTTTTAGCGACGAAGTCTTGTGTATATCGACGCATAAATGGCATGTCTAAGGCCCAGGCTGCAATGCCCACAAATGGCAACCAGATCAATTCTTTCTTCAAGAAAAACTTTGGTGGTGAAGTATGAGAAGCACAGAAACGAATGAGTAAAATGATATCTAAGTAGCTGATATGGTTAGCAACAATCAAATACCACTTTTCTTTGCTCAAAGTCTCATCGACTTTAATTTCCACGTGAATATTATTAAAAAACTTGATCATGCCGACGCTAATTACACTGAAAGTGCAGTAGAACCAATGCATAATGGCAAGTAGCAGTTTGCCAACAGGCTTAATTGGGATCAGAAAACGGATAATACCAAAGCAAACGATAAGCATTCCCCAGAGGCCGAGGTTGGTCATCTGCAAAACAAAGTGGATCGGGAAAATAATATAGGACTTCAGTGATTTCATGATTTTTGTTGCTCCATCAACTCTAACTCTTTGTTTTTTTCAGCCCACATATTATTTAGCCAATCTTGAAATTGCTCTTTTTGAGAGGGGTCATCAAAGTATTTGTCCGAAAATACCCCTTGGGTGAACAGGTCATCGATCAGGACGGTTTTAATATTGACATTGATTGTCTTTACTTTGCCACTGACAAAATCCCAATATGACGGAATTCCATGAGGATAGTGGATGGTAACGTCAACTAGCTTTGTTAAGCGTTTGCCCATAGCACTTAAAACGAACGCGATACCGCCGGCTTTCGGTGGTAGTAGTTTTGTGTGTACTTGACCCGATGACTCCCATTTTTTGTGAGTAAATCGCGTCCCTTCTATAAAGTTCATCACGCTCACAGGTTTGTGCTCAAACTTTTCGCACGCTTTTTTGGTGGTTTCCAAGTCTTTACCCTTCAAGTGCGGGTTTTTGGCAAGGAACGCTCGGCTATAGCGACGCATGAAAGGGAAGTCGAGAGCCCACCAGGCTACCCCTAAAAATGGCACCCAAATGAGTTCTTTTTTCAGAAAGAACTTTAAGAAGGGAATATTACCGTTAAAGACGCGCTGCAAGACTAAAATATCAACCCAAGATTGATGATTTGAGATAACCAAATACCATTCTTTGTTGCTTAAGCCTTTTAATCCCGACACATTAAACTTGCAGCGTGAAAATACTTTCTGATTAAGACCATTAATAAAAATCCATGCGCTTGCGCAACCGTCAAGGGGAAAAGAAACAAGCTTTTGCCAAAATTTTATTGGGATGACTTTTAATAAAGAGAGGAGAACAATAGGAATGACCCAAAAAACGGTATTGATAAAATACCCAAGCACAGAAAGGCAACCATTCATTATATGTAAAAAAGACTTCATATATCCGTATCGTGTTCGTTAATATTTAAACTTCGTAACCTATAATTATAACTGAACTACAGAAGCATTCCTAAATATAATCGTGCCTGTGTGACACTCTATTAGATTCAGCTTATTCAGGGTCGATGGTAACAATCGATAATTGGTTTTTGCCATTCCGTTTGCATTTGTATAATTCTTCGTCGGCGATGTTGATCACCTCATGCAGACCAAGTTGGCTGCTGCCTAGTAAGCTGCACAAACCAATGCTAATTGTAAAACTAATAGGGCTTTGCATTTCCACAGGGTGGACTAATAAGTCTTGAGTTTGAACACGGATGTTGTGCATGAGTTGATGATGCGCTCTAACATCTTTACCGGCCATTAGAATAACAAACTCTTCACCACCATACCTGCCGATAATATCGGTTTCACGTTTGCAGTTTGACTGCATTAATTCTGCGAAGGCTTTTAAGCATTCATCGCCTACAGGATGGCCGTAGCTATCATTAATCAATTTGAAGTCATCAATGTCAATCAATGCCAAACTTATGGGTTGGTGGAGACGCTGGCTAGTTTTGATTGCGTTATTAGCTATTTCATCGAAACCGCTGCGATTAAGCAGTGACGTCAATCCGTCCTCTCTCGCTTGCGCTGCCAATTGCAGATTCATTTGTTCAAGTTGAGTGGTCTTCTCATTTACCTGCTGCTGTAGCTGGTCTTCGAAGTCTCGCAATAGGTGGTGTGACTTTCTTAACTTAGCAGCTACTTCATTTATTTCCCTACTTGAAGTTGCATCTTGCTCAACTTCGAAGTTGCTAATATAGGATTCTGAACTGTTCTCCAGTAAAGCGACCAACGGTGAGGTTATTCGCTTCGATAACTTGTGAGCGATAAGTAAAAAGATCAGGATAATACCCACAACGACCAACCAGAGTACAATAATGTGTTGGCTATATAATCGGACCAATTCTTCAGGCTGCTTGATTATGTATACGTTCCAGTTATGGCTATTTTTAACGACGTGATAGGGGTAACTTTTGTTTTTTATTGCGAGCATTGGAAACTCGGGCACAAACACGCTTTTACCTGACGTTAATTCAAACTTTTCTAAGGGCTTGAGTTTTAGCGGTGCAGAAGCATAAACGATATAATTCGATTCATCTGTAATGATAACGCTATCCGTTTGTAAGCTGTCAACCATGTTATGGTGAAGTGTTCTCACATTGCTTAAATTCATCGCACCAAGCAGGGCGCCCGCAAACTCACCATTCTCGATAATTGGGCTCGACATTGCAATCATCGGCGCAGATATCACTCCTCGGCTCATCATTGCTTGAGACACATAGGGAGTCATGTTTTGCTTCGCGTGTGCAAAATAGCGGCGGTCATTTACGTATCTCAGGCTTGGTGGGAGTTTACTGAGTTCTTCGTTGTACCGGGTGGGAGCAAAGAACTCTGTGTAACCGTCGGCGCGAATAACTGTAATATTGAAAAAATCAGAAAATCGTTCCTGTGATTTAACCAACAACTTTTGCTCAAATATTTTGTCATCACTCAACGACAAAGTATTTGCCAGTTGTTGAATAACAGTAAAATGCTGATTGATAAAATTATCAGTTGCTAAACTCAAACTGTTTGCTTGCGCTCTGAGTATTTTCACAACTTGCTTTTGGTTGCGTTCGCTTGCCGAACTTGCCATTAATAATGATACGGTCACCACAGGCAAAATGAGAGTTAGCGCACTTAGAGCGAAGATATTAGACGATAATTTTTGGTTAACCCTGCTGGCTTTTTCGTTCAGCCACCTAGTTGGCGTGAGTAGATATAGCATCGCTGCCAATGACGCATTAAATAGACCATTTAATCCTGCTGAAGCGGCATAAATATATTCATACCCCTGAGAACTCATTACCTCTGAAAAGAAGTGAACACTCACTAATAGTAATGGGCTTCCGACAAATATCCAGAAACATAATGACGCCATAATGATAAAAAGTCGTTTCTTAATGCAGATAGCTATAAATACAAATTCAAGCACCGTGGTAGCAATAAGAAACCAGTCTAGGGCAAGCAGAAACATGGAAGTGATGCAGAAAGCAAATACAATAATAGCTGGGCTTAGGCCGAAGCTGATCAGTGTGAAGAGCGCGATACCTAAGCCCCAAGACAATGTTTCGGACCCATAAATAGGGATCGCAAATAGGATATTCGCGACGAATGCGATAACACCTAACAAACTGCCTTTTGCAAGTATATTAAGCGTGTTCTTTGTGAAAAAATCGCGCATGGATGGTGTGATTAATTTTTATTCTATTTATGCGTAAACCCTAGCGCTTATCAATTTGAAAGTCTAGAATTTGATGCATTATTGAACATAAATTGAGATCTTGTTTTTACCGGTTCGTTTACTTTTATAAAGTTGCTCGTCAGCAGACTTTACTGCGCCTTCAAAACTCATGCTGTAATTTGAATTAAGACTAGTGACACCGATACTGACTGTCATATTCACAATAATGTTATCGCTAGAAATCGCACTTTTTTGAATAGTGCGATGGATACGTTTCACTAATTCGTGATGCTCCTCAATATTGCCGCCACTGAGAAACAAAATAAACTCTTCACCGCCGTATCTTCCTAGTATATCTGTATTGCGTTTACAGAATTGATTCAGTGTTTTTGCAATAGATACGATGCATTTGTCACCAAAAGGATGACCATGTGTATCATTTATTAATTTGAAATCATCAATATCCAATAACACTAGGGTTAAGGGAATGTTATTCCTAACACAATTGCGAAAGGAGGTATGTGCTAAATCATCAAAGCCAGAACGATTGAGTAGGTTGGTTAAACCGTCTTTTTGCGCAAGGTTATACAATTGCTGGTTGAGTGACTTTAACTGCTTGGTTTTGCTCTGCACCTGTCGGGTTAATTGCTCTTGGAAATTCAACATGATTTCACGCGAGTTGATTAATTGACCTGTTACTTTGACCAACTCATCACTAATTTCTGACTCTTTTCTTATTTCATCTGTATAGCTCTGGTCATCAAAGTGTTCTGCTAAGTGCACCAATGGCAAGGTAATTCGTTTGCTCAATAAATTAGCGATAATAGAAAAAATGAACAGGGTAATAATTAAACTTAAAGCCAACACATAAAAGTTACTAGAGATGATATCGGTAACCAGTGTAGGCGACACTAGTACTGTTGTTGTCCAGCCATGTTCATTAACAGTTTGTTCAAACAAATACGGGTTATTTTGATGATTCAAGGTAGGAATGGCTTGAATTAGCGTATTGGTAGTTAGTTTGAAATCAAACTGAGAAAGGGGCGAGAGTCCCAAACTAGGTGAAGCGTAAATAATAGCATTGTTTTTATCAGTAATGATGTACTGGGGTTTTTCATCGGTATAGCCAAGTTGTTCGGTATAACTCGTCAAAGAGGATAGTAAAATAGCCCCTTGACTGATCCCATCGAAGCCTTGCTCGCCTAAAATAGGCGCTGACACCGCCAATATAGCATTGCTGCCAAAACCCGTTCCTACGATTGCGTCTGAAAGCTGAGGCGTCCCTTGTTGCTTAGCGTCCTGAAAGTACTGTCGTTTATGCAGAGTATGAGGGAATGAGTCGCTTAACATCTTTGCATATTTAAGCGGTGCAGCGTGCGTTATTCTGCCGTTGCTATCGGAGACTAACATGCTCGTGAAACCTGGATAATTTTCTATGGTTGCATTGAGCAAATTTTGTTTGTTTAAATAAGAACTTGTCCTAAACTGATCGGGTTCTGAGGTGCTTGCCAAGCCGCTTGATAAAGTGCTGACTGCCCTCAAGTGCAAATTGATGAAGGCGTCATAAGAGTACATGATTTCTGTGCTTTGACGCTTTAGCATCATGGCAATGTCATTTTCTTTTTGTGAGGTATTTTGCCAAGTGTAGACAGAACTAATGACAACGGTGGGCAGTATTACTGTGAGCATGCAAAGTGAAAAAATTATCGACGAAAACTTCGGGGGCTTACCTTTATATTTGCGATACGGACTATGTATTGGAATAAACGAATAGACTAGCGCAGCGATTGCCGCTGTAAATGTAGCGTTAATTCCTAGGGTTAAGCCCGAAATAATAAGCACTGTGCTACTGGAGCCAGTCGTAATGTAAAGTAGAAAAAGCGAGAGTGGGACGCCGATACATGCCCAGAACAATAAGTCTGATTGCAGTAAAAACTTTTCTTGTCGCAGCATAGAGTGCAGCACAAGCACTTCACTGACTAAAATAACGAAAATAAATGGATCGCTTAATGTTGTGACAAGGGCAAACGAGCTAATAATTGCAGCGATAAAGGCAGCATTTAAGCCTCGAGTGACCAAACATAAAATAACGAATATTTGACCGAAGTAGAAAGAAAAGTGACCATAAAACGGGATGTTAAGAAAACTATTGGTAAGAGCGCCGAGCACGCCAAAGTTAAGCCCAGACAACAAAACTGAACCAGAAAATAAGGATCCTGCCTTTGTTGTTGAATAAATGGCTAACTTTCTGATAGTGATATTCCTTATCTTACATGTTACACGCTGCTAATTGAAAGTGCTTTCAAAAAAAATGTAACGTTTAAGATATTAACTTTTTATGGTTTCATATCAAGTGAATCAGGCGATCTAACGGGCTTTACAGTGTTGATCGCTCAAATTATATACAGGAGTCTACCTTGCATACACATTGATCTAATCTTCACTTATATCAATACTCCTTCTACTAACGATAAAATTACGAAACACAAAGAATCTACGGAGACCAAAATGAGCACGAAAACAATAAAGTCAAAAGCGGCCGTTGCATGGGGACCAAACCAACCATTAACAATCGAAGAAGTCGATGTGGCGCTACCAAAAGCAGGTGAAGTTCTCGTGCGCATCGTCGCTAGCGGAGTGTGTCATACCGACGCGTTTACTCTATCGGGAGAGGACCCAGAAGGTATTTTCCCTGCTATTCTCGGACATGAAGGTGGTGGAATTGTAGAACAAGTAGGTGAGGGTGTAACAAGCGTCTCCGTTGGCGATCATGTGATTCCTCTATACACACCAGAATGTGGAGAGTGTAAATTCTGCTTATCAGGCAAAACTAATTTGTGCCAAAAAATTAGGGAAACACAAGGTAAAGGCGTGATGCCGGATGGAACAAGTCGTTTCTCTTTAAATGGTCAACCAATTTATCATTATATGGGCTGTTCAACGTTTTCTGAATATACGGTGTTACCTGAAATCTCTCTTGCAAAAGTAAACAAAGAAGCTGCATTGGACGAAGTGTGTCTATTTGGTTGCGGGGTAACCACGGGTATTGGCGCTGTAATGAATACAGCGAAGGTAAAAGAAGGCGATACGGTCGCTATCTTTGGCCTCGGTGGCATAGGGCTGTCAGCTATCATTGGCGCAGTAATGGCAAAAGCGAGCCGTATTTTTGTGATTGATATCAATGAAAGTAAGTTTGAATTAGCGAAAAAACTGGGAGCTACCGATTGCATCAATCCAAAACTGGTAGACAAACCAATTCAGGAACATATTGTTGAGTTGAGTGATGGCGGCGTAGACTTTTCTTTTGAGTGTATTGGTAATGTCGATGTTATGCGTAGCGCGTTAGAATGCTGTCACAAGGGTTGGGGTGAGTCAGTTATTATTGGTGTTGCTGGAGCAGGCCAAGAAATCAGTACCAGACCCTTCCAACTTGTGACTGGGCGCGTGTGGCGAGGTACCGCTTTCGGTGGTGTTAAAGGTCGTTCTGAATTGCCAGACTACGTTGAAAAGTATCTCGCTGGCGAAATCATATTGGACGACTTTATTACTCACAATATGAAAATTGAAGATATTAATGAAGCATTCGATCTGATGCATGAGGGAAAAAGCATTCGCTCTGTCGTGCACTTTCAACAGAGTCCGAAGGTGTAACCATGAAAAAAATATCCTCAAACAAAGTGTTTGGCGGTGAACATGCGCAATATACACATTGGTCCGAAGCGAATAATTGTGAAATGACTTTTGCCGTTTTTTTACCGCCACAAATGGATGATTTATCCGAGTTAAAAAAAGTACCGAGTCTATATTGGTTGTCAGGCTTAACCTGTACTGATCAGAATTTCATGCAGAAAGCAGGGGCATTTAAGCGCGCGGCCGAACTTGGTATAGCGATTATTGCACCCGACACCAGTCCACGTGGTGAAAATGTGCCTGATGATGAAAACCAAGCTTATGATCTTGGGCTGGGTGCCGGGTTTTATTTGAATGCCAGCGAAGCGCCATGGCGTGAACACTACAATATGTATGATTACATTGTGAAAGACTTGATTTCAGATGTAGATGAGCATTTAAATCTGAGCACTTCGCGCGCCATATCTGGTCATTCTATGGGCGGTCATGGGGCGCTTACAATTGGTCTCAAACACCCTGAATTGTTCGGTTCTATCTCAGCTTTTAGTCCAATTTGTAATCCGACAAACAGTCCTTGGGGAAAGAAAGCCTTTAGTGCTTACTTAGGTGAACAGCAAGATACATGGTTACAATATGACGCTTGTCATTTATTGGAGCACGCAACAGAACCACAAGCGATTTTGATAGAGCAGGGAAGTGCAGATGACTTCTTAGATGAGCAATTGCGACCTGAGAGTTTAATGCAAGTGGCGCAAAAGTCAGGTCATTCTGTGCAATTGCATCTAAGAGAAGGGTACGATCACAGCTATTTCTTCATATCTAGCTTCATAGAGCAACATTTAGAGTTCCACGCCAAATACCTTTAAAATAGTCAACAGCGTATTATGGCCAATATCACATGTATATTGGCCATACCTAAAATACGTAATTAGGTCTGTCGAGATGGGGTAGTATTTGTGTACGGTTTTTGAACATTCAAAGCGACACAAGTATGAAACTAACTCTTTGCGCATTTGCTATCTTTTTAACAGCATCACTTTGCTGTGAGAAAGTGCATGCATTGGCTGAGAGTGGCTTTGAATCTATCACTTCAACGACTAGCAATACAAATCAGAGTAGCAAAACCAATGACGTGCGCTACCTTCCTGGTTCGAGTAACATAGGTTCAGAAGCTGTTTTTGTGCAATGGGATTCTATGCGAGTTTTCGGTGGTACCTTTGGCACACGAGCGACAAGTGAATTACCCGATAGTTATTTAGCGCTCGAATCCATCCTGTCTGACACCTCCGATAAGCTGCAAGATGTCAGGTATTATGGGTTCTACACAGGGCTTCAGTATGACCTTCAAGAAGACTTATCAATTACGGGTCAATGGTCAAGATTTCAAACCGCACAATACGACAAACATTTCGCCAGCAATGTGTTAACAGTGGTAGATTTGAGTTTGTTGGAAGAAGCGCGTTCACAAACTGCCAGAACGCTTGGCTTGAACTGGACAATGTCAGATGCTTGGCGGGCTCAAGCAAAGGTACAAACAGTGGCAGGCTCCGTTTGGTTACCTAACGTCACTATTCCACGCTTCGTTACACAAGACTCAGAAAACTGGACGCTTGCAGCAATCGAAGTCATTTATACTTTTTAATTTAGCATAGGGTGTTGAGCATGAATCCATTAACGGGATTAAGACTCGCGTTTTTAGGTTGCGCCTTTTTCGCGGCAGATTCGTCGGCGGGTATCATTAGTTTTGGCGAGTTTGATGAAAACTTAAGTATACAATCTGAAAGCTTCGAAAGAACAAATACCCCTATAAATGGTGAACTTGCTACGCAGCAATTCTCAGATAATGGTTTAAATTTCCGATATAACAGCGGGTTTCCTGTATCCCTTTTCAACAATGCTTATTGCTTGCCGTCAGAGGGTTCGGTTTCCGGAGAGTCTTATATTGGTATCGGCGTTTCGACAACGTGCAGAACAAGCCGCAGTGTTAGTTCCGCTTCTGTCCTTTTCGACTACCAAATCTCGGCATTTAGCTTTGATTACAGTGTTGTCGTAGATTCACCTTTTCGGTTTGAATTGTTCGCCGATGGGAATTTAGTGCGTGATGTTGCGCTTACATTGTTAAGCGATAGACAAGCCGAGTATGAAGTCTTCTCTAATATCAGTTTTGACGAAGTACGATTTATTGAGGGAACCGGTTACGAATCACTTTGGGTTGATAACTTTCGGTGGCAGGGCGTGCCAGTAAGCGCACCGGCAATGGGAGGTTTATTCCTTCTTTCTATGGGTATCTTTCTATTCAGAAGAAAGCGACCGTAACTCACGCTGCGGGCTTGAATCCCCAATGCGGGTTAAGGCTGGTCCGGTTATTTTGGACCAGCTACATAGATAACCTTCGTTTACTTTGTTCTTGCTTCTTTCATTTCTTTACTCATTTCTTCAGTCAGGGCATTAATTTTGGGCATTACGTTTGTCATCATTCTTTGACTAGCTTGCATCGACTCTTGAGTGACTATCGGCATTTTTTCTAACATTGACTGACCAGTTGGAGATTGATAAAACGCCAGCATATCCTTCAGTTCTTTATCAGAGAAGTTTTGCTTGTAGATTTGTGCCAGGTCTTGCCTCATGCTATCGGCAGCCAATTCTTTTTTCATCAAAGTTAAGATTTTTAATTGATATTTATCGTATACCTCTTGTTCTTCAGAAGTCAGAATAGGTCCACCAGAAATGTTATTGACCATGCTTTGCATTTGTTCAAAAACAACATCGATAGTTTCGTCAACTGCCATGATATCGAATAATTGTTCAAGCGTTTCGTCTGTAGTTTGTGCTTGGCTGTTTCCAACAAGTACTGTGACCAAACTTAAAGCGATTAGAATCCTTTTCATATTTTATTTCCTTAATTTATTCGCTCAGTGACTGTACGCCGCTACTTTGTTTTCGTCAACTACCGACTTCAATTCTGCCACTACTGTTAATTCATAGTAACAACTGAAAAAACTGTAGAAATCATCACCTAATCGGCGGTAAGGTATTGATATTGTGATTTGGAAGATACCCAAAATGGATAAGTTCAGTCGTTACTGTGCAGCCTCCATCATAAGTTGTTATGCACTTGGAGGAGGAATGGAACTAAATCAAGTAACTTTGCCTGTAAATAACATGGAAGACTCAGTGAGATTTTATCTCCTTTTAGGGTTCACTCAGATAGTAGATACCCCCCATTATGCACGTTTTGTTTGTCCAGATGGAGGTTCAACATTTTCCTTATCGCTAGAACAAGATGAGTTCGAAAATCACACAGTCATTTATTTCGAGCACAAAGCACTCGATGAACTATTTGAAGACTTGTCCAAGAAAGGTATTTTGTTTGAACAAGCGCCAACAGAGCAACGTTATCTTTGGAAAGAAGCTATTGTGAGAGATCCTTCGGGGAATAAAATTAAGTTTTACTGGGCCGGTGAAAACCGTATCAATCCACCGTGGAAAGTTGAAAAACGTGCATAAAAAATTTGAAGTGGGCAAAAATAAAGCGCAATTTTGTAGCGGTAATGAATGTCATGCAATAAAAGGAATTTGGGGTTGATGTCACGAATAATACTAATATTCACCTTAATCTTCTGTTCTTCAGCGATCGCTGAGGAATGTAAAGTTACATACTTAGAAGAATTAGAATACACAGATATAGAATGTCAGTTCTATATGGGCACTGCAGCATATAGAAATAAAGTATATTCGGTTGCTGCAGCTCATTGGAATTACGTTATTAATTCGCCTTTAAAACATGAAGGTGAAGAAGAGCTTAAAGTTATGGCTTTAAGCACTATGACTTTTCTAAGCTATCATGGCTTAGGTATAACACAAGATAGGAACAAAGCGGTAAAAAGCTGGATTGATGCCGCAAGTAAAGGGGATCTTGAAGCAAGACGGCACTTAGGCTTTGCTTACTCAGATGAAAAGTTTAAGAACAACGATCCTATAAAAGCACTAGGTTGGTATGAATCTATATTTCTATTATGTCCTAACAAAGATGATGTCGACGAGTCTGACTTAGGTGTGTATCAAGATGCAATTGATGGGGCTGGAGAATTAAAGAATCGTTTGTCTTCTGAACAACAAGAAGCTGCGATACGTTTTGCCAGGTCAACTTTATAAGGCCTCTGAGTAAGGCGCTATCTGCCTTTGGTATTGAGTTAAAATTAAGTTAGAAAAACATGGTGGTATAAAGGAAATTGGTATGAAAACGTTTTTCGTTATTTTCTTGTTGGTTCATTCCATGGATGCTTTTTCGCAGCATTTGTTTTCGAGTCAGCATAGCATTTCAAGTGGCAATGCAGAAATGAACTCATTTGAAGTCAATTGTGAGGACGACTGTTACTTCACCATGTTTTTAGAAGTTTCTAAATTAGACTTTGAAAGCCCTGCAGAATCTGGAGCAATGTTTCGTGTGTGGGATGAGACACGGAAAAAGTATGTTTTATTTGGCATTAAGGCCAACAAGCAAACTATGACTCCGCAGTTAACAATTATCACATCTAGTGGCGAGCCAGAAAAGGTACTAGGTTCTTCTGAATTAGGAGCATTTGAGGGATTCCAATTTAAATGGAAGGACGGTAAGTTTCGGCTAAACATCTTACGTCGCGTAAAAATCGACGGGTACTCTCAAATAAAACAAAGCCCCCTAACTTTTGAAGGTAAGTTAGCTTTTCACCCTCGAGCAGTTGAATATCTGTTTTTAGGTGCTGATGTAACGCAATATATAGATGCTTCATCACAAAATATAAACCCAGAATGGACTCGAATGGTGAATGGCAGCTAGCAAAAAAGTAAAACACATTTTTCGACAGAGCGCTCCAAAACGGGTTTTGAAAGTGCTTTGAGTCAATTTAAAAGGAACGAGTATGAGCGAAATGGAAATCAAAGCAATAATCAAAAAGTATCGAAATAGGGCCATTGGACTATTGTCCATCTTCAGTGTCACTGGGATTATTTTTGATTATTTACTAAAGGTATCAATCATAAATAGTCGTTTCGAATTAGATTTATCACCTCCAGAATTTGGTTCAGATTCTGCGGTAATACTGGTGATTTTAGGACTGTATGTCGTGTTGTTTTTGTGTTTCGATGCGTATCAAAAAATATTATTGACGCTATTCGCAGTCAAATAGTTATTCATGAGAGCACGCAGAATTCATAGCCAAAGCGTCAAGCGGAAATACTTGCGCAATTGACAAAACCATTAGCCGGATTTGCGGGAAGTGTTGGACTCTTAAAAAACTGAGGAAAACGAAACAATGAAAATTAATAAGAAAACCTATCGAAGCGGCCCATTTAAGGATTTTATTGCGCAGGGCACTCAAGTCGGCAATATTCTATACATGGCAGGACAGGTTGGTATAGATAATAGTGGAGCTGTTCCGCAAAGTATTGTTGAACAAACTGCTATTGCTTATTTAAATATGAAGGATGTGTTATCGCAGTTCGGCGCAGATATGGGCAATATTGTTGATGAAACGTTTTTTGTTACTAATATGGACGAGTTGATGGAAAACGTTGAAGCGGTTTATGGTGAAAGGGAATCTGCATATGGATGCATGCCCGAAGTAAGCCAAACAGTTGTTCAGGTCTCTGGGCTTGTTCAGCCTGAACTAAAAATCGAAATAAAATGCATTGCACACCTGTAGAAACGGTAGCTAAAAGGCAATTCAATACTCGCCCGTTAATTGGGGTTTTCGGCAAACAGGAAGGCTGACCATTGTTTGTTTTTTAAGAAAAAGAAAGTAGCGCCTCACATTATTGTGACAACCAGTTGAGTTATCCATCAAACACAATTGATACTATGCAATATCTACGCTTTCTCCTTTCTTCTAACTACAGTGCGATGGTATAATTTTCAGCGGTCCATTAAACCTATACCGCTTTGCAAAACTGAAATACGTGTATCAACCCTTACACGACTCAAAGACTTGCAACGCAAATCGCTTTACTTCTAACAAAATTAAGAGTTCATTGCTTTGTCCACGCCTACTGTAGATCACCGTTTTTCCGTTGCCCCCATGCTTGATTGGACAGACAGACACTGTCGCTTCTTCTTACGTCAACTTTCAAAGCACACCGTTCTTTACACCGAGATGGTGACAACCGGCGCAATTATTTACGGAAAAGGTGACTATCTTAGTTACAACGATGAAGAGCACCCTGTTGTTCTGCAACTCGGTGGAAGTGAGCCTGATGCCATGGCGCACTGCGCAGAGATAGCACAAGCCCGCGGTTATGACCAAGTGAACATTAATGTGGGTTGTCCATCCGATCGAGTTAAGAACGGTAGTTTTGGCGCTTGTTTAATGGCGATGCCAGAAACCGTGGCACAATGTGTTGAAGCAATGAGAGCAAAGGTCGACATTCCCGTCACAGTAAAATGCCGTATTGGCATTGACGACATGGATGACTACGAAGGCTTAAGTCGATTCGTATCTTTGGTTGCCGCTGCTGGGTGCAATGACTTTACGGTTCACGCCAGGAAAGCTTGGTTAAAGGGCTTAAGTCCGAAAGAGAATCGCGACATACCACCACTTAATTATCAACGTGTATATGACCTAAAGAATGAATTTACAGATCTCAACATTGCAATAAACGGCGGAATTACCACAATCGAAGAGGCGAAAGCACACCTCGAACATGTAGATGGCGTAATGATGGGAAGGGAAGTCTATTCCAACCCTTTTATTCTCTCAAGTATTGATAATGAGATTTATGGCGACACCACCAATCCCATTACAAGAGAACAAGTCGTCGTAGCGATGAATGACTATATTCAACACCAACTAGAGAATGGTTCACGCGTATGGCACATAGCTCGTCACGTGCTAGGGCTTTTCCAATCTCAAACTGGCGGTAGAATTTGGCGTCGTTACCTCAGTCAAAACGGCACCAAACGTGACGTCTCTAAAACGCTTCTATTAGATGCATATGAACAGGTTCTTGATGCTCAAGAGAAAGCAAAATCATTTTTAGATAGCAAACCGAGTGTCTAAAAAATACACGGACTAAATTTTAGTTAAAACCACTAAGTTAAGTGGTTTTTTTCGCCACACCTCATATTCAATCTTCTTTCCTCTACGCTTATATTAATTAAATTATTTTTTAAGTGACTGAAATTAATAGATAAAATATTTTTTTAAAAAACTGGCACAACTCTCGCTATAGCTCAAGTGTACTCGCCGATAAGGCAACTAATTTTAGGTTTTGCAACAGTAGTCGAAACCAACACTTTTAAAACATTTGAGGAAAATATTATGTCTATTAAGCTTACAGTTTTGTCTACTTTGTTCGTATCATCAATCGCATTTACTGGTGCTGCACAAGCACAACAATCTCCGGTTGAACTTCTTTTAAATGACGTGATGAAAACAGCAATGCAAAGCGTTACTGCTGAAATCAACGAAGAAGTTAATAAGTCAATTTTGGTAGCAAGCTCTAACTTTCAGTTTGCAAAAATCCAAGACCCAACGCTACCAGCAACAACAGTAACCATTACTGATATTGCAAAAGTCGATAAAGACAGTGACGTAAACCTTGTGGAAAAAAGCGACGACTAATCTCTTGATTAGTCGCTCGACGACATTCAGACAAGGAGAGGGTTATGTTAGGTCATATCAGTTTAATCAGTCTTTTGGCCACCCCGATTGTGTTGTATCTCGGGAGTGCATCATTAGTAATGTGTTTAGAGTATTTCAAAATCTTAGACACAAAATAGTTTACGCAGCAAAGTAGGGGAAACAGAATGAAAACAGTAATTAACGACAGACGTTTATTTAGAGATCCAAGCAGAGCAATTATTTCTGGTGTTTGTGCAGGTCTAGCTAAATATTTTGATGTAAACCCTTTATGGGTGCGTGTCGCAGCAGTCGCTAGTATGGCAATGTTACCCTTTGCAACCGCGCTCGCTTATGTCCTTGCAATTTTATTGCTCAGATATAAGTAGTTGCCCAAAAGCCAGAGGGGCAACTATAATAGAAGTGAGAGAAGAGAAATGCGTTTGATAGACGACATTTTTTTTCCGTTTTAATAATAGCTTAGCAATGCAAAGGATGATCATGGCACAGTTTTTTACTACGAAGACAATTACTGCAGGTTTAGGCTTAATTATACTATTATTTGCATTATTAGGTTTTTGGTGGAGTTTTGCCCCAAACACCTTCGATGTTAGACAGAATGCCAAAGACATGGCATCTGCAAATGGGCATGAAGTTGTGACCGGTTATACGACAACTGCGACATTAATAAGAGTCACAGAAGAAATGTTGTACAAAAATGGTGGCTACTTAACTAATGATGTTACTCCTCCCGGTATTTTCATGGACAACATTCCATCATGGGAATTTGGCGTGCTCGAAATGAGCCGTGACCTCGCTTTATCAATGCGCAAGGACTTCAGCCGCTCTCAATCACAAAGCCTTGAGAACCCTCAATTAGTAGCTGCACAGCCTTTCTTCAATAATGACAGCAACAAGTGGATATTACCGAGCTCTGAATCTCGCTATGAGAAAGCGGTAGAGCAACTATATCTGTATCAGGCCGAACTTGGCAAAGTTGGTAATTCGAATACGCAGTTCTACGCCAGAGCAGACAACTTAAGAGATTGGCTAAAACAAGTTGAAAAACGACTTGGCTCATTATCTCAAAAACTAAGCGCTAGTGTAGGGTCAGATGTCATCAACACAGAGCTAGCGGGAGATGCTGATGCCAGACAATCCACGCCTCAAAGCTCAATAATGACCAACAAAACTAGCTGGTTTATGCTAGACAATAACTTCTACGAAGCGCGTGGCGCAAGCTGGGCTCTGCTGCACTTTTTAAAAGCCGTTGAAGTCGATTTTAAAGATGTTCTTGAGAAGAAAAATGCTACCGTAAGCTTACGTCAAATCATTAGAGAATTGGAAGCGACTCAAGAAACTATCTTTACGCCCGTTATACTAAATGGAGATGGCTTTGGTATGCTAGCTAATCACTCGTTAGTAATGGCGAACTATATTTCCAGAGCGAATGCTGCTTTAATCGAACTATCAGAACTACTTAACCAAGGATAAAATATGAGAAAGTCACTTTTAGGCTGTGCAATGCTAGCTGCAGTTGCAACTGCACCCGCACAAGCCGATACGCTGTTGGGCGCCTATGTTGGAGCGCAGGGATGGAACATGGGCGTAGAAGGTGGTTTTGCAAACGAAGAATCACTCACTGAGTTTTCATACGATGATCAAACAAATAGCTCATTATATGTCGCATTGGAACACCCAGTACCACTAATTCCGAACCTAAAACTAGTCCGAACGACGATGGACACTAGTGGTTTCACTAATCTTAACAGTCAGTTCGAATTTAACGGCGAGCTATACTCAGCAAATACTGATGTAAGCACAGACTTCGAAATGAGTGCGACGGATATTATTCTGTATTACGAAATCCTAGATAATGATCTAGTTAGCGTTGATATCGGCTTAAACGGTAAATACCTAGACGGTACTATTGTGGTCAGTGAGTCAGAATCTAACCGCACTGCCACAGAAGAGTTTTCTGGCGTGATTCCGATGGCTTATGCTAAGGCTGAAGTTGGTTTACCTTTCACTGGCCTTGGTGTCTATGCTGAAGGCAGCTTCTTAGCGATTGGAGACCACTCTGTTTCAGATATTCAAGCAGCGTTAACTTACAGCTTCGTTGAGTCACTTGCTTTAGATATGACACTACAAGCTGGCTATCGCGCAGTAACAGTTGAATTGGACGATATTGATGATTTTTATGCAGATTTAGAGTTCAGCGGTGTGTTCGTTGGTCTTGAATTTGACTTTTAATTGATTCTTTCAGTCTAAAAAGTAATAAAAAATCTGATTTAATTCTTTCACGTTATGCTAAAAACTCGCTAACCTTATCCGCAATATGGTTAAGGTTAACGAGAAATGACAGTAAATAACGGCAATAATTCTTTTTCTGCCCTGAATGAACAGCAGCTTCAACTGCTGTCATCAGCGGCATCTGTGTTAAATAAAGAACAGCTTATTTGGGCTAGTGGCTACTTTGCCGGTATGGCTGGTGGCGTTGCAAGTTCTGGCGCACAACCTGGGCAAGCGCTTGCTAGCAGTGCTGCGGCACAACCAAAATTAACAATTCTTTATGGCTCTCAAACCGGTAACTCGAAAAGCGTCGCTCAAACTTATAAAACCGCCGCGAGTGAGCAAGGTTTCGATGCTAATGTGATTAGCATGGCCGACTACAAGCCACGTCAATTAAAAAATGAAACTCATTTGGTCGTTATTGTAAGCACTCATGGTGAGGGCGATGCACCAGATGATGCAATCGAACTGCATGAATTCCTTGCAAGTAAGAAAGCGCCGAAAGTGCCTAATTTGAAATATGCTGTGGTTGGTTTGGGCGATACAAGCTACGAATTTTTCTGTCAAACCGGCAAGGACTTCGACACAAGATTGTGTGCCCTTGGCGCGACAGCTTTAGTTGAGCGTCTAGACTGTGATGTTGATTATGATGAGGCAATTGCAAACTGGGCAGTTGCGCTTAATAACAAGTTAAAAGACGAGTTGAAGCCTGTTGAAACAACACAAGTTGCCAATCTAACTCCAGCTGCAAATGCAGTTGCAGAGTCTTTATACAACAAGAAAAATCCTTTCGCTGCGACGTTAAGTGAAAGCTTAAAAATAACGGGTCGAAACTCAGTAAAAGATATTCGCCATATAGAAATTTCCTTGGAAGACAGCGGTATTCAGTATCGTCCCGGCGATGCCCTTGGTGTATGGTTTAGTAATGATGAAGCGCTTGCTGGCAGAATTATGACAGCAACTGATACTAAAGCAGATGACCAAGTAACCATTGCCGATGCTAATTACTCTTTGCTTGATGCCTTGGTCAATAAATTAGAGTTAACGCTAAGCTACCCTGGATTTGTAAAAGCGTATTTGGCCGCGACAAACGACAAAGAACTGGCAAGTTTGATGGGAGATAAAACAGCCTTACGTGAATTTTTATCAGTATCACAAATTGTTGATATCGTTGAGAAGTATCCTTCCAAGGTATCTGCTCAAGCCTTAGTTGATGCGATGCGTCCAATTACGCCGCGCTTGTATTCAATTGCTTCGAGTCAAGCAGAAGTAGAAGACGAAGTACATCTAACCGTTGCACACGTTGAATATGAAGCGAATGGCTTTACTCACCAAGGTGGCGCATCGGGTTTTCTTTCAACCCGTTTGGAAGAAGGTCAAAATGTGAATGTTTATGTTGAAAATAACGACAATTTCAGACTGCCAAGTGACCCAAATACGCCAGTCATCATGATAGGTCCTGGAACCGGTATTGCGCCATTTAGAGCGTTTTTGCAAGAGCGTGATGCTACAGAGGCCGAAGGGAAGAACTGGTTGTTCTTTGGCAATCCTAACTTTACTCAAGACTTTCTATATCAGACCGAATGGCAGGGCTATTTAAAATCGGGTCTGTTAAGCAAAATCAGCTTGGCGTTTTCACGTGACCAAGCCGAGAAAATATATGTGCAAGACCGTCTACGCGAGAATGGCAAAGAAGTATTTGAATGGCTGGAGCAAGGAGCTCATTTCTATATCTGTGGTGACGCGTTGCGCATGGCAAAAGATGTTGAATCTGCATTGCTAGAGCTAGTGTCGGTGCATGGCAATAAGTCTGAGACTGAAGCCAAAGAGTACGTTACCAATTTACGCAAATCTAAACGTTATCAGAAGGATGTTTACTAATGAGTGATGATAAAAAATTTACTGTTGAAGGTAAACTTGCTGACAATGAGCGTTTAAAACGCGAAAGTAACTTGCTGAGAGGCACCATAACCACAGATTTGAAAGATGATGTTACCGGTGGTTTTACTGCCGATAACTTCCAGTTAATTCGTTTCCACGGTATGTATCAGCAGGATGATAGAGACATTCGAGCTGAACGAATGAAGCAGAAACTCGAGCCTTTACATAATGTAATGCTTCGAGCACGTCTACCAGGCGGCATTATTCAGCCTGATCAATGGTTGGTGATAGATAAGTTTGCAGCTGACTACACTATGTACGGCAGTATTCGCTTAACTACGCGTCAAACTTTTCAGTTTCACGGCGTATTGAAGCCTAATATTAAACAGATGCACCAAACGCTAAATAAAGCGGGTATCGACTCTATTGCAACTGCGGGTGATGTAAACCGTAATGTGCTTTGTACGTCAAATCCAGTCGAATCTGAGTTACATCAGGAAGCCTATGAATGGGCAACGAAAATAAGTGAACATCTACTGCCAAAAACAAAAGCTTACGCTGAGATTTGGTTAGACGGCGAAAAGGTTGATTCTACGCAGGAAGATGAGCCTATTCTTGGAACTAATTATTTGCCGCGCAAGTTTAAAACAACCGTCGTTGTACCTCCGCATAATGACGTAGATGTACATGCAAATGACTTGAATTTCGTGGCGATTGCCGAGAACGGTAAGCTCATTGGCTTCAACGTTTTAGTTGGTGGCGGTTTGGCCATGACACATGGTGACAAGTCTACGTTCCCGCGTAAGGCGGATGACTTTGGCTTTATTCCTTTGGATAAAACACTCGATGTTGCGGCTGCCGTGCTAACTACTCAGCGTGATTGGGGTAACCGTGTTAATCGTAAGAATGCGAAAACAAAGTACACCCTTGAACGTGTTGGGGTAGATAACTTTAAAGCAGAAGTTGAAAAGCGTTCAGAGACAACATTTGAAGATAGCAGACCGTACGAGTTTACTACTCGCGGCGACCGCTATGGTTGGGTTGAAGGCATTGATGGTAAACATCACCTTACTTTGTTTATTGAAAACGGTCGAATCTTAGATTACCCCGGCAAAACCTTAAAAACAGGTTGTGCTGAGATTGCTAAGATACACACCGGTGATTTCAGAATGACAGCTAATCAAAATTTAATTGTCGCTGGTGTGCCAAGCGAACTAAAACAGCAGATCGAAGATCTTGCCTTGGCGCATGGTTTAATGGAAGCGAGTGTTAGTAATCAGCGTAAAGACTCTATGGCTTGTGTTTCTCTACCAACCTGCCCGCTTGCGATGGCTGAAGCAGAGCGCTACTTGCCTGAAGCGGTTAGCGAAATTGAAGCAATGCTAACCAAGCACAAGATGCAGGATGAGAGCATTATTTACCGCATTACAGGTTGCCCAAATGGCTGCGGCCGGGCAATGTTGGCTGAAGTAGGTTTAGTTGGCAAAGGTCCTGGTAAATATAATTTGCACATTGGTGGAAACCGCGAGGGAACTCGTATTCCAAGAATGTACAAAGAGAATATTACCGACACTGAAATAATGTCGCACCTAGATGATCTAATTGGTCGTTGGTCTAATGAGCGTGAAGAGAAAGAGTCTTTTGGCGATTATGTCATTAGAGCAGGGATCATTGCACCTGTTGTCGACTCGGCTAGGGATTTTTATGACTAGTCTCGCAACGAATATGAATGAAAGCCTCCGTTTGGATTTTGATATTGAGCCTGCTCAGCTTTCGGAATGGAATGTTAAGCTAGAGAACATGTCGGTAAGGCAACGAATAGAGTGGGCGTTGGCTTACTTGCCTGGCAACCATATGTTGTCATCTAGCTTTGGTGCGCAGTCTGCAGTGATGTTGCACCTGCTCAACGAAGTCGCTCCTGGGATTCCTGTGGTGCTGACCGATACTGGCTATCTATTTCCGGAAACCTATCAGTTTATCGATGAGTTGACAGCGCGGTTAAACTTGAATTTGAAAGTCTACTCAGCGCCTATCTCTCCAGCTTGGCAAGAGGCTCGTTTTGGAAAGCTTTGGGAGCAAGGTTTAGAAGGGATTGAGACTTACAACAACTTAAATAAAGTTGAGCCAATGAAACGGGCATTAGATGACCTAGCAATAGGAACTTGGTTTGCAGGTTTGCGCCGAGATCAGTCTGATTCGCGAGGAAAGCTTAAGGTATTGCAGAAGCAAGCGAAACAATTCAAGTTCCACCCGATACTTGACCAGTCGAACAAACAGTTGCACGAGTATCTAACGGCTAATAAGTTACCCTATCATCCATTGTGGGAAAAAGGTTATGTTTCGGTCGGAGACTGGCATACCACTGTTGCTTTGCAAGACGGCATGTCAGAGCAAGATACACGGTTCCATGGCTTGAAACGGGAGTGCGGGCTGCACGAGTTTGGTGATGGTGACGGCATTTAAATCAAGAAAATAAAATAAATCGTTCAAAAAACCAGCGTTAGTGCTGGTTTTTTTCTATATTTGAGAGTAGTGTTTCCATTTGGTAACACCTTTACTGTAACTTAATTTTTAAGTTCATAACCAAAGGCTATTCATCTTGTCGAGTTCAGAAGCGTTAATTGCCGGCCTTGACGTTGTTAACGATACGACATCAAGTCCTATATCGAGTGATTCGGTCACTACCTATCTGTCTGCTCATTTAGCTAAGTTAAATAATGTCGTTCCTTCCAGCCGCGGAGCTTTTTGTGTGGGCCGAGCAGGTTACTTAATTGACCAAGAGAGTGATGATTTATATATTCTCGGTGGAAATCATGAGTATTCGCGACTGGTCAAGACTAAAGCCGAAGATAACTTGCCCAAGAGAGTATTGCAGCTTGCTATGCATTGCTTTGAATCCCGGAGTCACTATTATTCAAAGCACAACAATCTGCTATATCTTTCACATTCCGGATTAGAAGCGGTTATATACTTTAAAAGTAGCGAACTGTTGAGTATTGATGAACAAAAAATTGCAGAAACCTTGGGTTGCCAAATAAGTATCGGTTTAGAGAATGCCAATTTATTTCGCAAACTGAAACAATCATCCTTCAATGACTGGTTGACCAAACTGCCAAATCGAAACGAATTCATTAATCTGATCAGTGTTGGTAAAGCGCAAACTCAGGGCCCACAGAACATAGCGTTAGTAGACCTAAGTCACTTCAGCGATGTAAACGATGGTCTCGGGCAAGATATCGGTAATGCACTTTTGGTCGCTGTATCAAAACGGCTAACCAACTCTTTTGGCAGCGACGTTAAAATTGGTCGAGTAACCGGTGATGTATTTGGCTTAATTGGAGACGCCAATTTTGTCGAACCATATATTATCAATGATCTTTTTCGAACCGCGTTCTCGGTCGGTTCACATTCTTTGCAAGTCAATGTGCATATCGGTTTGTATAAGGTCGGACCGAGTGTTGATGCAATTTACCAACTTCGATGTGCCAATATCGCGCTCAATGTCGCCAAAAAAGCAAAGTCCGGGAACTACGCATTTTATATACCTTCAATGGATGGTGAAACACAAAGTAGGTTGAAAATTATTCGTAATTTACAACAAGACTTTAAGCGCGAAAAATTACAAGTTTGGTATCAACCTCAAATAAACCTAGTCACCAGAGAAATCATTGGTGTTGAAGCCTTACTTCGTTGGCAAGATGACAAAGGCGCTTTTATTTCACCCGAGGTGTTTGTGCCTCTCGCAGAATATTCTGGTTTGATTGTCGATATTGGTAAGTGGGTGTTAGCTGAATCGGTACGCCGTCTAAAAATGCTTTGCTTATTAGGCTATGAAAACTTCCGAATGGCGGTTAACGTATCGGTACTACAGTTTAGGGATTCTGAATTTGTTGACTACGTAAAATATATATTAGATATACATGGTGTCCCGCCAAGCTTATTAGAACTTGAGATTACTGAGTCCGTGGTAATGGACGAGCCAGAAATTGTTATCCAGTCACTACAGTCTCTCAAGGACTTCGGGGTTTCGATTGCTATTGATGATTTTGGAACAGGCTTCTCTTCTTTATCCTATATCCAAAAGATGCCGCTTGATCGCCTGAAAATAGATCGCTCCTTTGTCAATGATCTCGATAACGGGAAGAATGCGTTCATTGCCCAGGCTATTGTAAATTTAGGACTTCAGTTAGGCTTAACGACTATTGCTGAAGGGGTCGAGCACGAAGAACAAGCTGAGCAGATGCTTGCCCTGGGGACTGATGAAGCACAAGGTTACTTGTTCGGAAAGCCAATGCCCTATACTGAACTTAGAAAATTTGTGTTGTCGCAAAATAGCGACAAAGTTGTGCAAGAAGATACCTAGTCAACAAACTATTATCATATTTAATCTTACTTAATAGGCTTCGCTTGTCTCTTTGATGCCCGAATTTGATGATTTATTTTGCTTTATGACAGTAATTGTCATGTTATTTTCTTATCCTTGTAATATAACTGTAATATTCGTGTGATTTCACTTGATTTCGAGGTTATGTTTGTCTATACTTTAATCACTGTTAATTCACCGAGAACTGATATGAAATATTTAAAAACAATCATGTTGATGACAGTTTCAGCAGTCGCGATGTCTGCGAATGCTAATGCCGGTGAAGCTAAGTTGTTCAATTGTATGGATAAAACTACACTGACTATGAATAGTGAGTGTATGAGTAAACAGATAGCGTCTAATTTAGTCTTCAAACGTGCTGAAGAAGCTGTAATTCAAAAAGCGAGCGACGTAAGTGATAAAGCAATTGCTACTATGACTTTCGATCCTAAAACGATGACAATCGAAGTCGTTGCGCACAGAGATGCATTGTTAGCTAAAAACTAATACTGAGTCGAATTGATAAAAACCTCCTTTTTGGGAGGTTTTTTTGCTTCTGGCACAGAATTTTATCGTTTTACCTTATGCATGACCCCGATTACATGGTATTTTATCTACCGTCAATTGAGATGGTAGAGAAGCATATCCGTACCCACACCTTAATTGACAAAACACATCAACTAATTGAAAAGCGAAGGGTTTCGCTTTTAAGAATGGATATAAATAAGGAACATCTATGAAAAAACTACTGGTAGTATTATTGCTAGTTGCTGTCGGTGTTGGTGCATACCAATTCCTAGGCGGTAGCAAAGATATGGAGCGTTTGGATTACGTTCCAGCTGACACTGTGCTGCTATCTGCACAAATGAAACCGCTAAATATGACTGCTTACCTAGCATCTATGGGCATGCAGCCTGGTCAGTACGATCAGTTTGGTCAGGTATTCGACGAAATGATGCAAGATGAGAATGATCCTGCATCAAAGTTTGGACTGGCAATCTTTAATGGCTTTTTTGAAGCTGTTGCAGCGCCAGAAACATTTGTTTCTACTACGGGAATGAAAGATGCGCAGCGCTCTCTTGTCTATTTCGTAGGTGTATCACCAGTCATGCACTTTGAGTTAGATAGTGAAGAGCAATTTCTTTCATTTTTCAGTGATGCTCAAGTCTCTTCTGGCATCACTTATGCTGATAAAACAATTGAAGGCGTCGCTTATACCAGTTATTTGCTAGATGAAGAACTCGGTCTTGAATTATTAGTCAGAGCAGCAGATGGTTGGGGAGTAATGACTTTCCATGCAGCTGAATTTGATGACGAGCATTTAAAGCTTTCACTTGCAGTTACTAAGCCAAAAAATCCTATCACAGATAGTGAAATCTACAGCAAAATGTTCGGCGAATACAAGATGAGTAAAGACGGTATTGGCTTCATTAGCACACAAGAAATTGGCAAAATGTTGACTACTGTTGATGGAAACTCAATTGCCAAAGATATTGGTGTGTTAGGCGATGGCGAGATTGCGAGAGAGTTTGAGATGCTTAGAACGCCGGAGTGTAAAGCAGATGTTGATATGCTGACAGCTATGTGGCCAGGCATGTTTATCGACACTACTATTAACCAAAGTTCAGGTAAATCGCTAAATATCGACGGTAGAGTATTAATCCCTACAAGCAGTAAAGTCGCTAAAGATGGTTTGAAAGCACTTAGAGGTTTCTTACCGAACTATGCTACCGACAACAAAAGCATGCTATCGGTTGCGCTTGGCTTAGATGTGTCAGCCCTGAGTAGCAGTGTTAGTAGTATGTGGTCTGCTGCGTCTAACATGAGCTTGTCTTGCGAGCCATTATTGGCACTCCAAGCTGAAATGCAACAAAACAATCCTACAGGCGCATTCGCGATGGCAGGTGTAGCCAATGGATTCTATGGTGTTGCCGCAGCAATCAACGAATTTGAGTTTGATATGAGTGGAGAGGGTGCAACTTCTTTAGATGCGGTAGTTTCGGTATCTGCTGAAAACATACAAGCTCTTTACGCTAGTTTACAAACATTCGTTCCATTCCTTGCACAACAGCCTCTTCCAGCCGAAGGCGAAGTGTTAAATATGGCAGATGTAGTACCCATGTTAAGTCAGTTTGGTATCGAAGTTTTTGCCAAAGCAAGTGATGAACACCTTGTACTATATGCTGGCGAAGCAGGCACAGTTCAAGCGGAAAGTGTTCTTTCAGAAGGTTTAACGCAAAACGGAATGAATGCTTTGAAGATTGATTACGGTAAATTCTTCGAACAGATGCTTCCTATCATGCAAATGAGCGGCCAGCCTATTCCACCAGAATTGGAAGGCATGTTAGATACTAAAATGGTAGTGTCGATGTCTACTGATGTTGACGATACCGGTATTGTATTTACGACCACCATGCAAATGGACTAAGGTCGAATTAAAAGCATAAAAAAACCTCCATTTGGAGGTTTTTTTTTAGCTAGATAAATTTAGAAAACTCTATTTAGTCCATTTAATGCTGCAACACGATAAGCTTCAGCCATGGTTGGGTAATTGAAGGTAGTATTCACGAAATATTCAATCGTATTTCCAGCGCCCTCTTGTTGCATGATAGCTTGCCCGATATGGACAATTTCACTCGCTCTTTCACCAAAGCAATGTATACCCAGTAGCTCTTTGGTTTCGCGGTGGAAGAGTAGTTTCAAGCTTCCAACTACCGTATCGGCGATTTGTGCTCTAGCTAGGTGTTTAAATTGAGCTCTTCCCACTTCATAGGGGATGCGCAACTCAGTCAGTTGTTGTTCGGTTTTACCTACAGAACTGATCTCTGGAAGTGTATATATTCCTGTTGGAATATCTTCGACAAGCGCCTTGTGGCATTCACCTGAAAGCATTGCTTCAGCAGCAAAACGCCCTTGATTGTAAGCAGCTGATGCTAAGCTAGGATAGCCAACGACGTCTCCAACAGCATAAATGTTTTCAACTTCGGTTTGGTAGTTACTATTTACTTTCACTTGCCCGCGGCTATCTGCTTTCAAGCCAACGTTTTTGAGTGCCAGTTCGGCAGTGTTTCCCGAACGACCATTAGCAAATAGCAAACAGTCAGCCTTCATACGCTTACCAGATTTTAAGTTAAGCACAACGTAATCATCGTGGGTTTCTACTGATTCGTATTCTTCATTGTGACGGATCACAACGCCGTTATTCCAAAGGTGATAGCTTAGCGCGTCTGATATTTCTGTATCAAGGAATGAAAGTAAGCGGTCACGCATATTAACCAAATCCACTTTAACGCCCATACCTCGAAAGATTGAAGCATATTCGCTACCAATAACACCGGCACCATAAACGATGATTGTTTTGGGGTGGTGCTTCAGCGATAGCAATGTGTCACTGTTGTAGACTCTTGGGTGCTTAAAGTCGATGTCTTTTGGTGTATAGGGACTAGAACCTACGGCCAGGACAAACTGTTTTGCAGTAATCGTCTCAACTGATCCGTCATTACGACTGACACTCAAGGTATTTTTATCAATAAAGCTCGCTTCTCCCGTAATAACAGGCACGCTGTTTCGCTCGTAAAAAGATGAGCGTAGACGAGATTGCTTTCGGATCACACCGCTTGCATGCTGCATAATGTCTGCGAACGTTAGGCTACGTGTTGAGTTATTATCGTTAAAAAGCGGGTTTTGATTGTATTCAACCAAACGACTGACAGAGTGACGCAAAGCCTTCGATGGAATCGTGCCCCAATGCGTACAACCACCACCTACCGATTCATATCGCTCAATTGCGGCGACGCGTTTGCCTGCCTTTGAAAGCTGCATAGAAACACCTTCACCCGCAGGGCCTGTGCCGATAACGACGGCATCAAAATCGAAGGCATTACTGTTCTTTTTTCTGTGTGGCATGTATACATTTCCAGTCTTGTTTTCAGTAGTTTATCAATATTTTAGAAATAAAAAAGGATGCCGAAGCATCCTTTCTTATTAATTTGTAGCTTTAAGCTGTCCGAAGCTCAAAGTAGAAAGCATATATGGATCGCCATTTTTGCTTTTGCACATCTAAGGTTTTCTTTAACTCTTTACACTTAAAGTCGAGCTCAAAACTCTCGTAAGACTTTTGAATATCTTTCTTCTTCAAGTTCATTAAACGCTTTTTAGTCGCGTAGAACTCAGACATTTTATGCATCAAGACTTCATACTCATGCTGCATCTTAGCTAAAATCTCTTCCGCGTCTGGTAAGGTTATCGCCTTATCTTGCGCATATTTTAGCTGCATTTCTAATTTCGCCTTTTCAATGCGCTCTTCCGGTGTTTTCCTTAAGTTTTTGGTAAGGCCAACATAAGATAGGGCTTTTATCATCCATTTAGTCGGATCGAACTGCCACCACTTGACGCCATTTCTATAATCATATTCGAAGATATGATGATAGTTATGATACCCCTCACCAAATGTGAAAAATGCAAGAATACCATTGTCACGAGCTGTGTTCTTATCTGTGAATGGGCGCGAACCCCAAATGTGAGCAAGTGAATTGATAAAGAATGTAACATGGTGCACGAGTACGATACGCGTCACGCCAGCAAGCAGAAGCATACTAAGGACATCGCCGTTTAACCAACCGACCAAACCAGTGATGCCAAAATTTGAGACCAACACGATCGGCAAATAGTACTTATGCTGCCACATCACTATTTTGTCTTTTTGCAGGTCGCGGCAATTGCTGTAGTCAGCGAAGCGAGTTGCTTTATGCTCTCTTAGCATCCAGCCCATATGACTATACCAAAAACCTTTCTTAGCAGAGTAAGGGTCTTGATCGTTAACGTCAACGTGACGGTGGTGCACACGATGGTCTGACGACCAATGCAAAATACTGTTCTGCACCGTCATTGCGCCACCAACGGCTAAAATAAACCTTACAACCGGATGCGCATCATATGCCTTATGTGACCAAAGACGATGGTAACCAGCAGTAATAGACATGCCAGTAAAGTAGAACAAGAAGATAGTAAAACCTATTTCGACAGCGTCGAATCCATAGGTGAATGCCCAAATTGGTGTCCCTACCAAGGCTAATAATGTAAGAACACTAAATACCAATACGTTGGTAATTATGATGGGTGGTTTTTTCAAATGATGACCTAAAATTTCAGCTTACAACTGTACGCTAATTTAACTTTTGTTGCCGTATTTGGCAAGAAATAAAGTTCTTAATATCTCAGTTTTTGTTGTATTCTTTCACACTATGAATAGACAAGAACAAAAACTGCAAACTCGACAACGTATTGTGGACGCTGCTTTTAGCTTACTCGATGAGGATAAAAGCCTTTCCGCAATGAGTCTACGAGAAGTTGCTCGTCAAGCGGGTATTGCGCCTACCTCTTTTTATCGACACTTTTCAGATATCAATGAATTAGGGTTAACTTTGGTTGATGAAGCTGGCTTGGCCTTGCGTCAGTTAATGCGACAAGCTCGTCAAAGGATTGAGGCTGGCGGCGGTGTTATCGATATTTCGGTAGATACATTTATGGAATTTATTTCGGCTAACAAAAATGTATTTAGACTATTGTTGCGTGAACATACCGGCACATCAGCAGCGTTTCGGGCTGCGGTTGCCCGTGAAATCCAACACTTTATTGAGGAGTTAGGTGATTACGTCGTGTTGCAGTTAAAGCTTCCAAGAAATATTGCAACTATGCAAGCTGAAGCGATGGTGAAATTGGTATTTAGTGCAGGTGCGGAAGCCTTAGATTCTGATGGACCGGCGCGCTCAGGAATAGCACAAAGAGTGAAGCTTCAACTGCGCTTTATTCAATTTGGCGCAGTTGAATATTCGACTCGAAACGTTGGTTAGCGTTTTCGCAAGTAAACACCGCTTTCGATGTGCTCAGTAAACGGGAACTGATCGAAAATGGCGCCGCGACTGACGTCATGTGTCTTATTAAGCTTCTCTAAATTCTCCGCAAGTGTAGTCGGGTTGCAAGAAATATAGATGATGTTGTCATACTCTTGAATCAAAGCAATAGTCGCATCATCGAGCCCTGCGCGAGGCGGGTCAACTAAAACAGTGCTAAAGTTATAGTCACTCAAACTAATATCTTTCAGCCTATTAAACTCCCTTGTTCCGCGACTTGCCTCAACAAACTCTTCGCTTGAAAGTCTGACGATACGCAAATTATCAACAGCATTTCTTTCGATATTAAATTGGGCCGCGTTGACTGATGTTTTTGATATTTCTGTGGCCAACACTTTGTCAAAGTGCTTCGCCAAAGGTACAGAAAAGTTGCCTGCTCCACAGTATAATTCAAGCAAGTCACCCGGCAGGTCTTTAATTTGTTCAACAGACCACTCTATCATTTTGCAATTCACCAGTGCATTGGGTTGAGTGAAGCTATTTTCGATTTGTTTAAATTCAAAAGCTTCACCATTAATATGAAGTCTTTCAATGACAAAATCTTGGTCAACTTCAACCTTTTGCTTTCTTGAACGCCCAATAAATTGAATGTTTAGTTCAGAGCTTAAAGCTTGCTTCAGGCTAGTGATCTCATTAACCCACTCTTCATCAAGAGGTTTGTGATAGACAAGGGTAACCAGTATTTCATCGGTTAAGGTGCTCAAATAATCTATCTGAAAAAGCTTTTTACGCAGCGGTTCATTCCCAATTAGGGCTTCTGAAACTGCTTTCATCGCTTTGTTTATTACTCGGCTAGCTGCTGACAATTGGTCAACGCGATATTGCTCTTTTGTCTCTTTGTTAAACATGATGTGATAAGTGTCAGCGCCATCGTGCCAGATTCGAAATTCTGCGCGCATCCTAAAATGCTCAGGTTCAGAGTCGAATACGTCTATTTCATCTTGATAAAAAGGCTGCAGAAGAGTGCGAACCTTTTGTTCTTTATTATCTAGTTGAGCCTTGTATTTACTCGTTAAATCTACTGACATGATGAACCTAAAAAACGTTTGAATTTCGCGAATTGTAAAGTTTTTTCAGAATTTACCAAGTTAAAGCTAAAGGTTTTATTTTTATGTGTCGATACAGATGTTGAGGATAGTGAGGTATCTGTCATGAATTTTAGTGAAATAAAGAGTTTTCCAACAGAGCAGCCAAAACAGGTAAGGCCTGAGGTTGCCCTGAATAAACAGCTTCAACAAGATGGTTTGAAACAAGCTAAAGAGTTACAACAATCTTTTGCTCAAAATAACGAAGCTATTTCTGATAATCGAAAGGTTGCTGCGCGAGTTTTAAGCGGGGCGATCAATAGCACCTTGTCTGTCAATGGACAGTCAGCCGACATAAGCCCAAAATCAACAGAAGATGAAAAAGAGAATCAAAAGCCTCTTTTTGATTTTGAAAAGGTGGCGAAAAACGTTCTATCTTTCGTTGGGGGCGTCATTAATAAAGCCGCTTCGAACGGTGACTCGGACGATAAGTTAACAGCTTTGTTTGAGCAGGCTAGAACAGGCGTAACGATGGGGATTGAGTTAGCCGAGAAAGAACTGGGTGATACATTGAATGATGAAATTGCCCAAGGCATTGCGGCAAGTAAATCGTCCATATTTGACGGCATAGGCAAACTCGAAGACAAAGTTTTCGGTAAATCACCTGAGATAAACGCTAGCTCCCTAGATTTTGAAAGTTCGACGAAAGCGGAAAAGAGTGAGTTTTACGTCCGAACTCGCGATGGTGATGAAGTAAAAGTGAGTTTTGGATTAAAAGAACAATACAGCTCAGCGAGCTTGGTCAGTGATCAAGGCAATTTTGCGAGTTCAACCGTTTTTGAGCAGTCAGCAAACTTTTCTTTAGCGATTAGTGGTGATTTGGATGACAACGAATTAAAAGCAATTGGTGACCTTGTTGCACAAGCGGATGATATTGCGAACACTTTTTATAGGGGCGATATTGAAGAGGCTTTTAAACAGTCTTTAGAGATCGGCTATGATACAAAAGAGTTGGCTAGTTTTGCTTTTCAATTAACGAAAGCTGAAAGTTATCAGAAAATGCAGAAATACGACGAAGTGAAGAATTATTCTGAGACCGCTGCTGACCTAAAAGCACCAAAGGCGGTAGCGCAATATTTGAATAAAGTACTTGATGGGTTAAATACGGCAAATGAGCAGCTAGAAAATGAAGGTGACTTTAAAGCCGTTATTAATAGTTTGGTTAATGAACTGAAAGATGTGCAGGTGCCGGATATTTTGACAGCGATAAATCGTTTTCACAGTTTCAATGCGAAGCTGTTGGAAGGAATCGAACCACAAACTACATACTAATCTGATAGATACAAAAAAGCCCATCCAAAACTGTTGAAGGTTTACATTATTATGTAACGTAAACAATCTAAGTTTAAGGTGGGCTTTTCGCGTTTCCTTAGTAATAGAACTTAGGCTACCTTATCCTTAGCTGGCCTAACCTTAATCGTTCTTTCCTGGAAGTCAGAATCGTTAAGTTTCTTTATCATGCTTTCGGCTGCGTCAACACCTACCTCTACAAAACCGAAACCCTTGCGTTTACCAGTGCGCTTATCCTTCATTAAACGAACTGATTTAACGTAACCAAAGTTCTCAAAATGTTCCTTTACAACTTGTTCATTAGCACGGTAAGGAAGATTACCCACATATAATGTGGCTATGTCATCTTCTCCTTCTGTGCTAGCGCTTTCATTTGTTTCCGAAACAGTTGAACTAGTTTTAGTCAGTGAACTCAATATAATAATCAAAAGGCCGTTTGCGACCACCCCGACCGAAAATAAAGATTTTTGTAATGTAGTTGCATCTTGGTCCAATACCGACGATGAAGTAAAAAAACCAATCACAGCTAATATGATTGTTGCCACGAGTACGAGTGGCAGTTTTATGGATACCATAACCTTCCCTTATCTTTTTTTGTTAATGTTATGTAAAAGGCCCCTACAATATGACGGTTTTGCGCGAGTTTTACTAGTTTTCCATGCGTAAAATAGGCGATTTATTTCAAATTGGATAATAAATGGTCACTTTGTGCAAAATAAGTGCGAACGAGTCAGGTTTTTCAAAAAACTTCTCTCTTTTTGAAAAAAGCACTTGAACTAAATTCATTTATCTCTAAAATGCGCGCTCACTTCAACGGAGACATCCAAACGAAAGTTTAGAGACTAGGTTGGAGTGGCGAGCAACATTACAATTTGGCTTCGATTTACTG